>CAXTMA010000210.1:0-7513 GCA_964245015.1 uncultured Beijerinckiaceae bacterium | reverse complement strand
CGCAGCGGTTTTCGGATAAATCCGATGCGACACAATAGGTTAGAGCATCGGACCGAAAAGTGCGCAGCGGTTTTCGGATAAATCCGATGCGACACAACAGGTTAGAGCATCGGACCGGACCCGTTTCAGGGTCCGATGCTCTAGAACACCGGATCCGGTGTTGGGTCCGGTGCTCCGGTGGCTCAGCGCCGCACGGTGAACCTGAAGCTTCCCGAGGTGGGGTGCGTGTCGACCGACACCACGCGCCAGGTCACGGTATAGGTGCCAGGCGGCAGAGCGCGCGTGAGGTGGACGCGCAGCGTGTCGGGGATCGCAGCGGTCGGTTTCGAGATGGGGACGGCGCCGTCAGCCCCCGCCACGCTGACGCTCGACAGCGCCACCACCACGTTCTGGGTGAAACTCAGTTCGAGGTCGCTCGGCGAGGTGCCGACGGTGGCGCCGACGCCGGGCGTCGCATGGTCGAGAAAGGCGTGCGCATGCGCGGCGATGGGCGCCAGCACGCCGAGCGTCGCGAGCGAAAGCGAGGCGACGCGCTTCGCGTTGGTGGATGTCATCGGTCGGATCCTCATCGGTTGACGGAGCGGGACTGCGGCGCCCCGAACAAGGGTTTGCCGATCGTGTCGGGGGCGATGTCGTCGAGGAAGAAATCAACGATGGCGAGCACGCCGGGATGGTGCCCACTGGTCGGATTGATCGGCACCTGCGCCATCACGCCGACCTCGAAGTTGCGGCCGACGTAGTACAGCGAGGGGCCGACCACCCCCGTGGTATCGTGCGGGGAGAAATCGCTGGGGTCGCCATGGGCGATGTTGGCGACCGGCGTGCTGAACACGCCCTCAAAGGCCGGGATCAGGTTGCGCAACAGCTCCGGCACCTCCTTCACGAAGGCGTTGCGGTACAGCAGGCTGTATTGGATCGAGCCGCCGTAGGTGAGGAAGGTCGGGTTGAGGCTGCCGTCGGCGTTGCTCGACGCGGTAGGGATGGCGTAGCCGACCTGCCCCGTGACCGCGAAGGGCCGCAGCGCCTCGATGGAGGAGTCGCCGAAGCCTTTGCCGGCGAAGGCCAGCGGCGTCACGGTCGAGAAAGGGTCGGCCGGCAGGGCGGAGTTCTGTGAACTGCCGGTGCCGCCGATCTCGACGTTGACGGCGCCCGACACGATGAACTCGTGTTCGGGGCTCTGGAAGAAGACGTACTTCAGCTCCGTTTCGATGTTGGAAAGGCCGGTGGCGCGCGGGTTGCGCTGGAAGGTCACGCCGGCCGAGCCGATCGAGATCGACAGGTCGGCCGTGATCGTCTTCTGCAGCTCAGCCCCCAGCATGAACTGCGTCGGCCCGGCCGTGCCGTCGGGGTTCTGGGCTGTGAGAAGGGAGAAGGTCGGCAGCGCCAACTCGTCGTTGACGCCGGGATCGTCGATGGTCAGCGTCGCGGGGAAGACCCGGTTGCCGACGATGGTGTGGGCGTGCGCTGCTGGACTGAATGCAAGTGGCGGCAGGACGGTCACGGCCGCCGCGAAGGCGCGCCACGGGTGAACCCGGAAACGGATGGACATCGGAGGTTTCCTTTGAAGACGAGCAGGCAGGCCGGCGCGTCGCCGGACCTGGACGGGCTGACGTCAAAGGAGGGAGGGCGGTCCCCGAGGTTGCGGCCGCCGCGATGCGCTCGTCGGAGGCGCGCGGGCGAGCCCTGGACGCCACGCAAGGCGTCGCACCACGGGAGGCATCGGCGCGACGATCGGCGTTCGATCGTTCAGCGACGGGGTTTGGAAAGCGGCCTGGCAGAGGAGGCAGTGCTCATGCTGGTGCCCGTGGTCGCCCTGGGTGGGCATGCCCTGGCCTGACGGCGCATGAGAGCAGATGACCGAGAACGGGTCGACCGTGTCCTGCGTCGGCAAAGCGGCAGCCGGCGCGAGCAGCTGCATCCAGAGAGCCAGGATGCAGAGGAAGAGGCCGCAGGTCGTGAAGCGACGCATGATCCGAAATGCCGCCGAGGGCAGGGTCGCGCGACCCTAGAAGGCCGCGCGCGGAACGCGCAAGCAGGGAAATCACCTGAAGCCCATGCATTCTGGAGCAGGTGACATTTATGCATGTCGTCGTCCGGGCGCGGCCCTGGCGCCGAATGCGAGGCCCCCGCAAATGCGGCAGGGGCCGCCGTCCTGCTGCGAAGCATGATCTCGAAACGAATAGCCGTCAGCTGACAACCAAAGGCGGAGTGCGGCAGGGCGAAGTCGTTCTCAGGCTTCCCGTTCCCGCCGATCGGCACCGCGCGGAAGCGGTTCAGCCAGGACTGCGTACGCTCCCCGATCCCAGCGCCTCGCCCTTGCTCCGGCTGCGCGCTTAAGTATCGTTCTTGGGCATCGCGCTCGGCGGCGAGCTGCGCGGTGCGGCGAGCGGCAGGGCGTGTGCGTCGCGCAGCAGTGAGCGCTTCACCCCGCGGCGACCTGCTCGCCTCCGGCGCCAGACCTATCCCTCTTCCCCCGCCTCGAACACCGCGAAGTTGCCGGCGAGCGCCACGGCGCAGCCGATCGCCGTGTCGGAGAGGCGGGTGAGGAACAGCGGCGTCGCCAGCTCGGCGCTGGGCAGGGCGGAGTCGATGACCAGCAGCACCCAGGCGCCGAGAACGGCGACCCCGAGCGCGTAGTTGCGGTCATAGCCGAGCGGCCAGGTGAACGGCAGCAGGAGGATCAGCCCGACGAGGCCGCCCTCGCGAAAGGCCGGCGGCAGGGCGCGCACGACGGCGAAGGCCGTCACCACGCCGGCCAGCGTGCCGAGGAAGCGCTGCAGCACGCGCACCGTATTGGCGCGCCGGTCGGGCTGCATCACGAGCAGCGTCGTCACCGTGACCCAGTATGGGCGCACCCCGCCCCAAAGGAGGCCGATGCCGAGCCCGCTGGCGGCGGCGCAGCCGTAGACGAGGCTGAAGCGCGGCCCGGGGTATTTGGCGTTGGCGCGCACCCGCGCCATGTAGGGCCCGCGCCGGCCGTTCCTGGCATAATCGTCGAGGATCACGGTGGCGACGCAGATCGCCGTGCCGAGCAGGATGGCGGCGAGGCAGTCTTCAATGTCCAGCGGCACGAAGGCCGCCACGATCAGGCAGCACAGGGCGAAGCGCGGCACCGCCTCGATGCCCGGCGCCGTGCCGTGGACCAAGCCGGCGCCGATTGCGGTGACCAGCACGGTGGCGAGGATCAGCCCGTCGTGGCCGACGACGGCCAGGCCCACCGCGCCGGCGGCGGTGAACAGCACGGCGCCGATCCCCTGCACCCCCACCCGCGTGACGACATGGGTGGCGCGGTCGCACAAGCACAGGAAGTTGGAAAAGAAGGCGCACAGCACCGCCGCCTCCGGCCGGCCGAACGCCAGGAACAGGACGAAGCCCGAGCCGATCGCGCAACCGGACCGCAACATGGCGGACCGGGGCAACGGACCGGAGTTGAGGGCGAAGACGGCCAGCGCGTGATGGCGGACGCGGCCGGCGAGGTGTTGGCTTCGAAGCATGGCCGCCGCGTTCCACCACGTTCGGCGGCGGCAGGCCAGGGGAGAAGGCAGGGAGCACGTCGCAATCCTTGGCGACCGCGCCCTTCCCTCTCCGTCGAGGCGCTATGTCCCCGGACGCCGGGCGCGTTGCAGCCACGCCACATAGTCCTTGGCCTGCATCTCGCAAAGTCTCTGTTAGGGCTCGTCGACATGGCCGCCGTCTTCGAGGGCGCCCTGGACGAGGGTGCCGACGACGCCACCGGCGCGCCCGGCGAATTCGGACTGCTTCGGCAATTCGGAATAAACCTGCCCGGTCGCCGCGTCGACGAGCCTGATGCGTGCCTGCAGCGTCGCGGTTCCCGAAAGCAGGACGGAGCGCACCGTGCCCGGCACATCGATCGCCGTGACGGCCACCTCCACCCGGACGGGGCGCGCGCCCTGCAGGATCGGGGCGACATCCCTGCGGACCGCCTCCTGCATCCGGATCCGCGCCTTGGCCTGGATGAAGGCCATGCCGTCCGGCGTCTTCACGAGCGCCTCGACCTGCCCGGGATCGTTGGGCGAGACACCCTTGCTCAGGGCCAGTTCGTCTTCCGCCTTGGTGTAGTTCAGGTTCGCGTCGGGCGGAAAGGTGACGGCGACGTCCACCAGCTTGAAGGAGTTCACCGTTTCAAGCGTCAGGTTGTTGTCGCTGGCGATGCAGCCCGACAACGCCGTCATCAGTGCGAGCGCGTAAACAGCACGGCGGAGCATTGGGCCAATCCCGAGCGCAGGGGAGAACGAAACAGTCCCGCAGTGCGCGGCGCCAAACTCCTTGCGGGTGAGTCGGGGCGTCTGCTATCTCCGGTTGCACGTCCTTCCGCTTTCCTGGTGCTTCGCGTTGTTTATGCCACGAACCGCGTCACACGCGGGGCTTATCCCGCGCTCTCAAGAACGCGTCGGATCACCTTGTACAAGGCGCAGAGTGGCAAGGCGCTTGCGCGGTTGCGCGCCTTGGCCGGCGTTGGAACCATCGGATCCCGAGCCGAAACACGACGGGGTCGCGCGCGCGTCGCATTGGCTGTATGAAGAACCGTCGCGACGCGCCGCCAATCCCCGCCCCGCCAGTCTTTTCAAGGACCCGTCATGCCGATGCCCGCCGCCGAGATCGACCGCCTGATCAAGGCCGCGCTGCCGGATGCGGAGGTGGAACTCATCGACCTCGCCGGCGACGACGACCATTGGTCGGCGATCGTCACCTCGGCCGCGTTCAACGGCCTGAGCAAGCTCAAGCAGCACCAGCTCGTTTACAAGGCGATCGGTCAGCATATGGGCGCCGCCCTGCATGCGCTGCAGCTTCAAACGCTGACGCGGAAAGCTTAAGTACAGCGTCACCGTTTCAGGAAAGGATCCTCATGTCCGCGCAAGACACCATCAAGGCCGCCGTCGCGAGCAGCGACGTCATGCTGTTCATGAAGGGAACGCCGCAGTTCCCGCAGTGCGGATTCTCGTCCCAGGTCGTGCAGATCCTGCACTACCTCGACGTGCCCTTTCAAAGCGTCAACGTCCTGGAGTCCGACGAGATGCGCAACGGCATCAAGGAGTTCTCGAACTGGCCGACCATTCCGCAGCTTTACGTCAAGGGCGAGTTCATGGGCGGCTGCGATATCGTGCGCGAGATGTTCCAGTCGGGCGAGCTGTCGGCGCATCTGGCCGAGCAGGGCATTCCCGTGAAGCAGCCGACCCGGGCCTGAGGTTGCCGCCGGCCTGATGGACGCCGCATGATCGAGGTGGTGGAGGGCAGCATCGTCACCCTCGCCGTCGATGCGATCGTCAACGCCGCCAACACGAGCCTGCTCGGCGGCGGCGGGGTCGATGGCGCGATCCACCGCGCCGCCGGCACAGAACTCGTGGCCGAGTGCATGACCCTGCATGGCTGCAAGACCGGTGATGCCAAGCTGACGCGGGGCTACAAGCTGCCGGCTCGCTTCGTGGTGCACACCGTCGGCCCGGTGTGGAACGGCGGCGGTCACGGCGAGAGCGGGTTGCTGGCCTCGTGCTATCGCCGTTCGCTGGAGGTCGCGCGGGCGGCGGGCGCGACCACCATCGCCTTTCCCGCGATCTCGACCGGCATCTACCGGTTCCCGCCCGGACCGGCCGCGCGCATCGCCGTCGACACGGTGAGGGCGCACGGCGCCGGCTTCGCCCGCATCGTGCTGTGCTGCTATTCGCCCGAGTCCGCCGCCCTGCACTTGGCCGCCCTGCGTTCGGCCGCGCCGGACGCGTGAGGTCAGCTCGGCGCGGCGGGCGCGATCCTTTCGATCAGCGCCTTGGCTTCGGGCGCGTCCCACTGCGCCGGGCCGGCCATGGTGCCGATCTCGCAACCGTCGCCGCCGATCAGCACCGTTGTCGGCAAGCCCTTGCCGTTCAAGGCGCGCAGGATGTCGGCGCTGGCGTCGGCATAGTAGGGCAAGCTCGTCGCCCCGATCTCCTTGAAGAAGCCGCGCGCCCGCTCCAGCCTGTTCTGGTCGATGGAAACCGGCACCACGGTGAAGCGGGCGGAACCGAACTGCGCCTGCAACCTGTCCAGCGCCGGCATTTCCGCCCGGCAGGGCACGCACCACGTCGCCCACAAATTGAGCAACAGCGCCTTGCCCTTGAACGCGGCCACGGTGGTCCTGCGGCCCTCCGCATCGTCGAAGGCGATGGCGCCGAGGTCGTTGGAGCGCGACGCCGGGGTCAGGGCGGCGATTTCGCCGTGCACCAGCGGATCGACCGCCGTCGCAAGATCAAGCGATTGCGCGCAGGCGCCGGTGTGCGCCGCGTGCTTGCCGGCCGCGCGCGTGATCCCGTATAAGCCGAGCGCGCCCAAGCCCAAGACGCCGGCGAGCACGGTCGCCGCGATCCCCAGTCTCCTCCCGCCGGGACGGATCCGGAACGCCGGCTCGGGACCGGGCGGGCCGACCTTGTCCGGCCCGACCTGGCTGAGCTTCTGGCTTTCGGGTGTCGTGCCGTCGGGCGTCGTCATGCGGCCTTCTTGGGTTGAGGGGATTCGGGCATGAGCAACAGGATGTGGGGTGGGCGATTCGATTCCGCCCCCGACGCGATCATGGAAGAGATCAACGCGTCGATCGGCTTCGACCGCAAGCTCGCGCCCCAGGACATCGCGGGATCGCTCGCCCATCTCGCCATGCTGGCCAAAACGGGCATCGTCAACGAGGCGGATGCCGCCGCCATCGCGGAGGGGCTACGCGGCATCCGTGGCGAAATCGAGAACGGCACCTTCATCTACGAGCGCTCGCTCGAAGACATTCACATGAACATCGAGGCGCGCCTCGCCGAGCGGATCGGCCCGGTGGCCGGCCGCCTGCACACCGCGCGCTCGCGCAACGATCAGGTCGCCGTCGACTTCCGGCTGTGGGTCCGCGACACGGTGGATTCGCTGGGCGAGCAGATCGCCGGACTGCAGCGCGCGCTCGCCGCCAGGGCGCTCGACCATGCCGGCGACGTGATGCCGGGCTTCACCCACCTGCAGAGCGCGCAGCCGGTGACGCTGGGCCACCACCTCCTCGCCTACGTCGAGATGCTCGGGCGCGACCGCGGGCGCCTGCGCGACGCGCGGGCCCGGATGAACGAATGCCCGCTCGGCGCCGCCGCGCTGGCCGGCACCTCCTTCCCCATCGACCGGCACATGACCGCGCAGGCGCTCGGCTTCGACCGGCCAACGGCGAACTCGCTCGACTCCGTGTCCGACCGCGACTTCGCGCTGGAAGCGCTCGCCGCCGCCGCCATCTGCGCGACCCATCTCAGCCGCTTCGCCGAGGAGATCGTGCTGTGGGCGACGCCGCAATTCGGCTTCGCCGCCTTGTCCGACAAGTTCTCGACCGGCTCCTCCATCATGCCGCAGAAGCGCAATCCCGATGCGGCCGAGCTGGTGCGCGGCAAGTCCGGCCGGGTGATCGGGGCGCTCAGCGGCCTGCTGGTGGTGATGAAGGGCCTGCCGCTGGCCTATTCCAAGGACATGCAGGAGGACAAGGAAGGCACCTTCGACGCGCTGCAGA
>CAXTMA010000209.1:4185-7562 GCA_964245015.1 uncultured Beijerinckiaceae bacterium | reverse complement strand
AGACGTCCTGTCCGGCCTCGCCGTCCGGGACCATGTAGTAGCTGCCGTCGTAGTAGACGGGGTCGATCGCGTCGGCGGGCACGAACTTGTCGACGTTGAGCACGGCCGAGCTGTCGATCTTGGCGCTTTCGAAGTCGGTGTCGTCGAGCAGCACGTAGGTGTCCTTTTCGAATTCGTAGCCCTTAACCAGATCGCCGCGGTGCACCTCCTTCGCTGTGCCGGCGTCGAGCGTCAGGGTGCGCACGCGGTTGCCGGTTTTCGGGTTGATGAAGTGGAAGTGCAGCTCCTCGGCCCTGGCATGGGCGGTATGGAGGGCGATCGGGCACGAAACGAGGGCGAGGCGCAGGGTGCCGCGCCAGATCGGGTGCTGCGCCATCAGGGTGTCTCCTCGGGCGGGATTTGATCGGTGGTGGCGAAGCCGGCCCAGGGGTCGGCCTTCAGCCGCTTGAGGCGCTGCGGCACGGTGCGGATGGTGAAGGCCTGCGGGTCGAGCCTGGGGCCGAGCTCGCGCCACGCCAGCGGCGTCGCCACCGTCGCGCCGGGCCGGGCGCGGGGCGAGAACGAGGCCACGGCCGTGGCGCCGGGCTTGTTGCGCAGCCAGTCCACAAGGATGCGGCCGCGCCGTTTCGCCTTGGGCAGCGTCGCGACGTAGCGGTCCGGGGCGTCCCGCTCCATCGCCTGCGCGAAGCGCTTGGCGAAGCCGGTCACCGCCGCCCAGCCGGCGGTCGGGCGAAGCGGCACCACGACGTGCAGGCCCTTGCCTCCGGTGGTGCGGGCAAAGCAAGCGAGGCCGAGCGCCTGCAGCCGCGCCCGAACATCGTTGGCGGCATGTATGACATCGGCGAACGGCACGCCCTCGCCGGGATCGAGGTCGAACACGAGACGATCGGGACGGCCGGGATCGACCTCGGCCGCACCCCAGCCGTGCAGCTCGACGGCCGCGATCTGCGCGCAGGCGAGCAGGCCGGCGGCATCGTCGAGCGTGAGGTAGGGTCCTTCCGGCACCTCGGCGCCGCGGATCGCTTTCGGCATGCCGGCCGCGCCGTGCTTCTGGAAGAAGCGCTGGCCGTCGATGCCGTCGGGGCAGCGCAGCAGTGCCAGCGGACGATGGGCGATGCCGGGCAGCGCCGTCGCGGCCACCGCCTCCCAGTAGGCGGCGAGGTCGCGCTTGCTGATCCCCGGCCACAGCTCGCGGTCGGCGTGGGTCAGCGTCACGTCGCCGACCTGTGCGCTGCCGACACTGTCCCGGTTCGGCGCCGCCGCGCGTACGATCGATCCGGATGCCCGCGCCCGCGGCGTCCACAGCTGCCGGGCGACGCCGGGCTCGGGCAGCGTGTCGCGCACGACCTCGTCGCCGCTCTTGTCCGTGCGCAGGCCGAGGTAGACGGCATGGCGCAGCCGGCCGAAACCGGTCCAGCCGGGAAATTGGATCTCGGCGGCGAGCTCCGGGCGCACCCAGCGGATCGCCGGCTCGGGCGGGTCGCCGGCGAGCCACAGGTCGGCGGGCGGCGTGCTCGCCAGCGGCGACAGCTTGCGCCGCAGCGCCCGCAGCTCGGCGTCGCTGAAGCCGGTGCCGACGCCGCCGACGTAGTGCATCCGGTTCTCGCCGTCGCGGAAGCCGAGGTGCAGCGCGCCCAAGCCGCCGCGGCTGCCGGCGGGCGGCGTCCAGCCGAGCACGGCGAACTCTTCGCGCCCCTGGCACTTCACCTTGAGCCAGTCGCGCGAGCGGGTACCGCGGTAGGGTGCGTCGGCGAGTTTGCAGACGATCCCTTCCAGCCCCATCGCGCAGGCTTGGCGGCGAACCCGGCCAGCCTCACCGGCGAGGTGGTCGCTGTAGCGCAGCACCCCGCGCCAGTCCGACAGCGCGTGCAGCGCCGCCTTGCGGTCGGCGAGGCGGCACGGCCGCAGGTCCCAGCCGTCGAGGTGCATCAGGTCGAAGGCGTAGAAGAACAGGCTGCGCCGGTCGCCGTCGTTGCCGAGCGCCGCCTGCAGGCTGGCGAACGACGACAGCCCGTCCGGGCGCAGCGCCACCAGTTCGCCGTCGAGCAGCAGGGTGCGCGGCGTCAGCTTGCCGAGCGCGCGGGCGACGTCGGGCAGCTTGCCCGTCCAGTCCTGTCCGTTGCGTGTGACGAGGCGGATGTCGCGACCATCCTTCCACGCCAGCAGGCGGTAGCCGTCGAACTTGACCTCGCTGATCCAGCCGGCGCCGTCGGGCGGCACGTCGACCAGCGTCGCCAGCTGCGGCTTCTGATCGTGCGGCAGGCTGGCCTGTTCCGCTCCGGCGGCCGGCGCGCCGCGTCGCGGTGGCTTTGCGGGAGCGGCGGCGGGCGCATGCACCACGGTACTTGCTCGGGAGCCTGCCGGATTGCCTCGGGAGGGTTCGGCCGGCGTCGCTTCGCGCGCCGCTGCCGTTGCGGTACGGCGCACGGCGGCCGGCTTCGCCCTCTCCGACACCCTTCGCGGCGCCGGCGCCGGTGTCGCTTCCAGCGCCTCCGCATCGGCACCGGCGCGCTCGGCGGCATCGTGCTCCTTGATCAGCAGCCAATTCTCGGCTTTCTCCCGGCCGCGCCGGCGCATGCGCACGAGCACGAAGCTGCCGCGCAGACGCGTTCCGGCGAGCGCGAACTTGATCTCGCCGGCCCCCATGTCCGCCGCCGGCTCGCCGTGCGGCGTCCAGGTCCCTTCGTCCCAGATCTCGACCGTGCCGGCGCCGTAATTGCCGGGCGGGATGTCGCCGTGGAAGCCGGCATAATCCAGCGGGTGGTCCTCGACGTGAACGGCGAGCCGCTTGTCGGCGGGGTCGAGCGAGGGTCCCTTCGGCACCGCCCAGCTCCACAGCACCCCGTCGTGCTCCAGCCGGAAATCCCAGTGCAGCTTGCGGGCGTGGTGCTTCTGCACGACGAAGCGCAGCGCCGAGCCGGCCTTCGCCGTCCGCGGTGACGGCTCGGGCGTGCGGGCGAAGTCGCGCTTGGCCCGGTAGCGCCGGATCGAGGTGTCCTGGTGGGGAGCCGACGCGTGACGCATGCCGGGATCATAGCAGGCCGGCCTCGGACCGGCTCCGCGCGTTTCCGGCCATCCTTAACGACGTGCGGCCGTCGACCGGCATGCCGCGGATCACGAACGACCGCCGGCCGATGCGGTCGCAATGCCCCACATCGGCAGGCATGGGCACGAAGCGGTGAAGGCGAGACGTCTATGGAGCAACTCGATGGAGCGACCCGTCATGACTTTTGCGATGCCTTGCCGACGCGCAAGCCGAACGACCATGCCCTGAAGCTCAACTGATGCCGCCCGTGTGTGATTCGGCGCGATGACGTGACCCCACAAATAATGCTCATGTCTCGCGACGTCAGTGGTTTGCAACGTGACCCCGGCGC
>CAXTMA010000209.1:0-4175 GCA_964245015.1 uncultured Beijerinckiaceae bacterium | reverse complement strand
ATCAAGCTTGCCCCACCCGCCTCTGTTCATGGCGCAAGCTGTCGAATGGCCAGTCCACAATCCCGCAGCAGAACAGGGTCCACCAGATCAGCACGGGTTGCGCGGCTAGTCGCGGCACGTGATAGCTCCAGCCGAACACCCGCCCGTTGATCGCGATGTGATTGACCGCCTGGTTGATGTTGGCCGGGAAGACGCACACCGCGTAGAGCGCCAGCATGATCCCGGCGGGCCGGCGCAGGCGGGGGGCCGGCAGGGCGAGGGCGCCCGCGAGTTCGCAGCAACCCGTGGCGAGTACGACGAGGTGCGGGTCGGGCACCCAGGACGGAACAATGGCAGCGAAGGTGTCCGTCATGCGAAGATGGAAGATGCCGGCAGCCAAGTAGAACGCCGCGAGGATCAGGCGCATGCCGGTGCGGATGCGGTCCGACGTGGATCGGGAGGCCAAGGACATCAGACCGTCTCCTTTCAGCAAGGGCCCTATGAGATTCGAAGCGCGCGCGATACGAACAGCCTGACCCGATCAGGAACGGCTTGATCGCTTTCAGTCGAGTGCCCCACCGAAGCCGCTGCCTGTCGCGCGTCGACCTCTTCGTCGTCGTCCTCAGACGCGTAGCACGGATGTCAGGGCTGGAAAGACCTGGCCTCGCCAGGGTGCCACGACACCACCGCGGACTTCCACGCCACTCGTCCTGCTTTTCGATGCCGCCACGGCGAGAGTTCGCGAGGCGAGTTCTACGGGCTACCGGCTACGCGCCTCGCCCAACAGGCAGAAAGCAGTCAGCGCTTCCCAACCGGTGATCGCGTAGACGCTGGTCCTTTCCCAAACCGCGTCGGGCAAGACGTTCATGGTTCCCGACCTGCGCGCTCCGATCAACATCGCAAGCGACACGGCAGCCGTGAGTGGAAGGAGCATGCTCGCGCACCGATGAATCCGGGGTAATCCAAGGTTCCGGAAGATCGAGGTTGACATCAGGGCGGTCCCGTTGCCGCAAACGATCGCCAGCAACGCCCCGAGGACATGGTCGCTCAACGCGCCGGTGAACTGTCCGGGCATGTTTTCCGGAAAGGACCCGAGCAACACATTACCGACGCCATCCAGGACGGCAACGGCGATGAAGGCGAGCCTCGTTGCGGTTGGGATCGACCGAGACACGGTGATGGCGGCGGCGGGGAAGAGCAGGCCCTGAACGATGAAATCGCCGTTCATGAGCCCGTGAAACGGTGAACAGATCGCGCGGCCCTCATAGATCGTCCCGCAGACCGTGACGCCGAGGTCGCTGATGTAATTGCGCGCATAATTGTAGTGCGGCGAAAACACGGACGCTGCGGCCAGCTCGCTTCCCAAGTAGAGCAGCGCGGCAGCAAGCCAGAAGCCGGCGCCAAGGCGCTTCCTGGTCCGGTCGTGGCGATGCCAGTCCATGTCCCGAGCTCCAGCTGCCGAGTCGTCGATGAGGGAAGGTGACTTTGCGTCTACCTCGCCGCCGACGCGCTCGGTTTGGCGATGCGCTTGGCCTTGTCGGTCTCGAACAGCCCGGCGAGGGGCTCGGACTGTGATTCGGCGCGATGACGTGACCCCACAAATGATGCTCATGTCTCGCGACGTCAGTGGTTTGCAACGTGACCCCGGCGCCTATCGGCGTCCAGACCCCACGCCGAGACACATGTTTCGCTCAGGGCCCTCACGGCTGCTCGAACAGGCTCCGGCGCGCAGACGTCACAAGATTGAGGACGACGGGCGAACGTTCGTCGGGCCGCCATGCCAGCGAAAGATTGGCGCGCGGCGTTCCCTCGCCCAGCGGCACGTAGATGACGCTCTCAACCTTGATCTGCCGGATCGCTGCCGGCACGATCGAGATGCCGAAGCCGGCGGCCACGAAATTGACCACGGAGCCGATCTGCGGCGCTTCCTGACCGAACAAGGGGTCGAAGCCCGCGTCCCGGCATGCCGCTACGATCAGGTCGTAAAGGTTGGGTCCAACCGCTCGCGGGAACAGGATCAGGGGATCCGGCGCCAGTCCGCCCAGGTCGAGTTGCGCCGCGGCGGCGTGGCGATGCGAGGCCGGCAGCACGGCGACGAGCGGCTCGTCGCCGATGGAAAGGAGCTGTGGCCTGTGCCGGTCGGCCGGTCCGGGGCGGAGGAAGGCGGCGTCGATTACGCCTTCGTTCAGAAAGTCAAGCAGTATGGCGGTGTTGGCTTCGAACATCTCCACAAGAACATCGGCGTAAGCTTGCCGGAACTCGCGCACTACCCGGGTCACAAGCGGGTTGTAGGGAGCCGATCCCGTGAAGCCGAGGCGCAGCCGCCCTGCTCACCACGCGCGGCTTTCTGCGCCGTCTTGGCGGCGCGATCGGCGGCGGCGAGAATGCCGCGTGCCTCCGGCAGGAATGCTTGGCCCGCAGCGGTCGGCTCCGCCCCTTGCGGCGTCCGGCGGAACAGGGCGGCACCGAGTTCGGCTTCGAGGTCTCCGATCTGTCGGCTGAGTGGTGGCTGCCCGATGCCGAGCCTGGCTGCGGCGCGGGTGAAGTTCCGCTCCTCCGCGACCGCTACGAAGTACCGGATGTGACGAAGCTCCAAAAGCTCTCTCCTGGTTCCGGCCACTCGAACGGCTGCCGTGTGCTTCGCTTCTATGACGCTGACCGAGCATCAGCAGCTACGAGCAGTGCTGAACAAAGGTCGTTACACGACGAGACCAGCAAAGGTGAAGGTCGATAATCGGATATGCCTCAAAGGTATTGAGATTGTTCGATCAGGGTATTGGTCAGCAGAAGTTTCGACGCAATATCTTGCCATGTGGCATACCGCAGGACGCAAACGAGCGATGCCTGACAATTTCGCCCCTTTAGATCCCTTGTCGACGCAGCCCCTCCTGCGCGGCCTGAAAGCCTTGAGCGAGGCCGTCAGGCTGGAAACCGGGCCGGCAACGGCCTTCGCCACCCCGAACCGCGTCGCGCTGGAACTGAAGACGTTCCGGTTGCGCGACTATTCGGGCGAGGGCGGCGGCCTGCCGATCCTGGTACATGCCCCCTTCGCCGGCCACGACTCCGTGATCGCCGACTTCCATGCCCGCCAGAGCCTGATGGGCTGCCTCAAGCACCATGCCGCCGGTCCGCTGTACCTGACGGACTGGAAGAGCGCCGACCACCTGACGCGGGGCTTCGGCATCGACGAATACCTCGCGGAGGTTGACGTCGCCATCGACGAGGTCGGCGGCCGCGCCCACCTCGTCGGCCTGTGCCAGGGCGGCTGGGCCTGCGCCATGCTCGCCGCGCGCTTCCCCGCCAAGGTGGCGAGCCTGGTGCTCGCCGGCGCGCCGCTCGACCTCCACGCCGGCAACGGCTTCATCAAGCGGTCGCTCGCCGTGCTGCCGCAGGGCTTCTTCGAAAGCCTCGTCACGCTGGGCGGCGGGCGGCTGAAGGGCGCCTTCATGCTGCAGGGCTTCAAGGCGATGCACCCGTTCGAGCAGTACGTCGAGCGCTATGTCCATCTCTACGAGCACGCCGGCGAGCCCGACTTCCGCGAGCGTCTGGAACGCTTCGCCGGCTGGTTCGAGCACCCCATCGACCTGCCCGGGCGCTGGTACCTCCAGGTCGTGTCCGAGCTGTTCCGCGACAACCGCCTGTGCGCCGGTACCTTCAACGGCCTCGGCCGGACGCTATCGCTCGGCGACATCGCCTGCCCAGTGTTCCTGCTGGCCGGCCACGACGACGACATCACCCCGCCGGCGCAGGTTCACGACGCCGCGCCCCGCTTCGGCACGCCGCGCGAGCGGATCGAGCAGCGAACCGTGCCGGGCGGCCACGTCGGCCTGTTCATGTCGCACCGCACGGTCGGCGACACCTGGCCGGAGATCGCGACCTGGATCCGGCGGCAGGACGCCGCGGCCCTTCATCCTGCAGCCAACGGAGCGCACCAATGAGCGCCGACCCGAAGATACGCCCCTCACGCTCCTGGCTGTTCACCCCAGCGACCCGGCCCGAACGCTTCGCCAAGGCGCGCGAGGTCGGCGCCGACGTGACGATCCTCGACCTGGAGGACGCGGTGGCGCCCGCCGACAAGGACGGCGCCCGCGCCACCGCGCTGGAGCATCTCGCCCGGCCGACCTCCGGCGGACCGGCCCGGGCGCTGCGCATCAACGCGCTGTCGACCCGCGCCGGCCTTGCCGACGTGGCAGCCT
>CAXTMA010000208.1:0-7566 GCA_964245015.1 uncultured Beijerinckiaceae bacterium | reverse complement strand
GGGCGCATCGACGTGCTGCGCCGCGACGAGCGCATCATCATCGCCAACTTCATCCTCACCGATGAAAGCAACGAAGTCGTTCTCTTCATCCGCGAAGCGCGTTTCCAGGCGATCCGCACCTCGCGGGCGGCCGATGCCGTGCGCAAGATCATCTATTCCACGGCGATCCTGGCCAGCGAGCCGACGTCGTCGCGCCTCGACCGGCCGCTGGCCCTTTCCGCTTTCCGGCACCCGTTGATCGAGCCTCGCGCTGGCGCGGTCGCGCCCGACAGGCCGATCTCGGACGATTTCGTGCTGCTGGAAGGCTGGGCGACCAGCCTCGCCCTGCAAACGGCGCGCGAACTCGCCACCGCCAACCTGGTCGATCTCGACGCCATCGTGGACACCGGGCGCGTGCCCGCCTCCGTCAAGCCCTGGCTCGAAGAAGTGCTGGTGTCGCTCGACCGGTCCGGCCTCGCCCACAAGGACCAGCTCGGGCGCCACATCGACCCCGAAGCGCAGTTGCCCCATCCCGACGAGATCCTGCGCGCGGTGGCCCTGGAACACCAGAGCCTGTCGGCCGAACTGCTGATGGCGGCGAGCACGATGACCGCCGTCGCCGCCATCGAGGCCGGCAAGGGCGACACGATCGGCCGCCCGCTGTCGGCCAAGGTGCTCGACGGATTCGAGATCGGCTCCTCGACGGCGCATGCCGCCGCCGCCTATCTCGCCGACCTCGCCGGCAGGTCCGTGAAAAGCTGGCCCAAGGACCGTGCCATGCGGATCCTGCAGATCGGCTTCGGCCCGCTGAGCACGGAGATCGTGCGCTTGTGCGACAGCACCCAGGCGCGCCTCACCATCTTCGACCCCGACCGCCGCCGCCTGGAGCGGGCCCGCATGAGCTTCGCCGACCGCGGCGACATCGACCTCCTCGACACGATGGATGAGGTGCCGGCCGCAAGCTTCGATTTCGTGCTGGCCGCCAACGTGCTGCACAAGCATCGACGCCGGCCCGGCTTCTGGGCCGGGCTGCGGCGGGCGATGGCGCAGGGCGCCATCTTCGCCGCGGTCGAGCCGGCGCCGTCCTTCTTCCGCGACCTCGTGCTCGGACTCGACGCCTGCTTCGCCGCAAGCGAGGGCAAGCACGACCCCAAGCGCGACGCCAGGAACGAGGGCGCATTCGACGGTCTGTCGGTGACCGAGGCCGACTGGCTGGAAACCATGCAGGCCGTCAGCCTGGGCGGCGCCGAGGTCCTCCCGGTGGAGTTGGACACCGGGTCGGCCCTGCTGCTGAGCGCGCAGGTCGACGCCGAGCGGCGGATCTGGAACGGCGCAGGCACCGCGCTGATCGTCGGCGACGGCGACGCCCAGCCGACCTCCGCCTTCGCCACGCTTCTCGCCTCGTCAGGCCTGCACGTCTCGATCCTTCTCGACGGCGAGATCGACGCTGATCGCCTCGGCGAAGCGCCGGTCTTCGCCGTGGTCTTCGCCAACGCGCCCGTTTCGGACGTGCAGGGGGCTGACGCCGGCCTCGCTCCGGTGAAGAGCCTGACGCGCCAATGCATGAACCTGAAGCGGATCGCCGACGCCCTCGGCTCGAAGCCGACCGTGCTGTGGCTGGTGATGTCGGGCGCGATCGAGGCGTCGAGCGACCGCGCCGCCGATGTCGCCGCCGGTCTTTGGGCCTTCAGCCGGACGCTCGCCAACGAGGTGCCGACCCTCGATATCCGCCGCATCGACGTCGCCCCGGCGATCCGCCCCGAAATGCTGGCCGAGCGTTTGCGCGACCTGGTGCTGTCGGGCACCGACGAGACCGAGATCGTTCTGGACAACGGCACCACTCGGGTGCTGCGCTTCGAGATGGGGGCGACTCACGAGCGCGGGCTGAACCGGGCTCAGGGCGGCCGTACCCAGGATGCGCGCGCGCCCAGGCGTGACACCCATGCCGACGCGGCGCGCCTCAAGCGCGGCGAAGGATCCGGCATCGACCGGCTGTTTTGGGATGCGATCGGGCGTCAGGCCCCCAAGTCCAACGAGGTCGAGATCGCCGTCGAGGCGATCGGCCTCAACTTCCGCGACGTCATGTTCGGCCTCGGGCTGCTGCCGGAGGAGATCCTGGAGCACGGCTTCGCCGGACCGACGCTCGGCCTCGAATGCGCCGGCCGCGTCGAGCGGGTCGGCCCCGGCGTCAAGGGGCTGAAGCCCGGCATGCGGGTGATGGCCTTCGCCAAGAACGCCTTCTCGACCCATGTGACCACGGCCGCCTCGGTGGTGTCGCCGATCTCCGACGATCTGTCCTTCGAGATGGCGGCGACCATCCCCGTCGCATTCCTCACCGCCTATCACGCGCTGATGCTGTGTGCCCGGCTGAAGCCCAACGAGTGGGTGCTGATCCACGGCGGCGCCGGCGGCGTCGGGCTGGCGGCGATCCAGATCGCCCGCTGGCGCGGGGCCAGGGTGATCGCCACCGCCGGCTCGCCCGAACGCCGTGCCCTGCTGACCGCGCTGGGGGCCGAGCACGCCTTCGACAGCCGCTCGGGCGCATTCGCCGAGGATGTGCGGCGCGTCACCGGCGAGGGCGTCGCGGTTGTGCTCAACAGCCTGTCGGGCGAGGCGATGGAGCGGTCCATCAACATCCTGCGCCCGTTCGGCCGCTTCGTGGAGCTCGGCAAGCGCGATTACGTCGCCAACACGCACATCGGCCTGCGGCCGTTCCGGCGCAACCTGTCGTACTTCGGCGTCGATCTCGACCAGCTGCTCATCGACGAGCCTTCGACGAGCCGGCTGCTAATGCGGGCGGTGATGCGCCTCTTCGCGTCGGGCGACCTGGTGCCGCTGCCCTACCGCGTCTTCGAGGCGGCGGAAACGGTGGAAGCCTTCCGCCTGATGCAGCAGTCGGGTCACGTCGGCAAGCTGGTCGTGCGCCCGCCCGACCTCGCCGACGTCAGCGGTCGGCCGCGCCACAGCTTCCACGTGTCCGCCGACAAGATGCACCTCATCACCGGCGGGTTCGGCGGCTTCGGCATGGCCACCGCCCAGTGGCTCGCCGCCAAGGGGGCGCGCAACATCATGCTGGTCGGGCGCAGCGGCCCGGCTTCGGACGAGGCCGGGGAAGCGCTGGCCGCGCTCACGGCCGCCGGCGTGCGCGTGCGCTCCGAAGCGCTCGATGTCGCTGACAAGGCGGCGCTCGCCAGACTGTTCGCCCGCTTCGGCCGGGACCTGCCGGTGCTCGGCGGCGTGATCCACGCCGCCATGGTGCTCGATGATGCCATGATCGCCAATCTGACGCTCGAGAAGCTTGAGCGGGTGCTGGCGCCCAAGGTTGCCGGAGCCGACAACCTCGACCGGCTCACGGGCGACCTCAAGCTCGACTACTTCGTCCTGTATTCCTCGGCGACGACGCTGATCGGAAACCCAGGTCAGGCGGCCTATGTCGCCGCCAACGGCTACCTCGAAGGCGTCGCCCGCCGCCGCCGCCGCGCCGGACTTCCCGGCCTCGCCGTGGCCTGGGGCGCGATCGAGGACGTCGGCGTTCTCGCCCGCACCGGCGCGATGCGCGACGCTCTGGCGAGCCGCGTCGGCATCAAGGGCATGATGGCGCAGGATGCGCTGCGCCTGATGGGCGGCGTGCTCGGCAATCCTTCGACGAGCCCGGAGGACGCCGTCGTCGCCATCGCGCCGATCACCTGGTCGGCCGCGCGCCAGCACCTGAACGTGTTGAAGGCGCCGGCCTATCGCAAGCTCGCCGGGCAGGACGAGGTGGCGTCGAGCGACAAGGAAAAGATCGACATCGCGGCCATGGTGGCGAGCCAGTCACCGGACGAGGCCCGCAAGGTCATCAGCGGTCTCATCGTCGACGAGATCGCCCGCGTGCTGCGGCTCCCCCGCGAGGACGTGGCGCGCACGGTGCCGCTCTCGGAAATCGGTCTCGACTCGTTGATGGCGGTCGAACTGGCGCTCGGCCTGGAGGATCGCTTCATCCTCAATGCACCGTTGACCGCCACCGCATCGAGCTTCTCGGTCAACGAACTGGCCGACCACATCATTGGTCTCGCCACGGGAACGCTCAGCGAGGACGAGGCGATCACCCGGCAGATGATCCAGCGCCACCTCGGCAGCGAGGCCGTGGGCGAGATCGCCATCAACGAGGCCGGGCTCCAGCAGGCGGCCGAGGCCGTCCATGCCAGAAGTCGGACCATGAAGGGCCTTCTCGACTGAGCGGCCTGATCGGGCGACCTTGCGGGAGCAACCTCGCGAAAACCGGCTCGGAGGCGTGATCCGACAGCTCTTGACCGGTGGGTTGCGCCGTCGGCCCGTTCACCCGGCTCCGCCGTCCACTTCCCGTCCCGAGCCGGGCAGATGGCTGGAAAGGACCCCGGCCCCAGGTGTCGCTTCCTCGTTGATGAGGTGGTGGGCGGCATGAGCCCCGGCGGGGGGAGCCGCTGCTCGGTGACGGTCGGCAGAGGGGGCGAGCGGACGCGCGCCGGATGCCACGCGGCCGTCGCTGGTGCGCAGGCGTGTCGGCCTGGTCGAGACGGTCACGCTCGCAGCCGTCTCGTTCACATCTGGCTTGACCATGGCATTCACCCCCGGATCGCGAGAACCTATCCGGACGCGATGATCCCGCACAATCTCCCATATGCCCGATGTTGTGAAATGACATGCCGGCGGCAGGCCGTCCGAGCTGGGACGCTGCCAGGGCAGCGGTTCGTCGCGACGAAGCTCCAGCAACCCGTTTTGCCGGTGCCGGCCAGCGGCCGGCGTGATGCCGGCCTGGCGACTGGCGAGCGGCGGGTCAGCGGACGCCCACAACCCTCCGAGCCGGCCGCGCGGCCATCTCACTCGCCATCAACTCGTAGGTCGTTTGCAGCATCTCGATCGTGCCGCGAGCGGCACGCAGCACGTTGTTGCTCACGCGCGGTCGCACGGCCGCCAGCGTCCAGTTGGTGCCACCTTCCAGGGTTTCGCGTGGTTGTATCAGGATTTCGCTGACATGTTCGAACCCGGGACATGCTTTAAGCGAACGAAGACAGATGCCCTGCAGCTCGGTGCTGGAGCAGACCGCTCGGTTCATGACCATCTCCTGATGACGACCTGTTATGAATCCACGTGCCAACGTACGAGGCTGGCAGGAGTTAGCTGCGGCTTGTCGCCCAACCGACAAGGTAGCCGATGGCGCCGGCCAGGAGCAGGGCTTCGATCGGCTGCTTGACCACCTGCCGGGCGACATGGCCGCCACCCTGCGACAGGGCGCGCTGCCCGCTCTGGTAGGCATCGGACGCGCTGCCCGGCAGGTTATCCGACAAGGATTGCACCTGTTCTTTGGCCCGGCCAAGCATGTCGCCCGCCGCTTGGCTGACGGTGGATGCCGCCCCTTTCGCTTGATCCGCCACCTGCGAAGCGGCCGACGAGGCTTGGTTCGCCGCGCTGCCGGCCGCATCGTGCGCCGACGATCTGGCCGACCCAGCAGCATCCAAGGCCGCACTCTTCATGTCGTCAGAACTCATTGATTCGCCTCGGCCCACGATCCGACCCACGATCCGGCCCGCGGACGGATTTGCTTGGACGGATTTGCATGGGACGCCGACTCAACGTCGGGCATAAACATCTGTTCCCCTGTGCCGATGGGCTAAAGGGTGCCCACCCTCCCGGGCCGGGACGGCGAAAGGGCGACCCCGCGATGCTGACGTTCTACGGATCGGGACTGAAGAAAGCCGTCGCCGTCGCGCCGGGGGCGGCCGTCCCCGACGAGGTCAACTGGATCGACGCCTACGACCCGACGCCCGACGAGCTTGACCACCTCAGGCGGGCGATGGACACGCGCATTCCCACGCTGGCCGAACTGTCGGAAATCGAGGCATCCTCGCGCCTGTCCAGCGAAGGATCGAGCCTGTTCATGAGCATGCCGGCCTCGGCCAAGGACGCCGACGGCTTCCCCCGCGCCACGCCGATCGGCTTCGTGCTCAACCGCAGCCGCCTGGCGACGGTCCGCTACGCCCACCTCGCGTCCTTTGAAACCCTGGCGCACCAGACCTGCGCCAAGGGCGAGCTGTCCGGTGGCGGCCTGGGGGCCACCGTGACCATCCTGGAGATGATCGCCGACCAGCTCGCCGACGTGCTGGAACGGATCGGCGGCGACCTCGATGCCATGTCGCATCAGGTCTTCACCCGAGGTCTGGGATCAAGCGGGAGCGGACGGCCGCAGCGCACCAATGCGGCGCTGGCGAAGCTGCTGCGCAGCGTCGGCGCCAACGGCGACCTGCTTTCCAAGGTCAGCGAAAGCCTGCTCGGCCTGAGCCGGATGGTGCCTTTCCTCAACAGCAAGGGGCGCGAATGGATGACGCCGGACTTCGGCGCGCGCCTCGACACGCTGGGCCAGGACACCCGTTCGCTGCGCGAGTTCGAGGAACACCTCGCCAACAAGACGCAGTTCATGCTGGACACCGTGCTCGGCCTTGCCAACATCGAGCAGAACAACGTCTTCCGCGTGCTCACCGTCGTTTCGGTGGTGGGCATCCCGCCGACCTTCTTCGCCTCGCTCTACGGCATGAACTTCAAGACCATGCCGGAGCTGGACTGGTCGTACGGCTATGCCTACGGTTTGATCGTGATCACCATCAGCGGGCTGCTCCCGGCCATCTGGTTCAAGATCAAGGGGTGGTGGTAGCGCCCTCGATCTTCCCCATATCGGCGGAACCCGCCACCGGAACCTGACCCCTTGCCCGAGTTGCCCGAGGTCGAAACCGTGCGTCGCGGCCTGGCGCCCGTTCTTGTCGGCGCGACGCTGATCGCCGTGGAACAGCGCCGTCCCGACCTGCGCTTTCCTTTTCCCGAGAACTTCGCCGGCCGCCTCGCCGGCCGGCGGGTCGAGGCGCTCGATCGCCGCGCCAAATATCTGGCGGCGCGGCTCGACGACGGCGCGGTGCTGGTGATGCACCTGGGAATGTCCGGCTCGTTCCGCATCGAGAACGGCTCCCGACCCGACGAAGTGGAACTGCCCGGCATCTTCCACCATCCCCGCTCGACGCGGGCGAGCCACGATCACGTGGTCTTCACCCTGTCGGGCAACCTGCGCGTCGTCTACAACGACCCTCGCCGCTTCGGCTTCATGCGGCTGCTGCCGGGCGAAGCGCCCGCCGCCGATCTCATGTTCACCGACCCCATGTTGACCGATCCCATGTTCGCCGGCCTCGGGGTTGAGCCGCTCGGCGACGGCTTCGACGGCGCCTCCCTGGCGCGGCTCTTTGCCGGACGGGCGACGCCGCTCAAGGCGGCCCTGCTCGACCAATCGCTGATCGCCGGCTTGGGCAACATCTACGTCTGCGAAGCGCTGCACCGGGCCGGCCTGTCGCCGCGGCGGGCGGCCGGCACGCTGGCGCGGCGCGACGGCTCCCCCACGGCCCGCGCCGGCAAGCTCGCCGCCGTGATCCGCGACGTGCTGCTGGAAGCGGTCGCCGCCGGCGGCTCGACGCTGCGCGACCACCGCCGCACCGACGGGACGCTTGGCCCCTTTCAGCACGGATTCCGCGTCTACGACCGGCTCGACGACCCTTGCCCCAAGCTCACCTGCGCGGGCGCGGTCAAGCG
>CAXTMA010000207.1:0-7600 GCA_964245015.1 uncultured Beijerinckiaceae bacterium | reverse complement strand
CCACAGCCAGTTGATGGCGCGGTCGGCCGACTGCCACTGGTCCTCGTCGATGGTGCGCGGCAGGAAGCGCTTGATGTTGGTGCCTTCCGGCGTCACGCCGCCGCCGATCATCTCGGCGATCGATCCCGTCACCACCACCGCCGGCTGCGATGGGTCGAGGGTTCGGTGGGCGCGGCGCATCGCGCCTTCCGTGCCGGTCTTGCCCAGCTCCTCCTCGGACAGGCCGGTGGCGACGATCGGCAGTTCGTGCGGCGGCAAACCGTCGGTGTAGTGCAGCACCGCCGTCACCGGCAGGTTCTCGCAGCCCACGGGCCCGTCGATGACCACCTGCAGGCCCTTGATCGCGGTGAAGGCGTAAACGGCGCCCCAGTAGCCGCCGGCGCGGTCGTGGTCCCAGACCAGCATCAGGCCGGCCCTCCCAGATCCTGCGTTTCAGCCGCACGGCGCTTGGCCTGGATGTCGAGCGCCTTCTTGTACTTGGCCCGGAAGTCCGGCCGGTCGACGGGGGTGTCCTCCCATACGCCGGCGGCGTGGCCGCTGCCGACGCCGTCGAAGAAGTCCCGCATCGCGTCGAAGCGCGGCTTGGCGGCGATGGCGGCGTTGACCACCTGCGCCAGCGAGCCGGCCCCGGCCGGGCCGAACAGCGGCCGAGCCGAGATCAGGTTGGTGAAGTACAGCGCCGGGATGCCGCGCGCCTTGGCCTTCTGCACGACCGGCGTGGTGCCGATGGCGAGGTCGGGCGCGAAGGCCTCCATCGCCTGCACATCCTGCTCCAGCGAGGCGCGGTAAGTGACGGGGATGCCGCGCGCGTCCAGCCATTCGCGGTCGGGCTCCGACCACGGGGTGCGCGGGCAGGCCGTGCCGACGTAGCACACGTCGGCGCCGCTCTCGGCGAGCAGCCGGGCCACCAGGAGTTCCGAGCCTTCGTAGCCCGACACGGTGACGCGGCCGCGGATCGGCTTGGCGGCGAGCGCGCCGGTGATCGCGGGAAGGAAGCGGTTCTTCGCCGCGTCGATCCTGGCCTGGGCGACGCCGCAGGCTTGGCCCACCGCGTCGAGCCAGGCGGCGGTGCCTTCGACGCCGACCGGGCCGGAGCCGATGACCGGTCGCCCGGCCGCCTGGAATTCGCGCACGCTGGCCGTGTAGAAGGGATGGATCGCCGCCACCGCCGCGCAGTCCAGCGCCGCGTAGAGTTCGCGCCATTCGCGGGTCGGCACCACGGGACCTGCGGACAGGCCGAGCGGATCGAGCAGGGCGGCGATGCCCATCGGATCGGCCGGAAACATCTCGCCGAGCAGCGCGACCGCCGGCCGCTCGGATCGACCCTGCGTCGCGATCTCCTTGGCGATGCGATCGGGCGCCGCCACCGGCCCGGCCTCGGCCTCGGCGCGGGCATAGGCGAGCATCGCCCCGGCGAGCACGTCCTTGGCCTCGGCGTGGGTCGGGATGCCGAAGCCCGGCACGTCGATGCCGATGATGCGCACGCCGTTGATCGCCTTGGGCAGCAGCCGCAGCGGCACGCCCGAAGCGGTCGGCACGCACAGGTTGGTGACCACGATGGCGTCGTAGTTCGCCGGGTCGGCGAGGTCGTGGACGGCGTCGCGGATGTCCTCGAACAGCTTGCCGGTGACCAGCGTCTCGGAGTTGAACGGCACGTAGCCGACCGAGCGCTTGGCGCCGTAGAAGTGCGAGGTGAAGGTCAGGCCGTAGACGCAGCAGGCCGAGCCCGACAGCACGGTGGCGGTGCGCCGCATGCGCAGGCCGACGCGCAGCGAGCCGAAGGCCGGGCACATCGACTGCGGCTGGTCGTGCGGGCCCTGCGGATAGTCGGCGGCGTAGCGGGCGAGGATGTCGGACTTGCCGGCCTTCGCCGCGGCGGCGCGCATCTCCGCCCTGCCGGCGTGGCATCCAATGCCATCGCCGGCTGCGGCCGGTTCGGCGACGTCATGGTGATCGTTCACGGGCGCGTCGTAATCCATCCGCTCAGACCGCGTCGTAGACGACTTCGAGAGACGGCTTGGCCACGAAGTCGCGGCCGCACATGTCGGCCATGGTGGCCGGCACCAGCACCACGTCGCGCCCGACCGTGTCGCCGGAGAAGAGGTCGAGCAGGCCGTCCTGAGTGAGCGGCACCGGGCGCACCGGCGGCGCCTCGGCGACGTTCACCGCCAAGTCCTCGAAGACCGAAGCCCAGCGGTTGCCGGGCGTGCCGATGATCTCGTAGTTCGCGCTCTTCTTGCGGATGTCCTCGTCGGCGGGGATGGCGGCGAGCACGGGGATGCCGGCGCGGTCCGCGAAGGCCTGCGCCTCGCCGGTATGGTCATCCTTGTTGATGACCATGCCGGCGACGCCGACGTTGCCGCCGAGCTTGCGGAAATATTCCACCGCCGAGCACACGTTGTTGGCGACGTAAAGCGACTGCAGGTCGTTGGAGGCGACCACGATGACCTTCTGGCACATGTCGCGGGCGATCGGCAGGCCGAAGCCGCCGCACACCACGTCGCCGAGGAAGTCGAGCAGCACGAAGTCGAAGCCCCAATCGTGGAAGCCGAGCTTTTCCAGCAGTTCGAAGCCGTGGATGATGCCGCGCCCGCCGCAGCCGCGCCCGACCTCCGGGCCGCCGAGTTCCATCGCGAACACGCCGTCGCGCTTGAAGCAGACGTCGGACACGGTCACCTCGGCGCCGGCCGCCTTGAGGCGGGCGGAGGTTTCGATGATGGTCGGGCAGGCCTTGCCGCCGAACAGGAGCGAGGTGGTGTCGCTCTTCGGGTCGCAGCCGATCAGCAGCACCTTCTTGCCCTGCTGCGCCATCATGTAGGACAGGTTGGCGAGGGTGAAGCTCTTGCCAATGCCGCCCTTGCCGTAGATGGCGATGATCTGCGTCGTGCGGGCGGCGGGCGCGTCGTTCTCGCCGGCAGGTTCATCGACGGGTTCCTGGCCGGGTCCTTGGACCGGCTCGCCGCCGGCGGGGACGGGTGCGAAGGCGTTCATTGCATCGCTCTCCAGTCGAGAACCATCTTGAGGCAGCCGGGGTCGGCGAAGGCTGTGGCGTAGGCGTCGGCGGCATCGGCGGCCGGCGCCCGGTGGGTGACGAGGTCGTCGAGGAACAGCGCGCCCGAGGCGGCGAGCCGGCCGACGAGGTCGAGGTCTCCGCGCTGCCATTGCGCGGCGACGCGCAGCCTCGCTTCACGCATGAAGGCCGGCGGGAACGCGAAGGCGAGCGGCTCCTTGTAGAAGCCGGCGAGCACGATCTCGCCACCGGGCGCGAGGCGGGCGATCAGCTTGTCCAGGATCGCCGGGTCGCCGGAGCAGTCGGTGATCGCGCGGTAGTCGCGCCGGTTGTCCGCATCGGGATGGATCACGCGGTAATCCTCGGCGCCCGCCATCCGCTGCTCGTTGGTTTCCCACACCGTGGGCGGCTCGGCGCCCATCGCAATGGCGATGCGGGCGAGGAGGCGGCCGAGCACGCCGTGGCCGACGATCAGCTCGGGGGCCACCGCGTCGAGGCCGGAGAAGGTGTGAAAGGCGGTGGCCGCCAGGGCCAGCAGCACGGCGCTCTCGCCCGTCACGTCGGGCACGGCCAGCACCCGCGCGGCCGGCACCACCAGATGCGAGGCGGAGGCGCCGAACAGGCCGCGCGCGCCCTCGAAGCATTGCGCGCCGGGCACGAAGACGCGGCTGCCCACCGGCAGGGTGCCGGCCGCGTCGGCTGCGATCACCCGGCCGACCGCCTCGTAGCCCGGCACCAGGGGATAGCCCATGCCGGGGAACGCCGGCATCGTGCCCTCGTAAAGCAGGCGCTCCGTGCCAGTAGAGATGGCGCTGAAGTCGAGCGCCACGGTGACATCCGCCGGCCCAGCCGGGACGAGGCCGAGCGGGCCCAGGCCGATCCGCCGGGGTTCGCTGAGGATGATCGCCGATGTTTGCAAAAAAACTGTCTCCCGCGGCTTCACGACCTGGATGGGCCTGGAAGTGTCAACCTACGCTGACGCTTCCTTGTGTCAACGGCACCGAACGATAGTGGTAGGCAGCCTTGCGCGCGACCAGCAGGCTCGCCAGCATCGGGCGGGCGGTCGGGATCTGCTGCACGTGGGCGAAGCCGGCGTCGTTGAGGCGCCGCTGCAGTTCGCCGATCGAGCGAAGCCGCCCGCGCTGCACGGCGAGCAGGTACATGGTGAAGTAGGTCGCCACCTTGCGCGCGCCCGGCGTTTCCGCCATCGGCTCGGCCAGCAGCAGCACGCCATTGGGCGGCAGCGCGGCGCAGATCTTGGCGAGCAACGCGGTCAGGGCATCGTCGTCGAGGTCGTGGGCGACCCGCACCAGCGACACCGCATCCGCGCCGCTCGGCAGGGGGTCGCGCTTGAAGTCGCCGGCGACGACCTTGGCCCGCTCGCCCAGGCCCTCGGCCGTGAAGCGGGCCTGCGCCCGCTCGGCCACCGGCGGCAGGTCGAACAGGATCACCCGCAGGTCGGCGCGGCGGCGGGCGGCCGCCACCAGGAAGTCGCCGCCGCCGCCGCCGACGTCCAGGAGGCAGCCGTGGCCGCCCAGGGTGTAGGAATCGAGCACGTCGTCGGCGAGCAGGGCCAGCGACGACGACATCAGCTCGCTGTAGGGGGCGACGTCGCCGCTCGCCAGCTCGCCCGGCGCCTCCGCCGTGGCATAAGGCCAGAACCGTGACAGCTCGGTGTTGGCCGCGCCCGTCTTGAACAGGGCGACGGGATCGGCGAGGTCGCGGTACAGCACGCCGTGATGGGCGACCATCGCCGCGATCGCCGGATTGCCGAGCAGGGCGGCGCCGTGGCCGCCGAGGCCGAAGCTGTCGTCACCCGAGCCGTTCGAGCCGCGTTCCTCGACGAGGCCGAGCGGCGCCGCCGCGCGCAGCAGCTGCCGCATCGCCTTGGGTTCGAAGCCGCACTCGCCGGCCAGCGTCGCGAGCGATTTGGGGCCGCCGGCGAGTTTTTCCGGCAGCTTCAGCTCAACAACGGCCGAGAGCACCTGCGAGTACACGAAGCCGGCGCAGATATCGAACAGGTCCGAGGCCCGCTTCGCCGCCACCCTCTTGGTCAGCGGCGAGTTCGTCGCCCAGCGCTGGAAGCGGGGCTGGGCGATGAGCCTGTTGCGGACCTCCGACACCTGCGCGCGCCAGTCCGGCTTGCCCGCGGGCCGGCTGGGCAGCGGGCTCACGCGGACACGGCGCCAAGGTCCCGGCGAACGCCGGGCAGCACCACGGTCGGCGGCAGGAAGCGGCTGGCCTCCGACAGCACCAGCGCGCGCAGGGCAGCCTCGCCGGGGCAGGGCGGGATCGCGGCGGCGGCCTGGGCGACGAGCGCTTCGAGCCTGGTCACCGCGCCGGCGAGGCCGAGCGCGGCGACGGCGTTGGGGCGGCCCAGCGCGGCATCGCGGCCGATCGGCTTGCCGATCTCGCCAGCCGAAGCGCAGGCGTCGCGCACGTCATCGGCGACCTGGAACGCTTCGCCCAGGGTTTCGCCGAGTTCGCGCCAGGGTTCCGCCTCGACGCCGGCCGCCGCCGCGCCGGCGATGGCGGCGGCGCCGAACAGCGCCCCCGTCTTGGCGCGGTGGTAGTGCCGCAGGTCGATCGCCGGCTCGCATTCCCACGCCTGGCCGGCGATGATGCCGGCCGGCGCGCCCACCGCGCGCGACAGGGTCATCACCAGCAGCGCCAGCTTGTTCGGCGCATGGGCGAGCAGGCCGAGCGTTTGAAAGGCGAGAAGGATCAGCGAGTCGCCGGCCAGCACCGCCAGCGGCTCGCCGAACATCTTGTGCACGCTGGGCACGCCGCGCCGCGTCGCGGCATCGTCGAAGCAGGGCAGGTCGTCGTGCACCAGCGAGGCGCAGTGCATGAATTCCACCGCGCAGGCGGCGGCGTCGGTGACGGCCGGGTCGCTTTCGCCGCAGGCGGCGGCGACCGCGAGGGTCAGCTTGGGGCGGACGCGGGCGCCGGACGGAAACACCGCATGGTGCATCGCCGCCAGCAGGCGCGGCGGGCAGGAGGGCACCGCCACTGTGGCGATGGCCGCCTGCAACGCCTGCTCGATCCGTTCTGCCGCCATCCGGCTCTCCTCCGTTCGGTCGCGCCGTTTCTTCTTGTCAGGGTAGGTTTGCAGGTGCGAGTGTCAAGACAAATGGACAGATTCCGTCAAATGACCGAGTTCTGATGCGGCAAGTCGTGGTGATCGGCGCCGGCATGGGCGGCCTCGCGGCGGCGGTTGACCTCGCCCGGCAGGGCTGCGCCGTCACCGTGGTCGAGAAGGCCGAGGCGGCGGGCGGCAAGATCCGGCGGCTTTCATGCGCCGGCGAGCCGGTGGATGCCGGCCCCACCGTGCTGACCATGCGCTGGATCTTCGAGGAGATCTTCGCCGACGCCGGCACCAGCCTCGACGCGCACCTGCACCTGGAGCGCGCCGGCATCCTCGCCCGCCACGCCGGGAGCGCGGGCGAGCGCCTCGACCTCCACGCCGACCTGGAGCGATCGGTCGAGGCGATCGGCGCCTTCGCCGGCCCGGCCGAGGCGGCCGGCTACCGGGCGTTCTGCGCCCGCGCGGCCGGCATCTTCGAAACGCTGGACGAGCCCTTCATCCGCCGGCAGCGTCCGCGTCTCGACCAGCTCGTCGCCGGCGTCAGCCGCTCCGGCCTGTCGGGCATCGCCAGGCTTGGCCGGATCAGCCCCTTCGAAACCCTGGCCAAGGCGCTGGGCGAACACTTCCGCGATCCGCGCCTGCGTCAGCTGTTCGGGCGATACGCGACCTATTGCGGCTCCTCGCCCTATCTCGCGCCGGCGACGCTGATGCTGGTGGCCCATGTCGAGCGGGCCGGCGTGTGGTTGCCGCGCGGCGGCATGCGGGCGCTGGCGCAGGCCGTGGCCGACCTCGCCGGACGGCAGGGCGCGACCTTCCGCTTCGGCTCGGGCGTGCGCCGCATCGAGCGCGCCGGCGGCTCGGTGTCGGGCGTGGTGATGGACAGCGGCGAGCGCCTTCCGGCCGATGCGGTGGTGGTGAACGCCGACGTGGCGGCGCTGACGGCCGGCCTGTTCGGCGATGCTTTCGCCCGCACCGTGCCGCCCACCACGCGGCGCTCGCTGTCGGCCGTCACCTTCGCCATGCTGGCCAAGGCCGAAGGCTTCCCACTGGTGCGCCACAACGTGTTCTTTTCCGGCGACTACCCGGCCGAGTTCGAGGCGGTCCTCCAGCACGACCGCACGCCCGACGAGCCGACGGTCTACGTCTGCGCGCAGGATCGCGGCGACGACGACGCGCCCCGGGCCGGGCCGGAACGGCTGCTGTGCCTCGTCAACGCGCCGGCGAACGGCCGGGATCTATCGCAAGGGGAGATGGCGCGATGCGAGGCGGCGATGCGACGGGTGCTCCACCGCTGCGGCCTGACGCTGCAGGCCAAGGCGGCGGTGATGACGGATCCGGGCGGCTTCGGGCGGCTGTTCCCGGCGACGGGGGGCGCCCTGTACGGTCCGGCCTCGCACGGATGGCAGGCGTCCTTTCAGAGGGCGGGGGCGCGGACGAAGGTGCCGGGCCTGTACCTCGCCGGGGGCTCGGTGCATCCTGGGCCGGGGGTGCCGATGGCGGCG
>CAXTMA010000206.1:0-7631 GCA_964245015.1 uncultured Beijerinckiaceae bacterium | reverse complement strand
GCTGCAGGGCTTCGGAGGCTTCTGCGAGCAGCGTGGCGAGGACGATCCGCCCGACGCCCGGCAAGGATCTCAGGACCGTCACGTCGCGCTGCTCACCGCTCTGCCCCGGCGCGTCTCCGGTCGCGGCAAGCGTCTCCGTCAGCCGGTCGAGCCTAGCATCGGCGTCCGTGATCTGGCGGTTCACCAGCCGGAGCCGCGCGGCCACGGCTTCAAGGTGAGCCGTGGCCGCGCTCACCGTTCCCGGCGCCACAGCGATCGGCGGCGCACGCAGCCGCTGCAGCACCTCGGCCGCGGTGAAGCGGCGGATGCGGTGCTGTTTCAGCAGGCGGGCGAGAGTGGCTTCCCGCACCCTTGCGGCCTTGGCAGGTGTCGGCACCAGTGCCCACAGCTCCAGGAACCAGGACGCCGCGACATCGTCGGCCAATTCCAGCATCTGCGGATAGTACCGCCACAGCAGCTCGCGGACGCGGTTGCCCAGCCGGATGCGGTCGTGGCGCAGGTCGTCGGCGATGCGCGACCACTCGCGCAACTCGACAACAACCGGGTCCAGCGGCGCCAGACGACGCAAGCAGTGCGGGTCGGTGCGCAGGGCGTCGGCCAGCACGCGGGCGTCGCGGCTGTCGTCCTTGGCGCCGGCCGGCGAAAAGCGGTCGCGGAAGCGATCGAGCTGCTTGGGGTTGATCGCGTGAACGCGGAAGCCGCGCTCCAGCAGGCTTTCCACCACCGGGCCGTGCGGCACTTCGATGGCAATCGATACGGTATCCGGCGCCGTTCCGGTCTGCCCAGTGATCCAGGCCGCCATCGCGGCCAGGCCCTCGCCGTTGTGGGCGAAGTCGCGCTCGCCCAGCTTGCGGCCCCGTGCATCAAGCACCACCGCACGGTGCGTCTGCGACGCCTAATCCACACCTACGAACCAGTCTCCTTGGTCATCCACTGTGTCCTCCTATGGCCACGAGCCGCCGCAGTGCCTGCCGATCCCTGTACGGGCGCTCGATGGCGCGGACTCCCCACGAGGCATCCACCTTGGCATCCTGCCGAGGCACGGGTCCCCCCCTGGTGCTCAAAGCACAGGGGGTGCTGGGTGGCTCTCCGCAGGCTGGCTCGATCCGCTCAGCCTAAAACGCAACCGATCGGATCACCATCACGGGTACAGGGGGAAGCGATCGGCAGCGGCGCGGTTGCGACCCGACCTGATGCGGGGTGCTTGCACATCATGACGAGTGCTGATTCCGTTTAGGCATGAGCCGTGGTGACCTTGAGTGGTTGAGCAAGGACGAACTGGTCGCGCTGGTGCTCAAGCAACCACGATCGGAGCGGTGCACACAACCGGCCGGCGGCTGCCGCAATCGGATCGCTGCCTTCAAGGCCGCCGTTGCCAGACGAGCATCGATCGATCGGCTGATCGCATAGCCAAAGCCGGGCAACGCAACAGCAAGCGCGAACGAGCGACAACTCGACACGATGTCCCAATTCTCCTCCGGCGATCTACTTACGTTGAGGTGCAGCTGCTTTCCTCATAGGAAGTGCCGAATTCAGAACTCAGGCAGCTTTTTGATAGCTTGCTTTAGGTGGCTCGGCGCGAGATGGGCGTAATATTTTTCGGTTGTCCTGACATCCCTATGGCCGAGCAGCTTTGAGACGGTGAGCAACGGGACGCCTGCCATCACAAGGTGGCTGGCGAAGGTGTCCCGCAACTCGTGGAAGGTCACGGCGGGATTGATGCCGGCAGTGCGGCAGCCCTGCTCCATGCGGCGCTGCTGGTCCGAGGGCTTCCATTGCGACCCGTCGGCCTTGAGGAAGACGAACTCGCTGCGTGGTTTGCCTTTCATCAGCGACGACAGCAGGCGGCAGCCCTCCGGCTTGAGGTGGACCACCTGGGTGTCGCCGGACTTCGTCACCCTAACGGTCGCGGTCGCGGCTCTGAGGTCGACGTCGCGGCAGGCGAGGTGGCGGAGGCTGCCGTAGCGGCACCCCGTCTGCAGCGCCCCGCGCACCAGGTCGCGGAAGTCGGGGTCGACCACCGCCTTCAGCGCCTCGCATTCCGCGATCTCAAGCCAGCGCACAGAGGCGACGTCGGCGTTGGGGTGGGGCTTGAGCGCCTGCCGCCACGCCGCGTCGGAGGCGAACCACTTCTCCCGGAGCGCGTGGTTCAGGGCGGCGCGGAGCACCGTCATCACACGGTTGGCGCGCGCCCGGCGCTTGCGCAGGGCCTCGCCCTCGTCGAAATCGTCGGCGTCGCGGTCGAACGGCACGGGCTTGCCGGAGCGCGAGAGCCGCGGCGCCTCGACGAGGCCCCTGCGGAACGCCTTCAACCTCTCCTCGGACAGCAGGTCGAGGCGGATCGCGCCGAGGCCCGACCGCAGGTGGCACTTGAGGATGCTGTCGACGTTGGCGAGGTCGCGGCCTGGCTCGGGGCGCCGGCCGGTCTCCCCCGCCCGGTAGGCCTCACGGTAAAGGTCGAGCACGTCGCCGAGCGCGGCCTTGCCGGCCGCCGGCAGGGTTCCGGAGACGCGGCGCGCTTCGGCCTGGGCAAAGGCGTCGCGCGCCGCCGCGACGGCGCGGTCGTAGCTGAGGACGGTCGCGGCGGCGGCCGCGCCGCCCGCGTCGTCGGCGGTGCCGATCCGGACCTCGACGTAGCCGGCCGCCTCCGGCAACCTGATCCTGGCGAGCCAAGTCCCGCCGCGCTGGCCGCGGCGGTAGCCGAGCGCCAAGCCCCGCTGCAGCCCCCGGAAGTACGGCTCCCTGCGCGCGGCCAGACGCGCCCTGGCGGTGGGCGTGGAGAGCTTGGCGTCGTCGGTGTTGCGGGCCATCGGCTTTCGCTCATGTGGGAAGTTTTTGGGGAATAAGAGGCCCTGGACGCCCCGGGACGTCCCTGGACCGGGCGATGTGCCTGCAGAGGGCAAATCGGCGTTTCGGACCCCGCCAGGATGGCCCGGATCGGCCCTTTTTTCAACGTTCTAGTTCTCTCACGGCGAAAACAGGGGTTCGATTCCCCTAGGGAGCGCCAGAATTTTCAATGCGTTAGCGGCTTTGCCGCTGACTTCGCCGGCTGAATACGGAAATTTTACGGAAAAGGTGTCCTCAAACGCTACCGGCCTTCTGCGACAAAGGCTGCCTTGATGAGGTGCTCACCACGTAAGCTGGGCTGGCGAGCGATGTTGCGGCCCGCCCAGACAGCTCTTGTTGCCGGTCCGGAATGTGGTCCTAGTACCCGGAATCACAGTTGGCTGATACGTCGTCCTTTGAAGCGGCGCTGGTGAACCTCGGCTTTGCTCCAGGCAAAGGGCACGGCGGTGGCGTTGTAGGTTTCAACAAAGGTGTCGATGTGTGTCCGTAGTTGCTCGACCGAGGTGAACGACGCGCCCTGCAAGGACTTCCGTTGCAGGATCGAGAACCACGTCTCGACTTGATTGAGCCAGGATGCGCTTGTTGGCGTGAAGTGAAACGACACGTTGGGATGGCGTTCAAGCCAAGCCTCGTTGCGTTTATGTGTGCTCAGATTGTCGAGCACGACGTGCAACTCCTGTCCGGGGTAGGCGGCCACGACCGTGTTCATGAAGTCAAGGAACTCGATCTTGCGCCGTTGGCTTTGGTGGGCCGCCCTGACGTGGCCGGAGGCTACGTTGAAAGCCGCAAACAGCGTCGTCGTGCCGTGGCGTCGATAGTCGTGGCTTTGGCCGGTGAGCGCACGCCCGTTGGGCAGCTTCAAGTAGCCTTGGGCGCGCTCCAGGGCCTGAATGGACGGCTTTTCGTCCACGCAGATCACCAGCGCCTTGCCGGGCGGGGCCAAGTACAGCCCAACCACGTCAGCCGCCTTGGCGACGAACTCAGGGTCGGTGCTTTCGCACCATGACTTGGACGGGGCCAGGTCGATCCGTTGCGCCCGCAACACGCGCCACACGTGTTGCTCGTGCACATCGCCAAGGGCTTGCGCGATCAACGGCCCCGTCCAGCGACCGAAGCCCGGCGGGGGCGGGTCGTCCAGCACGCGCAGAATGCGCTGCACCGTGGCGGCGTCATACTTGGCAACCGCGCCCGGCCGGGGCTTGTCGGACAGCCCTGCCACGCCATCCCGGGCATAGCGACCCCGCCACAGGCTGACCGTGCGGGGCATCACCCCGACCGTCTTGGCGATGGCGCGCGTCGAACGGTTTTGCGCCGCCAACAAAACGATGCGGGCGCGCAACACGTCACGTTGGGCACTTGTGGGCGCGCGAAGCCTGGCTTCAAGCAGCGCTGTGTCGTCCGGCGTCAGCCGGACCTGTACGGCATCGGGGATCATGCTCGGTGCTGAACCACGAGTCAGCTTCCAAGGAAAGCTGGTACTAGGATACGGCTATGGTGCTGGCGACCCATCCCAGCCGCCATGGCGGCGAGCGCCGCGTCGCAATCGGCTTCCTCGACGGCGAGCTGGTGACGCTGGTCTTCGCGCCGCTCGGAACGGAGGCCGTCTCCGCCATCAGTCTCCGGCCGGCGAGCAACAAGGAGCGCAAACGTTATGACGAAGGCTAAGCGGGTGGTGCCGATGCTGTCCGACGAGGAGGAGGCGCGCCTGCAGGCATCAATCGCCAACGATCCCGACAACCCCGAGCTGACGGACGAAGAGCTCGCCGCGATGCGTCCGGCCTCCGAGGTCCTGCCACCCGCCCTATACGCGACGCTGACGCGCCCACGCGGCCGGCCGAAGGCCGAGGTGACGAAACAGCCGGTCAAGCTGCGGCTCGACCCGGCCGTGGTGGAAGCCTTCAAGGTGAAGGGCGCCGGATGGCAGACCCGAATGAACGACTATCTCGGCGCTCAGGGCCTGGTGATCGAGATGATGGAAGGATACGAGGCGTCGGTGGCGGAGATGCGCCGGCTGCTGGCCTTGCTGCTGGAAGATGACGGCTTGCGGTCCATCGCTCCCGATCAAGCCGCATCGATTGCCAGCGTCGAGCGCAACATCGCGATCACGGACGAAGCGGCGCGCGGCGTGCGGCGTGTGCTGAACGAAGGAGCCGCGAGGCACGCTGCCAAGGCAGAGTAGGACGAGCGGGCGCCTGGAGACCATCGCCGGCCGGCTTGAGCCGTAAAGCCGGCTGCGCCTCGACGGCCGTCCGGGAAGCCCATAGCAGGTCCGGCGGCGACGCAGGCGGCGGTTATCGCCGGCGTGTTCGGCGCGGATCCGCCGCCGCCGCGCCAGCGCAGCCGCACGATCGACACGCGTCGCGGCCGCCGGGTGCGCGTCGTCGAGCGATCAGGCCAGCGCGAGTTGCAGCTTTGACCGTCACTGCCGCTACCGTCCTATGCAGGGAACTGTTGGCAACTGCCGGAGCGTTCGTAGGAGGCGTTGATAGCGTTTAGCGCGGCTCCGCCCGAACGGTCAGCTCGGGGCTCGGTCGCAACGTGATCTTCATCACCGCTTCCGGCTGCGGCGCTCCAACGAGAGGACGCACGCGCAGGCGTTGCAGCAGCACGGCGAGGATCGCCACCGCCTCTTGCACGGCGAAGCCCAAGCCGATGCAGACATGAGGGCCGCCGCCGAACGGCATGAAGGCGAAGCGGTGCCGCCCGGCCACCGCCGCCGGCGCGAAGCGGTCGGGGTCGAAGCGCTCCGGCGACTCCCATAGTTGGTGGTGGCGGTGGAGGGCGTAGATCGGAATCGCCACCTCATCGCCGGCCCGCAGCCTCACGCCGCCAAGGTCGGTGGCCTCGCACGCCGCCCGCGCGATCAGTGGGACCGGCGGGTAGAGTCGCATCGCTTCGGAGAAGAGCTGGCGCAGGTAGGGCAGATTGCCGAGGTTCTCCGGGCTGACTTCGCCGGCGCCGACGACGCGGTCGATCTCCTCCACCGCCCGCGCCTCGATGTCCGGATGAGCGGCCAGGAGCTGGAAGGTCCAAGCGAGGCCGAGCGCCGTGGTTTCGTGACCTGCGGCGATGAAGGTGAGGAGGTTGTCGACCAGTTCCTCGTCACTCATCGACCGGCCGGTCTCGGGGTCGCTCGCCCCGCGCAGCAGCGACAGCAGGTCGAGCCGTGCCGCGCCGTCACGATGGTGCGCCTTCACTAGGCTGGCCGTGACCTGCCGCAAATGAGCCGAAGCGGCCAAGGCGCGCCGCCGGCCGGGACGGGGGAGCCGTTCCGGCAGGCGCAGCATGGAGTAGAGCAGCGTCCAGCCGACCGGCTCCAGCGCGGCGCTCATCGCCTGCTCGAAGCGCGGCACATCGACTTCACCGCAACCCGAAAGCACGGTGTCCAGGATGATGGCGAAGGTGGTACGCATCATCTCGTGGTTGAGGCGCAGCATCGCGCCGGGCTGCGCGAGCCAGCCGTCGCGGGTGTCACGCGCGGCGGCCAGCATGGCGGGAGCGAGCGTGCCGAGCTTGGCCGGGTGAAACGCGGGCGCGCTGGCCCGTCGCTGCCATCGCCAGTGCGCATCCTCGGCAACCAGCAAGCCTTCGCCCAGCGTCGGCCCGAGCACGTTGCGGTTAGCCGGTGTCTTGGCAAAAACATCGGCGCGACGCACCAGGACGTCGGCGATCAGCTCGGGGTCGGTAACGTAGAGGGCATGGCCGATCGGACCCCAACCGCGCACCAAGGTGTGCTCGAAGCACTCCGGCGGCAGGCTGCGGAGCGGATTGCGGGCCATTGCGCGCGCGAAGCGCAGCCCGAAGCCTCGCGCGGCAGATACGGCAGGCGGCGGGTCGGATGGTGATCCAATGGCAGCATCGAGGGAGGACATGCGTCACTCCCTCCACAGCGTCATGGCCGCAACAGGGCAGCGCTATTTCAGATCAGGGTTGCCACAGATGGCATATTCAGTTTCCCACCTACCCATGCCTCTGCAAAGCGGGTGCGATCGAATTTCACGAAACCGAGAATTGCCTCTAAAAATGAACGGCTCTCGAGGTCTGAGTTATCGAACGACGATAAACCTATACTGAACGCGACCTGCTCTAGGCTTCTAGCAAAATTAAACAGCCCGTCACCGTGACAGAGCTTCGTGATAATCTCCGCAAGATCTTCAGCCGGCAAAGCTTTAGCGTCTAGCCAAAATCTATCATGGACTTGACGAGCCACTCCTTTCCCATTCGGGAGATAATCGCGGATCGCTGCTACTGCCTGATTCGTATTCGATACGACGCCTTGAATGTCCGCGCCGAATCTTATCGCGTTTGTTAGATGTTTTACACGATCGGAGGTCTGTCGCAGGACTGTATCGGCCGATTCAAAGTCGAAAGCAGCAGCAGCAACGGCAGCTGCGAAATACGTCAACCGTATGCACATGCGAGCTGCAGAAGAGCTGGGATGTGCCTTGACAGAGTTTTTTGCAAATGCGTCAAGCGAGTTGAGAGAGACATTAGCGCAAGCTGCTCCGAAGCGATTAGCAACTGACGATTTAAGTTCTTCATAAGTTTTCCGCAGCTTATGACCACTCCAATTTTCGTCAACGACTTTGATGTCCGAAAGAATATCCTCTTCAGACAATCTTCCTAAATCGAACTGAACTTGGCTTTGCTTGAGACGCTGCAAGTCGAAGCCGTCGATCCACAGCGCGCCATGCTTTTGCGCGAGATCCCTTAGGCAGCGTCGATAATTAGCTGAATCGCGTAGGCGGGATTTGTGGTGATTCCCTTTGCCGGTGTTGCTTTGT
>CAXTMA010000205.1:0-7732 GCA_964245015.1 uncultured Beijerinckiaceae bacterium | reverse complement strand
CCGAAGGCAGAGGCCAGGGGTTCGAATCCCTTCGGGTGCGCCACTTTTTCGGAGCTGCTAGGTACCAGTAAGGTACCGCATCGGCCTAACGTGTCGGGCGTCAGCCGCCTCCGCCGCGCCGAGGCCGGGCACCATCATCACATCGCGGGCGTCTACCTGCTTCGGTGTGCGCAGGAGATGTCAGGGCGCGAGGATAACCGCCGCGTGTCGAACGGCGACCAGCTCCGCCGCTTGACGAAACGGACGACAATGAAGGCGACCAGCCCCGACTTCGTAGGGTACTGGCAGCGGCATCGGACGGCGTAGCCGTTATCGACTAAAGACATACTCCACTCTCGCGCGTACTCGCATAGGCTGCAACCAATCAGGCTTGTGAGCGGAAGCGGCAATGAGTGACAGAGCGAAGCCAAGTGGGAGGCGCCTCAGCGCGCACGATGTCTCGCTTGTGAAAGGTATGATCGCACGAGGCGACCGGAAGCATGACATCGCAGCCTATTTCGGTGTGAATCAGGGCCGCATTGCAGAAGCGGAACAAGGCCATTTGCATCCCGAGGCGGAAGCGGCTGATCTCAGCGAATTACCGCCGCCCGGACCCTACTCGTCAGGGCAGTCCACGCAGGCGGCAGCGGAGGCTCTTAGAGCCTCTCGCAAAGCATTACGCAAAGCCATCAAAGATGTTGACGCAGCCCTCAATCAACTTGAGGGCGGGTCGAAGCTCGCCGACGATGATTAGGAAGCGAATAGCTTGTGTTGGGCAGGATCCCTCGAACGCGGGCTTTTATCTGCCGGCAGTTCGTAATCATTAGCCATCTCAAGCCGCTTCCGACAGGGAGGCACCCAGACTAGTTTAGGCTCGCACCTCTGTTGCTTATTCCAGACGAGCCACGCATACCCTGTCGCCGTCGTGGCTTTCTTGTCCAATCTTCCTTTGACCATTGGGACACGTTCGGTGAACTGCGCAAAATGAGTAAGAGGCTCGCTTTTAAAAATCCTGTTATAGCGTCCAACACTCTCAATAAACACAGTCCTAGCTAGAATTGCTACTCCACACCGAGCGACGTTGATTGATTTAAGAACAAACTCCTCAGCTAGCCGAAATGGCGGATTTGTAATCACCCAATCGACCGTATTAGTCTCGTATGGATACGTCAGGAAGTCTCTGATGTCTCCATATTCATAGTAGAATGCATCGGCGGATTGGACATTACCGAAGTATTCTTTGAGTACCTTAGACATATGCCCGGCACCACAAGCTGGTTCGAGGCAGGACATACTCTGAAGCGCGTCTTTGCCCCCGATCACATGCTCAATCAGAGCGCGGGTCGCCCAAGGGGGAGTGGGGAAGTCGTCGGGGCTATCAGCAGCCTCAAGCCTCTGCGCTGTTACCGCATGTGACTGGTATTTCATCGTTCGGGGAGCCATCGCTGATCCAATCAGTTCGTTATTTGTTCCCATCCGTAACACGTCGAAAGAAAGTTAGCGAGGTGTGGATAAGCATAGCTCCCCCACCTTGCATTCTGATTCAAAATGGCACAGATGCGCCTCCGCTCTTTTGTGCGAGCAACCACTTAGCTCCTTCCCGCTCCCCCTCCTTCGCTACCAGCCCGCGCACGCTCGTCCGATACAGGAGATTAGACCGCACCCGTGGCTTCATGCCCTTGAGCGCGGTCGGATCGGTCGCATCACCAGCCGGCATCCCCTTCACCGAAATCAACGGATGTCACCACGAGCGTGTAGGTTGCGCCCTGGACGACGCTGCGGGGATCACTGCGCAAACAGCCATGTTGCGAGTGGCGCGGCCAGGAGCGTTCATCAGGCGACAACGATCGCGATTGGGCTTGCTGCCGAAATAATCTCGCGAACTCTTCTCCTGCACGGCGCTTAGGAACGTTCATACGTAGGCGTCACCGCAGATCAGCAAAGCGTGGACGCCTTCAATGAAATGACGCCGAGCGTGAGAAGCGGTCAAGCGAGCCGATCTTCTCGCACCTGAGGTTAGGACCTTCCATGAACTCCGCATCCGGTAAATCGCTCGATCGTCTCGAACGCGAGGTAGAGCAGAACCGAGGGGTTCTCGTCGACACCGTCGATGCGCTCCGTGCGTCCGTGCTCGGCGAGGTCGCGGAGCTGCGCCACACGGCGTCGCTCGATTATGTCGGCACCGAAATCCGCAACCGCGTCCGTGCCAATCCGCTGCGTTCCTTCGCTATCGGGGCCGGGCTCACCTTGCCGCTGTGGCGGATGGGACGGCGCGTACCGATGCCGTTGCTGCTGATCGGGGCTGGTGTCGCCCTGGCCCGTCCGACAGCCAAACAGGCCCTTGCCGACGCGGCAAGCGATGCGAGCGATCGCGTGAAGCAGGCCGGCAATCGATCCGGTGATGCCCTGAGCGGTGCTTGGACCAACGTCAAAACTGCCAGCACGCAAGCCGGCCAGCAGGTCGCCACCAGCGTCGATGCCGCACGCGACAGCGTTCGTGAAGCCACGCATGATGCCACCGCGCGGGCGAGCGATCTGATGGATGCCGGCCACGAAGCCGCCGCAGGTCTCGCCGACACGGGTAGGTCACTTCTGCAGGGCGGATCGGACCATCTCGCAGACGCCCGCGACTATGCCGGTCGCAAAGTCACGCAAACGCAGTCGCTTGCGGTCGAGCTGTTCCACAAGAATCCGCTGCTGGTGGCCGGCGCCGGCTTGGTGCTCGGCGCGCTTTTCGCCGCGATCGTGCCCGCAACGGAGACTGAGGGACGTTTGCTCGACAAGGTCGCTCCCGACCTGAAGCAGAAAGCGTCCGACCTCGTTGATCAGGGCTACGATACTGTCCGTGCCGCCGTCAGCGACGTTTACGACGGTGCCGTCGGCCACGCGAAGGAGCAGGGCCTGACCCCTGAGGGCGCGCATGATGTCGCCTCGGACCTAAGCGAAAGACTGGGCGCTGTTGTTGATGCCGCGATCGGCCAGCACGGAGCCGAACACTCGGACGATACCAACAAGCACTCCTAACCGCATCGGATTGACAACATGAGCAACGTCAAAGACAGCCCGACGCCATCTGACAGGTCGTCGGTGGCAAGCCAGGCAACCGATCATCTCCGGGATCGAGCCGGCGACGCCGCCGACGCGTTGAAGGGCATCGGCGCGAAGGCCTCTGCAGCGACGCAGGATATGAGCGATAAAGCCGTCGATCTGGTCGGCACGGCCAAGGACAAGGCTTCGGATGCCGGTGACAAGGTGAACGACGCCCTTGAGGGCCAAAAGGCTGCCGGCGCTGAGCGGGTCAAAGGCATCTCCGCCGCGATTCGACGTGCCGCCGATGAACTTGAGCACGAGATGCCGCCCGCCGCCACCTACATCCGGCGCGCTGCCGATGAGATCGACGCGATGACGGACGCTGTTCAGCGGCGCGACGTTCGGCAGCTTCTCGGCGACGTTCAAAGCTTTGCCAAGCGGCAGCCGGCGGCATTTCTCGGCGCCACCGTACTCGGCGGCTTTGCCATCATGCGACTTCTCAAGGCCCCAACCGCTGTTCATGAAGCGAGTTCGTCTTCGACTTCGGCCTCACCTTCGACGAAGGGATCGTCGCTCGTCGTCGCCGGCGCACCGTTCACGCGCGATGATGCCACCATTGGGGGTAAGATGCGCGAACCCGGCGGCATTCCGCCTGTTGCGTCTGGCTTTGCGGCGCCATCCGGTTCGACGATCGTCGGATCGAGGGACGACCGATGACGCCTTATCGTGACGATCGCTCGGTTTCCAATCTCCTGTCGGATGCGTTCCAGCAGCTCTCGACGCTGGTGCGAAGCGAGATCAGGCTGGCGCAGGCCGAACTCACGGCAAAGGCGACCGGCGCCGCCATCGGCATCGGGCTGATCTTCGGTGCCGTTCTCGTTGTGATGGCGACCTTGGTCATCCTCCTCATGATGGTTGCCGCCCTGCTGATGCAGGCCGGGCTGTCCGACGCCCTCTCGTTCTTCCTCGCGGCCGTGTTCGGGCTGATTGTGAGCGCCATCCTTGCTGGGGTTGGGCTCGGGCGGTTGCGCGCCAGCACGCTGACACCGCAGCGAACATTTGGTCAGCTTCAGCGCGACGCCAGCGCAGCCAAGGGGCAACTGTCATGACAACGGCGAACGACAGGTCCGGCGCTCTCAAGGACTATGCGCGCGATCTCGTTGAGGCGGCGCGCGACAACCCCGTGCCAACAGCCCTGATCAGCATGGGCATTACATGGATGATGATCGGCGGCAGCACGTCATCCGTCTTCCGCAAGGCGCGCGATGTCGGGCAAACGGCGACGGCGAGCCTTGGTGCCGGCGGCCGCAAGGTCGTCGATGCAGCATCATCGCTTGCGGCGACAGCATCGGAGACGGCTTCTGCTGGTCTTGATACCATTGCTGATCGTGCCTCCGATGTAGCGTCGACGGCCAGCTCGCAACTGAGCAAGGGGTCGAGCCAAGCCGCATCTGCCGGTGCAAGCATCAGGGCATCGATCAACGATGGGTTGGAAGCGACGACGCGTAGCCTAGGCGCATCCGACATCGAGACACCGGTGCGCAAGGTGAGTAGCCAAGCCGGCGGTAGCGCCGCTGACATGCTCGGCGCTCTCCGCAGCGGCTTCGCGGATCTGCTCAACCGACAACCGCTGGTCCTTGGTGCGTTGGGGCTCGCCGTAGGCGCCAGCGTCGCCGCTGCTCTTCCGCACATTGCAGCAGAGGACGCCCTGACCGAAACGGTGGGTCGTCTGAAGGGCTCCGTTCGCGACGGCTTCAGCGACGCTTTTGACAGAGCCTCAAACGAGGCCCGCAAACAAGGATTGACACCCGAGGCGGCGTCCAATGCCGTTGCGGATATCGGCGCCAAAGCAGCGGGCGTCGTTAAGGCAGCAGCTAGCGATGCAAGGTCGGGCTGAAGTTAGGAAGTTTACCAGCGCTTGAGGCGAAGTCCATCGTCTGCTCAATTTGTCAGCACTGACAGGGATGGCTACCAACAAGCCCATGCAGCAAACCAACGCCGGCCGGGTAGCCCAAGCCATGCAGCATCTTCACGCGATCCCATGGCTCCATGCGCGCCGTGATCGAAACCGCCGACCGGACGGCGAAAGGTCGTCGCTGCTCAAGGACACTCGTTGAGGCGCTCCGGCCGTAGACAAGCGTTGAACTGCGTAGGATCTTTGAACCAAGTCGAGAGGCCGACCCGATCTCAGGTCTTCTCGCGGGCGCTGCTTCAGCCGCACCTTGGCGCGTTACGGCAAGGCAAGGTCTTCGACCTTTCGGATGATGCGAGCGTGATCGGGGCATCGGCTGAGGTCTCCCAACAACCGGAGACACGCCATGAAACTGCTTCGATACGGACATGCCCCTGGGCACGTCCGAGATACTTTTCTCGCTGCCGCTGCGGCCTATGTCGGCTGGAACGCTGGTGAGCCTGAACCTGAGGTCGGGTACGAAGTCGCCGACGAAACGCGACCCATCCCGATCTCCCGCGCCTGCGATCTCCTCTGGAACTGCACTGACATCATCCCCGGTGGGGTGTTTCGTGAACTCCAAGATTGCGGGTTGACCATCGGGCGGCAGACTTATGCAGCCTGCGCCCGTGCGATGAAAACCAGCATCGCGACGTAACAAGACGAGGCTGCCGAGCGCAAATGTGCCCGGCGGCCTCTGCATACGTCGTAGAAGGTTCTGAGGCGGATGATTGCGGCCTTAATCGCGCTCGACTCCGGCCGTCACTTCTCAATACGTTCTGGCAATGCGCTGTCCCCTGCTGTCCGGCCACCCCTATGTCATCGCCTGCGTCTTGCCGAGCGGCTTGGGGCCGAGATCCGCGTTGCGGACCTGATCGACGAGTCGAGTGCCGCCTGCAATCGGCGGCGGCGTACGCGCGAGCATGGGTTCTCGATCTATCACTACTGTGAAGCGCATCAGGGAGGGGCTATGGCGCGCCATCGGCCGCATCACCGACCGGTTCACGTTCGCCGAGTGCGCCAATTGTCTCGCTGCTGCGGGATACGATGCGACCTGAACGGAAACCGCTCAAGGCAACAACATCTAATCAACGTTCCTTCCAACGACGCTTCGTAGAAAGCTTTTCACCGCCACGCAAAATCGTTGTTCACCTGCCGCAAAATATTGCTTGGCAACTGTGACGATAGCCTCTTTACCTGTGGCATCCGATGGTCTCGGAAGCTTGTCTGCAAACAGTAACTCCATTACGGCGGCTGCGTCATGCGTCCCGCAGTGTTGGTCCGACATGACGCCGTAAGCCAAAGCGAGAGCGGCCTTCTTCGCATCTGAGGGCTCAGCAACAGACGGCGAGCTGAGCGACATCAGTGACAAGGTGACGATCCTGAATAGACGCGTTGGCGTCAAGTGGACTCCATGAACCGATAATAAGATCGAAAGGCCCGGCGTCTAAGCCGGGCCTTCATTTAGGGTTTAGCTTCGATCATCTCGAAGACTGCCGTGGGTAGTTGATCGGGATAGAACTCCATGCGCTCCTTGGCCGACTATGACCGATTGCCGCCGGTATGGTCAAATCCCGCAGAGCACCAGAGGCGAACCTTTTTCGCTGTTGCCAGCGATCCGTTGCCTCCGTAGAGTTTCCAACCTGTAACGCACCCTGAACAATTCTTGCCCGTCGAATAAACGAAAGGACAAACTAATACTTCACCATTTTTCATGCGATCCTCTCTTCGTCACCGAATAGGAGCCCAAATGGGTGCTCCGAGCAGATCGCCGTAAATTGGGTAACACCGGCATTAGGCCTGACTGAACAGGCAAGCGATAATCATAGCGGAAATTCAGTACGAAGCAAGGCGCCGATCGTTCTCTTCGTGACTTAGGTGAGTGTCGCCACGGAGCTGATGAGGCTGAGTTACCTCCACGCAGGCGCCAGCGCCGAAACGTTCTTGAAGCGCGCGATCATGATCTCTAAAGCTGTTGGCACTGACGCGTAACGGATGTTCGGGCGGTCGTTCGACGGTGTTGCCTATAGGGCATGACTTTTGCTGCGACGTGCGCCTTCGACGAGGGCGCAACCATGAGACGAACTCTCGTCGGTATGCTGGCGCCGGCCATGCTGGTGTCGTCTGCGCCGGCCTTCGCGTACCGGCAAAGATACGGTTACGGTGGCGTGTGAGCATTCAGCTAAATGCCGAGGTCACTCCCGGCGGCGGCCCGCCAGATGCCCACGATGTGCTCAAGAGGCCGAGCGAGCGCGAGAACTATACTTCGTGCGGACGGGCACTGGTGCCCGTTTGCTACTCATTCCGGCTATGAGGCAAACCCGCGCTGCGTTTACGATCTTCAGCGCAGCAAAACAGAGCTTCACCCACAAATGTTTTCTAGGAAAATGACCTATGAGATTGCTCGGTATCGCATTCGGACTTGCCTTGCTTCCGACCGCAGCTTTGAGCTGCGACGCGACGAAGGCGGCGTTTGATCGCGTCAAGACAAAGATGACACTAGCTCAAGTTGTAGGAGCGATTGGCTGCGCCGGAGAAGTCACGCAAGAAACAGAAACAGGAGGTTTCAAGATGTCAATTCTTGAGTGGGGCGGAGTAGAACCTCACACCGGCATCATCATAATGATGAGCAACGGCAGGGTGCTCACCAAGAACCAAATCGGTCTGAGGTGATTACTTCAGTGCGGGCGGCGAACCCGTGCTGACTATCACGTCCCCGGCGGCGGCGATCCCGTGCTGGCGCTTACAGCCTTCGGCGCATCAACACCGATC
>CAXTMA010000204.1:0-7819 GCA_964245015.1 uncultured Beijerinckiaceae bacterium | reverse complement strand
GATGTCCCCAGCCGCCAAGCCGAACGCGGTCGCGAGCGAGGCCGCCTCGGCTGGCGGGCCCTCGTGCCCTGCGCCCCAGGGCTGGGCGAGGCGCGGCACCTCGAAGCGGGCGTGGGCCGCCTCGCCGCGGCGGTGGCGGGCGGTGCAGGACACGGCGCCGATCGGCTCCTCCAGCACCAACCCGACCTCGCCGGCGCGCAGCAGGTCCGGCGCCCGCAGGCTCGCCAGCAGCACCGCCGCACCCACCGTGGGGTGGCCGGCGAAGGGCAGCTCGACGGTGGGGGTGAAGATGCGCAGCCTGGCGAAGCTCACGGGGTCGCGCGGCGGCAGCACGAACACCGTTTCCGACAGGTTGAACTCGGCCGCGATGCCCTGCATCGCGCCGTCGTCGAGACCTTCGGCGTCGAGCAGCACGGCTAAAGGGTTGCCGGCGAGCGCCTTGGCGGTGAACACGTCGAGGAGGTGATATCGCCGTGCGGCCATGGCGCTTGGTGTGCGCGGTCGCGGCGGGAGTCAAGGGACGGACGCCGACGGCTTCAAGGCGGCACGGGCGGTTGACGCGCTCCAACACCGCCGGCATGACTGCCCGCCGTTCCGCCATCGAGCCACACCGCATCCATGTCCCGTCTCGTGATGAAGTTCGGCGGCACTTCGGTCGCCGACCTCGACCGCATCCGCAACGTCGCCGCCCACGTCAAGCGCGAACGCGACGCCGGCCACGACGTGGCGGTGGTGGTGTCGGCGATGTCGGGCAAGACCAACGAGCTGGTCGCCTGGGTCAAGGACGCCTCGCCGCTCGCCGACCCGCGCGAATACGATGCGGTGGTGGCCTCGGGCGAGCAAGTCACGGCCGGGCTGCTCGCCATCGCCCTGCAGCGGCTCGGCCTTCCCGCCCGCTCGTGGCAGGGCTGGCAGATCCCCGTGCGCACCAGCGACGCCCACGGCGTGGCCCGCATCGAGGCGATCGACGGCTCGGGCCTCCTCGACGATCTCGCCCGCGGGGTGGTGGCCGTGATCGCCGGATTCCAGGGCGTGCACGAGCCGACCAGCCGCATCTCGACGCTGGGGCGCGGCGGCTCCGACACCTCGGCGGTGGCGGTGGCGGCGGCGATCCGCGCCGACCGCTGCGACATCTACACCGACGTCGACGGGGTTTACACCACCGACCCGCGCATCGTGCCCAAGGCGCGGCGCCTGCAAAGGGTCGCCTTCGAGGAGATGCTGGAGATGGCCTCGCTCGGCGCCAAGGTGCTGCAGGTCCGCTCGGTGGAGCTGGCCATGGTGCACGGCGTGCCGACCTTCGTGCGCTCGTCCTTCGACGACCCCGCCAATCCCCAGCCCGGCACGCTCATCTGTGAGGAGGAGGACATCGTGGAACATCAGGTCGTCACCGGCATCGCCTTCTCGCGCGACGAGGCGCAGATCACCCTGCGCCGGCTCAAGGACTCGCCCGGCGTCGCCGCCGGCATCTTCGGGCCGCTGTCGGAAGCCAACATCAACGTCGACATGATCATCCAGGTGGCCTCCGACGACAACCGCTACACAGACATGACCTTCACCACCACCACCGCCGACTTCGACCGCGCCTGCGCGCTGCTCCAGGCGAAGAAGGCGCAGGTCGGCTTCGAGCTGTTGGAAGGCTCCACCGACGTGGTCAAGGTGTCGGCGATCGGGGTCGGCATGCGATCCCACGCCGGCGTCGCCGCCCGCGCCTTCAAGGCGCTGTCGGACAAGGGCATCAACATTCGCGCCATCACCACCTCGGAGATCAAGTTCTCGGTGCTGATCGATGCCGCCTATACCGAGCTGGCCGTGCGTACGCTGCACACGCTCTACGGGCTCGACAGGACGGCGGCGCCGGCCGGCTGATGAGGATCGGCCTCATCGAGGCGGGCGAGCCGCCGCCGTCGCTGGTGCCGCGGTTCGGCACCTATGGCGCGATGATCGCGCGCCTGCTCGGCGGAACCGGCGATGCGTTCCGGTTCGCAGCGTTTCGCGCCTTCGAAGGGTCGCTCCCGCCGCCTGGCGCGTGCGACGCCCTGGTGGTGTCCGGCTCGGCCTGCGGTGCCAACGATGCCCTGCCGTGGATCGCGGACCTCGCCGACGCCCTGCGCGCCGCCGCGAAGGCGCGAACCAAGCTCGTCGGCATCTGCTTCGGCCACCAGCTGATGGCGCGGGCCTTCGGCGGCACGGTGGCACGGGCGCCGCAGGGGTGGGGCGTCGGGCTTCACCGATACGAGATGGTCGCCGAGAGCATGGGGGCCGCACCCTGGCTGGACCGGGACGAGGCGGTGGCGCTCCCCGCCTCGCACCAGGATCAGGTCGTGATCGCGCCGCCGCGCAGCACCGTGCATGCGCGCAGCGCCTTCACCCCCGTCGCGGTGCTGAGCTACGCCGACCACCCGGCGATGTCCTGCCAGTTCCACCCGGAGTTCACGCCCGACTTCGCCCGCGCGCTGCTGGACGCGCGCCGCGCGCCCGCGATCACGCCGGCGCAGCGGGCGGCCGCCATCGCCTCCCTCGACGGGCCCAACGACAGCGGCCGGATCGCCGCCTGGATGAAAAGCTTCCTGCTGGCCTGAGAGCGTCGCTCAGGCCAGGACCAGGAAGAGGCCGCCGGCGATCAACGTCGTCTCCGGCAGGGTGAGCAGCCAGTCCGGCCCTGGTGCGGCTTCGAGCGAGGGCTGCGCCTGAAAATGCGTGGCGATGCCTTTCGCCGCCTCGATGCCGAGCGCCTTCTTGTCGTCGCCGCAACCGTCGATCAGGTGCGAAGCGGCCGCCATGTTGCCGGCGATCCCGTGCAGATCCGACGGCGAGGCTGCGATGTCGAGACCGATCGACTCCTGCCCGTCCCTTCAGCCGCGCACCATCCGTCTGCGTCGGCGCATCGAGCCGGCTTCCCCAAGCCTGCTTGCCGGGCAAGTCCGAAACAGACTCGGCTGGCTTGCGCCACGTTCGGTTATTCAGTCTTCAAGGGCGAACATCCGCTTGAGGTCGGCGATCAGCCCGGGGCCGGTCGGCTGCCAGCCGAGCTTCCGCCGCGTTTGCACGCTTGATGCGCGAAGATCCAGGCCGGCGAAGGCCACGAGCCAGCCGAAGTGGCTGGCCGCCGCCTCGTCCGAGATCGCGACCACCGGCAGCTTCAGACCGCGCCCGATGACCTCCGCGATGTCGCGAACCGGGACGCCCTCTTCCGCAACGGCATTGTATCTGGCCCCCGCCTCGCGCCTTTCCAGCGCCAGCCTGTAAAGGCGGGCGGTGTCGAGGACGTGCGCCGCCGGCCACAGGTTGAGGCCCTCGCCCACGTAGGCGGAAACGCCTTTTTCCCGGACCACGGCGATCAAGGGAGTGATGAGGCCCTGCTTGACGGTGTCATGGACCTGAGGAAGGCGCATCACCGACACGTTGACGCCGCGCTGCAGCAGCGAGGCACCGGCGGTTTCCGATGCCCGGCGGGGATTGGGGTAATCGGGATTGAAAACGTCCTCGGTTGCAAGCTGCCCCGGCGCGGTACTCCCCAAACCGGTGCCGGAGGTGATGAGGAGGGGGCGGTCGGATCCGGCAAGCGCGCCGCCGAGGGCTTCGATGGCGCGCCCATCCTTTTCGCAGTTGGCCGCGAAGCGGGAAAAATCGTGGTCGAAGGCGGTGTGGATCACGCCGTCCGACTGGGCCGCCCCGCTGCGCAGGCTGTCGAGGTCTTCGAGGGTTCCTCGATGCACCTGCGCACCGGCGGCCAGGAGGGACCGGGCTCCGGCCTCGCTGCGTGTCAGTCCGAGCACCTGATGGCCGGCGCCGAGCAGTTCCGGGACGATGGCGGAGCCGATGAAGCCGGTCGCGCCGGTGAGGAATACGCGCATTCGCAAATCTCCGATGTGTTCGGAGCGGCGTTGTCGGTCAGGCCATCGTCCTATTAAAGGTGTGACTTCATCATGGTGTAACGGCTAACAGGATCGGCATGCCCGCCCAGATGCCCAGTCCGCTGGGAGCCTTCTTGAAGGATCGCCGCAGCCGGCTCGATCCGACGGCCTTCGGCTTCCCGGTCGGCCGTCGCCGGACACCGGGGCTTCGCCGGGAGGAGGTCGCCCAACGCTCCAACATCAGCCCGACCTGGTACACGTGGCTGGAACAGGGGCGCGGCGGGGCTCCCTCGGCGGACGTGTTGAACCGGATCGCCAGCGGGCTGATGCTGACCGACATCGAGCGCGAGCACCTCTTCATGCTCGGCCTCGGGCACCCACCCGAAGTGCGCTACAAGGCCGTCGAGGGCGTGACGCCCCGGCTGCAGCGCCTGATCGATGCCTTCGAGGTCAGCCCGGCCCTGATCAAGACCGCCACCTGGGACGTCGTCGCCTGGAACCGCGCGGCGGCCGTGGTGCTGACCGACTACGGCGCCCTGCCCCAGGACCAGCGCAACATCCTGCGCCGCGTCTTCGGCGATCCCCGTGTCCGCGACGCGCAAAGCGACTGGGACGGCCTGACCCGCTTCATCGTGGGGGCGTTCCGGGCGGATGCGGTGCGCGCCGGCGCCGGCGCCGACGTCGGCCAGCTCGTCGAGGAGCTGTGCCGGCTCAGCCCGCAATTCGCGGCGCTGTGGCGCGACAACGACGTCCTCGTCCATGGCGAAGGGGTCAAGCGCATCCGCCATCCGGTTCTGGGCTGGATCGAGCTGGAATATTCCGCGTTCGCGGTCGATGGCCGCGCCGACCTCGGCCTGATCGTCTACAATCCGGTCGCCGACGGGGACGCGGACCGCATCCGGTCCCTCATCGCCGCGCGGCCTGCACCGTGATCGGCCGTCAACCGTGGCCGGCCTCGCCATCCGCCGCCCCGCTGTCCACCAGCGTCGCGATCAGGAACGCGGTGAGATCGGTGGTCACATAGTCGATGTGCCCGGGGACGATCTCGCCCACGATCTCGAAGGCTTCGCGCGCGTCCAACGCGTCGGCCGGGGGCAGCACCAGCACGGTCGCCATGCCCAGCGACTTCGGCACCACGAGGTTGCGGGCGATGTCCTCGAACATCACGGCGCGGGTTGGGTCGACCGCGTGGCGCTTGAGGAAACCGGCATAGGGGCCGGGCTCGGGCTTGGGGACGAGCTCGCTCGACACGATGTCGAAGACGTCCTCGAACAGCCCGCCGAGGCCCAACGCCTCCGCCGTGCGCTCGGCGTGGAGGCGGGATCCGTTGGTGAAGATCAGCTTGCGGCCGGGCAGCGCGCGGATGGCGGCGGCCAGCGCGGGATTGGCGGCGATGGTGGTACGGTCGATGTCGTGGACGAAGGCCAGGAACGCTTCCACGTCGACCGGGCCGCCCTGCATCATGCCGCGCAGCGTGGTGCCGAAGCGCTCGTAGAAGAACTTCTGCAGGGCGCGGGCCGACAGGCCGTCGAGGCCGTAGAGGGCCATCATGTAGCTTGTGATGCGCGCGTCGATCTTCGGCCAAAGGTCGGAGCCGACGGGGTAGAGCGTGTTGTCGAGGTCGAACACCCAGGTCTCGACACCGGCGAAGGCGGCGCGCGAAACGGTCGGGGTCGCCGCGAGGATTTCGTTCAACGGGTGATCAGCGTGCCGGCGCCGCCATCGGTCAGCAGCTCGACCAGCACGGCGTGGGGCTGCTTGCCGTCAAGGATGACGACGCCTTCCACGCCCTGCTCGATCGCGTACAGGCAGGTCTGCACCTTGGGGATCATGCCGCCGGTGATGACGCCCTCGGCGATCAGGTGGCGGATCTCGTCGGCGCTGAGCGTCTCGATCAACTTCTTGTCGGCATCGAGCACGCCGGGCACGTCGGTGAGGAACAGCAGGCGCTTGGCACCGAGCGCGCCCGCGATGGCGCCGGCGAAGGTGTCGGCGTTGACGTTGTAGGTTTCGCCATCCTCACCCATGGAGATGGGAGCGAGCACGGGGATCAGTTCGCGGCCCAGCACCTGGTCGAGCACGCGGGTGTTCACCTTCGCCGGCTCGCCGACGAAGCCGAGGTCGACCGCCTCGCCCATGCCGGCATCGTTCATCTGGACGGTGCCCGACGCCTTGCGGGCGACGACGAGGTTGCCATCCTTGCCGCACAGGCCGATGGCGTGGCCACCGGCGGCGTTGATCATGCCCACGATCTGCTTGTTGATGGCGCCGGCGAGAACCATCTCGACGATCTCGACGGTGGCCTTGTCGGTGATGCGCAAGCCGCCGGAAAAGTGCGAAGCGATGCCGAGCTTGGCCAGCATGGCGCCGATCTGCGGACCGCCGCCGTGCACCACCACCGGGTTGATGCCGGACTGTTCCAGCAGCACCATGTCGCGGGCGAACTCGCGCGCCTTGGCCTCGTCGCCCATCGCGTGGCCGCCGTACTTCACCACCACCGTCGCATCGTCGTAGCGCAGCATGTGCGGCAGCGCCTGGACCAGGATGGCGGCCTGCTGCTGCGGATCGGTGGGAAGAAGGGTCATCGGGCGTTCCGAGCGGCGTTCCGAGTCATCTGCCGGGTGTGTTGGCGCATGGTGTAGCCCAAGCGCCCGCCTCACCACAATGCGAGGCTCAGCCGCCGCGTTCGGCCAGCAGCCGCACCACGGCGGCGCGCAGTTCGGCGACGCCCTCGCCGGTTTCGGACGAGGTGAACAGCACCTGCGGATAGGCGGCCACGCGCAGGCGCAGCTCGGCCAGCGTCGCCTCCACCACGCCGTCGCGGGCCTGGGCTTTGACCTCGTCCTTCTTGGTCAGCACCACCTGGTAGGACACGGCCGCCTTGTCGAGGATCGTGAACATGTCGCGGTCGAGGGGCTTGAGGCCGTGGCGCCCGTCGACCAGCACGAACACGCGGGCCAAGGTCGCCCGACCGCGCAGGAAGTCGTGCATCAGGCCGGTCCAGTGGGCGATCTTCTCCTTGGAGGCGACGGCGTAGCCGTAGCCCGGCATGTCGACGAGATGCGCGCGGGGACTGGACGCCTCGGGGCCGAGGGCGAAGAAGTTCAGCTCCTGGGTGCGGCCGGGGGTGTGCGAGGTGCGCGCCAGCGCCTTGCGGCCGGTGAGCGCGTTGAGCAGCGACGACTTGCCGACGTTGGAACGTCCGGCGAAGGCGATCTCCGGCGGCCCGAGCGGCGGCAACCCGTCGGGCTTGGCCGCCGCCCAGATGAAGCGGCACTCGGCCGCGAACAGCTTGCGTCCGGCCTCCAGGAGATCGGGATCGGCGAGGTAGAGCGGATCGAGCTCAAGCATCGGGCATGAACCGCCCCGCCGCGCGAGGGATGCCGACCCTCACTCCGCCGGGGCCTTGCCGCCCTTGTCGGCGGCGTCGAGCTTGGCCAGATCCGACTTGGAGCGGGCCACCGCCGCCGGCGAACTCGCCGGCTTGCGGCGGAACATGCCGCGCAGGTTGTCGAACAGTTCGAGCTTCACGCCGGAGCGCTTCATGATGACCGACTGCTGGATCAGCGTCAGCGTGTTGTTGGTCGTCCAGTACACGACGAGGCCCGAGGGAAAGGTGCCGAGCATGAAGGTGAAGATCACCGGCATGTAGGCGAACATGGTCTTCTGCACGGGATCGGTCGGCTCGGGGTTCATCTTCATCTGAAGAAACATCGAAAAGCCCATGATGATGGGCAGGATGCCGATCGCGAGGAAATGCCCGACCAGCGGCAGCGTGGTCGGATCGAAGTGAAGGAGGCCGAACAGGTTGAAGACGTTGGTCGGATCGGGCTGCGACAGGTCGCGGATCCACAGAACGAAGGGCGCCTGGCGCATCTCGATGGTGACGAACAGCACCTTGTAGAGGGCGAAGAAGACGGGGATCTGGATCACCATCGGCAGGCAGCCGGCGACGGGATTGA
>CAXTMA010000203.1:0-7910 GCA_964245015.1 uncultured Beijerinckiaceae bacterium | reverse complement strand
GGGGTGGGGAATGGCCGCGGTCATCTCGGCCACGGCGGCGAGACCGCAAATCGCGGTGACGCCCGGCGCATCTGTTGCCCGCAGCCAGCGCAGCCACAGGCGCGCCGTTTCCAGCCGGAAGATGTCGTCGCAGCTGATGTCCGGGAACATGACGGAAATCCCGGACGAGGGTGGGAAGACCCGGCCGCGGTTACTCCGCCGCGTCCGCCTGCGCCACCACCGACACGAAGGCCCGGCCGTTCGCCTTGGTGACGAACTGCACCTTGCCCTCGGCCTTCGCGAAGAGGGTATGGTCGGTGCCGATGCCGACGTTGGTGCCGGGGTGCCACTTGGTGCCGCGCTGGCGTACCAGGATGTTGCCGCCGATCACGTGCTCGCCGCCGAACTTCTTGACGCCGAGGCGCCGGCCGTCGGAGTCGCGACCGTTGCGGGATGAGCCGCCAGCTTTCTTATGTGCCATCTGAAATGCTCCAAAGCCCTCGCGCGAAACGATGGCTCGACGGAATGGATCCCGGTCGGCTGATCGCGACCGGTTGGGAACGCGTCAGCCCGCGACGAGGCCCGTGATGCGGACCCTGGTCAGGTCCTGACGATGGCCGCGCTTACGCTTGGAATTCTGCCGCCTGCGCTTCTTGAAGGCGATCACCTTGGGACCGCGCTCCTGCGCCACGATCTCAGCGGCGACGCTGGCTCCGGGCACGAAGGGCGTGCCGAGCGTGGTGGCGTCGTCGCCGACGAACATCAACACTTCGTCAAAGGTGATGGCGTCGCCGGGCTCGCCGGCGAGGTGCATCACGGTGATCGTATCGTCGGCGGCAACGCTGTACTGCTTGCCGCCCGTCTTGATGACAGCGAACATGAAGATCCTCGTCGTGCTGCGGACTGCCGCGGGCGTGTCCCACGAGCGACCGGCTTCTTGTTTTTCGATGAAGTCGCGGCGCGCGGGCGCCTCGACCCGGCAGAGCTAGCCGTCCCGACCCGTCAAGTCAACGGTCGTCGAAATGACGGCCGCCGATGGTCAATGATCTCCAGCGCGATGATTTTTTGCCCAAGCATGCCCGGGGCCGCTCAGCCGCTGAAGCTTCGACGTAGCGCCTCGTAATCATCGCGCAGGGCGAGGACGCGCGCGCTGACCTGCCGGTGGACGCGGCGGGCGCTGTGGGGATATTCGGTGAGTACGCGAAGGTAGAGCGAGCGCGGGATGCGTAGCACGCTGGCCGGCTCGCGCGTGGTCGCGGTCGCCGGCCGGGTGGTTTCCACCAGCAAGGCCGTTTCGCCCAGCAGGGTCGGCGGTCTGACGACCACGGTGGGCCCGGCCCCTTCCAGGCTCACCGTGCCGCTCAGCACCACCAGGGCCCCGTCCGCCGGCTCGCCCTTGCGAAAGAGCACCTCGCCGACCCGCAGGATGCGCGTTTCCGCCGAAAGCGCGATCAGCCTCATCGCCTCCGCCTCGATCTCGCGGAAGGCGGCGAGGCTGGCCAGCATGCGCAGGTCGGCGCCGAGTGCCATCACGGCACCAGCTTGTAGCCGCCGGCTTCCGTGACGAGCAGCAGTGCCTTGGTCGGATCGACCTCGATCTTCTGGCGAAGGCGGTAGATGTGCGTTTCCAGCGTGTGCGTGGTCACGGCGGCATTGTAGCCCCACACCTCCTTGAGGAGGATGTCGCGTCCGACCACGCCCTGGCCGGCCCGGTACAGGTAGCGCAGGATGGCCGTTTCCTTTTCCGTCAGGCGCAGCTTGCCGCCCTTGTCGGTGACGAGCTGCTTGGCGCCGGGTTGGAACGTGTAGGGGCCGATGCGGAAGCTGGCATCGTCGCTGCTCTCGTGGCTGCGCAGGTGTGCGCGCATGCGGGCCAGCAGCACGGCGAAGCGGAACGGCTTGGTGACATAGTCGTTGGCGCCGGCTTCCAGGCCCAGCACCGTATCGGCTTCGCCATCGTGGCCGGTCAGCATGATGACGGGGTTGTTGAAGCCGGCCTCGCGCAACGCCCTGACGGCGTCGCGCCCATCCATGTCGGGCAGGCCGACATCCATGATGACGAGGTCCGGCCGGTCCTGCTTGGCGAGGGCGACGGCGCTGCCGGCGTCGCGGGCCTGCACCGGCTCGAACTCCTCGTAAAGGGCGAGCTGCTCGGCCAAGGCGGCGCGCAGGTCGTCGTCGTCGTCCGCGATGAGGATTTTACGAACCTGCATCACCATGCTCTGATTACAAGCCACCCGGAGCGGGCTGCCGATGGCGGGACGGCACTCCCGACCGCGGCGAAACCGTTGCCCCGCGATCATCGTCGCCGGCCCATCCAAGAGCAATCAGCCATGCGCGAGAAAAGAGTGCCTTGTCGGAACGCGCGCCCGGTCCTGCGAACGCTCACGGTGAGGCGGGCCGCGCGCCTGCCGGGTGAAAGCGGTTCGAGGGGGCTTGTCAAGGCCGGCACGCTCACGCTTGCGTGTGCCATGGGGCGGACAGGCCTGACGAGGCGCAAGCGCGAGGGCGACGGGGCGACGCCGGCCGGACGCTTGCGCGTGCTCCACGGCTATTACCGACCCGACCGCATCGGCCGGCCGTTCTGCCGGGTGCCCTTGCGGCCGCTACGCCGCGACGACGGCTGGTGCGACGACCCGGCCTCGCCGGCCTACAACCGGCCGGCCCGGCTGCCGATGGCGGCGACCCACGAAGTGATGTGGCGCGACGACGGCCTTTACGACGTGGTCTTCGTGCTCGGCCATAACGTCGCGCCGCGCCGCGCCGGCCGCGGCAGCGCCATCTTCCTGCACTGTGCCAAGTGGAGCGGCATGACGAGCGGCCCGGTTGGCGGCCGATCGATGGGCCTCAAGCCGACGCTGGGCTGCGTCGCCCTTCGGCCGGGCGACATGCGCCGCCTGCTCGGGCGCCTCGCCGCCCATCCCGAACTCGTGATCATGTGACCGCGCCGGAGCGGCGCAATGTCAGGCCTCCGAAGGGTTCACCGTTTCGTTCTCGCCCGGCGCGTCGTCCCGCATCCGCATCACCTGGCCGTTCCAGGTGAACGAGCTGCCGGTGAAGGCGGCAACCCAGAGAAGAGGCATCATCGCGTCGCGGAGCGCGATGGCGAACGGGGTGCGCCAGTCGCAGGGCCAGCCGCAGCCGAGCGCGAGGGCGACCTCGGCGGCGAACCACGAGGCAAGGTAGGCCGTGAGCACGAGCGGCACCGACCAGTCCAGCGCCGCCGCCGCCGCCGCCGCCGCCAGCGCGGGGATCAGCGAGCCGGCCAGGATCTCCGGCAGGAATTCGAGGGGAAAGGTGGCGCGCCGCAATCGTGCCCAGCGCAGCTGGCGGTTCCAAACCTGCGCGAGCGGCCGGCGGCCGAGCGGCTGCGGCGAGGGCGGCCCGAGGCGGACCTTCAGGCCCATGCGGCGCACCATCTTGGTGGTGGCGGCATCCTCGGCCGGCTCGGCGGCCAGCTCGCGCATGTCCGAGCGGTCGAGATCGGCCTTGCGATAGAACAGGGTCTTGCCCTGGGCGAAGCCCCGGCCGAAGCTGTCGACCGCATACTGCCAGCGCGCCTCGTGGGTGTTGAGGAAGGCGCATTCGAGATGCGCGCCGAAGCCGTCGGGCTCCGTGCCGCAGGGCGGGGCGGAGACGACAGCCGTGTCGGGCCGGAAGGTGGCTGCCAGATCCCCGAGGAAGCTCCTGGGCACCAGCACGTTGGAGTCGATGAAGACGATCCGCTCGAAGGCGGCGTGGCGCCAGCCCTTCACCATGTTGTTGAGCTTGGGATTGCTGCCGATCCGATCCTCGCCGACGAAGAGCCGGGCGGCCACGTCCGGGTGCGCCGCGATCGCCGCGTCCACCAGCGGGATCACCGGATCGCCCGTCTGCGCGACGCAGAACAGCAATTCGAAGGTCGGGTACTCCAGCTCGAAGGCGGCCCGGATCGTGCGCGCGGAAAAGGTTTCCAGGCCGCACAGCGGACGCACCACCGTGACGCCGAAGTCCGGGCCGCAAGACTTGCTGGCCGGCTTGCGGTCGCGCGGCCGGCAGCGCATCCAGGCGATGCCAAGGGTCGCCAGATGAACGGTGAGGAAGAATCCGGCGAGCCAGCACAGAAAGGTCGGCATGATATGGACCTGCTTTACCCGTGTGCAGGGAGGAGGCATGATCGCCCCGACCGTCGCGCGCAAGGTCGCCCGGCGGTCGGGGCCTCGATGCCTCGCAAATCTTTGACGGAGTTGTTCGTCGTTCTGATGAAGGTGGCGGCCCTCGCGGTCATCTGCCAGCCGGCGTCGGCGGCGACGCTGACGGACTCGGTCAATCGAAGCGTCGAGATCCCCGCCGAAGTGGCGCTCGTCGTTCCCGCCGGCATTCCGGCTCAGATCCTCCTCCATGCCCTCGCCCCGGGCAAGCTCGGCGGCCTCGTCGAGCCCTTCGCGCCCGATCACGCCATCTATGTCGATGCCAACCTCGCCCGCCTGCCGCAGATCCCGCTGCTGACGCGAACGGATGCGTCCGGCGATGTCGCGGCGGTGGCCTCGCTGCATCCCGGCCTGGTGGTGGACTACGGCAGCACCGCGGCCCGCTACGCGGCGGCCGATGAAAAGATCCAGGCCGAGCTGAAGGTGCCGGCGGTGCTGTTTTCCGGCGGCCTCGACCAGGCGGCGGATACCGCGCGTCGGCTCGGCCAAGCCCTCGGCGCGGCCGAGCGCGGAAAGGTTGTCGCCGCCGCCATCGAGGGTGTGCTGGCCAAGGTGAAGCCGGTGGCCGGCCTGCCCGATGCCGAGCGGGTGGCGGTGTACCTTGCCCGCGGCAGCGACGGGCTCGACGCCGCGCGCGCCGGCACCACCTTCGACGAGCCGATCCGTCTCGCCGGCGGCCGCAACGTGGTCACCGGCGGCGGCGGCGCGTTCCGCCCGATGAGCGTGGACGAGGTCAAGGCGCTGAAGCCTGCGGTGGTGATCGTTGCCGAAACGGAGGCTCTGCACGGATCCCTGCGCGCCGCCTTGCCGGCGGGCACCCGCTTCGTGCTCGACGCGGGCGAGCCCTACAAGGTGCTGACGGGTCCGCCCTCGGTCAACCGGCTCGCCGGCGTGCTCGCTCTGGCCGTCCTGCTGCACCCCGACAAGGTCCAGGCCGACCCCGAAGCGCTCACCCGCATCGAAACCGGCCTGTTCCCGATCCCGCCCGGCCTCAGCGAGCCGGCGCCGTTGCAAGTCCGGGAGTGAGTCGGGTCGCGATCGTTTGCCGGCAGGCGATGGCCTGCAGGCCGTTCGTCTCCCGCCATTCCGGTGTCGCGTAGGAATCGACGACCCAGCCGGCCGGCACGGGCCAGACCACGCTTCCGGGGAGGTCCAGCGCCGGCCGACCCTCCCCCAGCGGGACGATCACGAGGCCCGGCGCATCGTCCCGGCGGCAGAAGGCGGCGACCGTGTCGGCGCCGACGCGGGTACGGTCGTCGTCGGCCATCACGTTCCACGGCTCGAAGATCGCCTTGCGAGCCAGACCGAGCGCGAGCAGGCTGTCGGCGCGGCGTCGCCATTCGATGGCGAGCGGACGCGAGAACACGATCCCGACCGCCTGCTGCGACGACATCCATTGCGCTTGCCGCAAAAGAAACCAGGGCTCGGCGATGCCGTCGATCCACAGCACGTCGGTCGGACGGCCGCCGGTCAGGGAGGCCAGCGCGTCGGGGACCTGCCCGGCCTCGACGTAGCGGCCGTAGGCCGAGCGCTGGTCCCACAGCTTCCCCGCGCCGGTCGCGAGAAGCATCGCCGCGCCCCCGATGACGGGTAGCGGCAGCAGCCGATGACGCCAGGGTTGCGGTGCCAGGAGCCACAGGGCGATCGCGAGGCAGACCGGCGCGGTGTGAAGGTTGTTGCGCAGGGGATCGATCATCTGCAGCGGCATGGCCGGCGGCACCGTGCGTAGAAAGGCGACGTAGCCCATTATCGGGCCGCCCGACCAGATCAGCAGCAGCACCGCGGCGACCGCCGCGACGCCCATCGCGTGGCGGGGCGTGAAGCCGAAGGTGAGGTGCCCGGACGCCAAGATCAGGGCGGCGGCGCAAAGCGCGGCGGTGAAGGCGAGGCTCGGCTGGTCGAACCAAGCGAGGGCCAGCAGCGTCAGCACGATGCGCCCGCGCGGTCCCTCGTCCCACAGGCCGGGCGCGCAGGCGACCAAGCCGGCGCCGCCGACGACCGCGAGCAGCCATGTCGCGCGCCAGAGCTGGATCTGAAGGACCAGGAGGATGTGCATCCGGTCGCCGAGAAGGGCCGCCGCCAGCAGCACGAGCACCGCCGCCGCCACGCAGAGCAGAACCGTCCGGGCGCGGCGCGGCACGAAAGGCGCGGCGACCAGGATCGTGGTCGCTTGAACAAGGATCGGGCAGAACGAGGTGGCGCGCCACAGGGTCGGAAACAGGTGCGGGCTGCGCTCGACGAGGAGACCGAGCCAGTCGGGATCGATCACCACCAGCAGCCGGTCGAACAGCGGCACGCCGAGGCGGGCGAGCGCGAGCGCGCCCAGGCCCAGCAGCGCAGCGCCCGCTAAAATGAAGGCGCGCCGCCCCGATGCCGCGAGCAGGGTGCCGAGCGCGGTCCCGACGCCGGCCAACGCCATGATCGGGTGCAGGGCGAGCGCGGTGCCGAGCAGAACGGCCGACAGCCGGACGCGTCCGACGATCAGGGCGGCAAGCATGCCGACGACGGCCGCCTCGGCGAAGGGGCGGGGAATGGCCGCCGTTTCGCCGAAGTGGAAGACGCCGGTCTGGCCATAGGTCACCGGCAGCACGGCAAGCGCCAGGACGATGGCCAGCGCGGTGCGCGGCGGCGCGAGGGCACGGGCGAGCGCGGTGACCGCCGCCAGGAAGCAGGCATCGGCGAGGGCGGCGATGAGCACCCCCGTGTTTGCCGGCCCGAGCGCGCCCACGAGCGCCTTGGCGATCACCGGGAAAAGGGAAAAGCGGGACTGGCCGTCGTAGGCGAAGGCGAAGTCGCGACCGATCCCGTCCGGGTCGAGGTCGGCGAGCGCGCGGCCGAGATAGATCGTGCTGTCGCCGATGATGCCGACGTAGGGGTGGCAAATGCCCCAAAGCGCGGCGGTGCCGACCAGAACGATCGCCGCGCGCAGCGGAAGCGCCGCGCGGTCCCGCCCGGCCGCGAGTTGGACAGTCTCGGACCCAATACCGGATCCGGCCCAGGATCCTATCCTGTCGTGTCGCATCGACTTCGTCCGAAAACCGCCGCGCGCGTTCCCGTCCGATGATGGCGTGTCACGCGGCGGCCTTTCTTGGCACCAGCCGCTCGCTTTTCAGCGCTTCCTGCGCCCCCGACAGCCCGGCCTCGCCGTATTCGGCATCCTCGTTGACGGCCCAGGTGTCGAACAGCGCGGCATCGGCGATGATGTTCTTGGCCGTCAGCATGCCGGTCATCATGGCATGGTCCTGGTTGTTGTACTTGTGCATGCCGTTGCGCCCGACCAGGTGCAGCCGGGGGAAGCGCAGCGCGATCTCGCGCCGGATCACGTCGAGGTTGGCGGCATACTCCTCGTCGTAGACGGGATAGGCCTTGGCTTGGCGGACCACGCAGGCGTCGGTGACGTCGGCGCCATCCATCAGCCCGATCTTGGCGATCTCGGCCTTGGCCAGCGTCACCAAGTCGTCGTCGGACGCGTTCCACAGGCCGTCGCCCTCGAAGCAGAAGTATTCCAGCCCCAAGCAGGTCGAAACGCCGTCGGGGATCATGTCGGGCGACCAGGAGCGGAAGTTCTGCACCCGGCCGACCTTCACCGAGGGATCGTGGATGTAGACCCAGTTGTCGGGCAGTTCCATCCGCGAGCGGCCGATCAGCACCACGGTGAGGAAGTCGCGGTATTTCAGCGCCCGCGCGTGGAACAGCGACAGCGGCTTGGGGTGAATGCGCCCCATCAGCTCGCGCACCGGC
>CAXTMA010000202.1:0-7941 GCA_964245015.1 uncultured Beijerinckiaceae bacterium | reverse complement strand
GGACGTGCACGGCCTGCGCCTCGACGCGGCGAGCCCGGAAGCGCGGCTGCTCGCCGGCACGCTCGACACGCTGGTGCGGCAGGCGCCGGCGCTGACCCCGGCCCGGGCGGCGGCGCTCGGCATCGGCCTGGTCCGCCTGATCGGCGCCTGCGTCACCGCGGAGGAGCCGCCCGTGACCGGGTGGCGCTTCGCGCTCAACGAGCCGACCCTGACCCGCATCCGCCACCACATCGAGCGGCATGCCACCGACCCTCGCCTCGACGCCGAGCATCTTTGCGAGGTGTTCGACCTGTCCCGCTCGGGCCTGTACCGCGTGTGCCGGCCCGACGGCGGCGTCGCGGCGCTGATCCGGCAGCGGCGGACGGAGATCGCGCGCGTCCTGCTCGGCGCGCTGGTCGAACCGCCGCGCTCCGACGCGGCGATCGCGCGGGCGAGCGGCTTCACCGGGCTGCGGGCGCTGAAGCGGGCGCTGCACGACCTCCACGCGACGACGCCGCTGCGCGTGCGCCGGGCGGCGCTCGACCCGGAGCTTGCCGCGAGCCAGCACCGCATCGAGGTGAGCGCGCTGCTGGAGCGCTGACGCACACCGAGCCGGCGCACGGCCGCTTGCGGCCGAGGCGCCGATGAGGCGCTATGACAGGATTGGGCGCAGGTTCGCCATTGCTCGCTACACCGTTGGGCTTCGATCTCAGCTCGGCGCTTGCCGGCGGCGCGTCCTCGTCATCAGACATGCGGCGGTCAGCACTTCCCAGGCGGTGATCGCGTAGACGCTGATCCTTTCCCAAATCGCGTCGGGCAGCATGTTCGCCGTTCCCGCCCTGCGCGCGGCGATCAGCATCGCAAGCGATGCCGCGGCTGCAAGCGGTAAGCCGATGCTCGCTCGGCGATGAAGCCGGGGCAGACGGAGCGTCGCGAAGGTCGCAGCCGACACCAGGGCGGCCCCGTTGCCGTTGACGATCGCCAGCAACGCTCCGACAATGTGCCAGCTTAAGGCGGAGGTGAGCCGTCCAGGTGCGTTTTCCGGGAAGCACCCGATCAGGACGTTGCCGATGCCGTTCATGACGGCAAGCGCGAGAAAGGCCGGTGTCGTCGCAGCCGAGATCCGCCGAGAGATGACGATGGCGGCGCCGGAAAACAGCAGACCTTGCGCGATAAAGTCCGCGTTCATCAGCCCTTGCAGGGGTGAGCAAACCGGGCGACCCTCGAAGACTGTTCCACAACTCGTCACGCCGAGGTCGCTGATGTAGTTGCGAGCATAGCTGTAGGGAGGCGAGAAGGCGGCCGCCGCGGCCAGTTCGCTTCCCACAAAGAGGATGGCGGCAGCAAGCCAGAAGCCGGCGGCGCAACGGTATGCGACCTGATCACCGCTATGCCGGTCCATGTTTAAGTTGCAGCCTCCGTTATGAGGACGAAGTTGCACGCTCGTGCACCGACCTCAATGCTGGCACGATCGTTCTCCGATTGATACGCATGGCAGCTAAGGGCGATGCTGCTCTCGGGAACCGATCACCATGCGCCTTTTCGTCCCCTCCCTGGCTTGCGTCCTGCTCGCGGCCAGCCCGGTGCTGGCGGCCGGAACGGTTTCGGATGCCGATTGATACGCATGGCAGCTAAGGGCGATGCTGCTCTCGGGAACCGATCACCATGCGCCTTTTCGTCCCCTCCCTGGCTTGCGTCCTGCTCGCGGCCAGCCCGGTGCTGGCGGCCGGAACGGTTTCGGATGCCGATAAGGCATTTGTCGCGATGGTGTCGCAGGGCGGCATGTACGAAGTCGAACTTGGCAAAGTGGCGGAACAGGTCGGCTCGACGCAGGACATCAAGGACCAGGGTAACACCGAGACCCACGATCACATGCTGGTCGGTGACAAGCTGAAGTCGATCGCTAAGGCGAACGGACTCGACTTCCCCGACAAGCTCGATGCTGAGTTCCAGGCGAGGCTCGACAAGATCAAGGCCATGACCGGCGCGGCGTTCGATGCAGCCTACATCGCCGACATGAAGAAGATCCACAACGCGGACGGGGCGGCCTTTGCCAAAGAAGCCAAGGGCGGCGCCAATCCTGACCTGAAGGCGTTCGCTGCCGAGACGCACCGCATCGTTGAGCGTCACCTTGGCGAGCTTGAGGCCAAGATGCACTGAGTGCCTCGATTCATCAGTACCGATGACGGGTGGTCCAGGATCCCGCGGCAATGGTGCGGGCTGGGTCGGCTTCCGGATGACCTGAGCGGCCCAGACCTGCCAATGTCGGCTTCAGAGCTTACCAACGCGAAGCGGCAACGACCTATGTGGGCGCAGTGCTGTATGTGCAGCTCCGGCGCGTGATGCCCGGAGCTGCGGTTGATCAAACCTCGGTGCGCTCGGCCAGGGTGAGAGCATCCTCGACGTCGACGCCGAGCTAGCGCACCGTGCTCTCAATCTTGGTGTGCCCGAGCAGGATCCGCACGGCGCGTGAGTTGCAGTCTGCTTGTAGATGATCGATGCCTTAGGCCGGCGCGGCGAGCGGGTGCCGTATACGCATCGCTGGGAGCGATGGTGTGAAGCGGGCATGCTGTCCAAGCTGGAGGCAACAAGCCAATCGCAGCGATGACGGCAAGAGCGGAAGCGAGTAGCCGGCCGAGGTCAGCTGAAGCGCACCTTGAACCTGGGGATCGCGCAGAAGTCATAGCCACCCTTGTTGAAGGGCACGGTCGGCGGCTGGATCTCGCCGCGGTTGTCCATGGTCCGCGTTTCGATGATGAACTCGCCCGGCTGCGGGTCGAAGGCGAACTCGAAGCGCCGCCACGTGTAAGGGTTGGGCTGCGGGTCGGTCAGCATCGCCTGCTGCCAGCCGCCGCCGTTGATGCGGATGTCGACGCGATGCACGCCCGCGCGCGGCGCCCAGGCGTAACCTCGCAGGCTCTGCGGCCCCGCCTTCATCACGGGCACCTCGCCGCGATCGAGGGGATAGTTCGGCGGCATGTCCGGCTGTTTGGCCAGCACCAGCGGCACCGTCAGCATGGACCGCATCGGATGCCAGGTGACGGGCTGGCCGATTACCTAGTCCGGGCGGACGAAGCGGAACTCGTCGTTCGGTGCCGGCTTCGGCGGCGGGTAGTCCGGCCCGACCATCGAGTGACCGATAGTGTTGAGGCGCACCCAGAAGTCGTGGCTGGCTATCTTGATCTCCGTCAGCCACTTGGTCGAGGCGCCGCCGCACCAACCCGGCACCAGGGCGCGGACCGGCGCGCCGTGGTCGGGCAGCAGGGGCCGGCCGTTCATCTTGAACGCCAGGCCGATGTCGTCGCCCCGCGCGATGATCTCGGAAATCGGGGTCGGGCGTCCGGTGTCGGACTCGGTGTTCGGCGTCTTGCCGTCGACGCCCGACCAGAACAGGCACGCCTTGGCGTTCGGCTTGAGCCCGACGAGGCCCAGGATGTGGCTCATCGGCACGTATTGCCACTCGGCGAGGCCGACCCCGCCGAGGCCCCAGCCGTTGCCGGTGACCTTGCTCGGCTCACGCAGCATGTCCTCCTGTTCCCAGAACAGGCTGCGACCGTTGCCAGCGCATTGCATGACGCTGATGATCGAGCGCGAAGGCATCTTGAGCAGGTCGTCGTAGCCGACCTCGATCGGCCGTTCGATCGCGTCGCCGTGGATCTTCAAGCGCCAGTACCGGGGATCGACGCGGCGGTCGACCTCCGGACGGGGCGTCGGGTATTCGCTGCGGATGTAGAAGTCCTGCAGCGGCGTGACGTAGGTGTCGAAGTTCCACCATGCGCCGCCCTGGTTGGTGGCGTTGAGGTCGGTGAGGCGACCGACGTCCTTGACGAAGGACGGATGAAAGCGCGACGGCGAGCGCCCGAGTGGGTCGCCAAACGGCAGCCGCTGCTCGCGCGAGGGGTCGGCGGCGACTATGTCGGGCGCTGCGGCGGCTGCCCCGACGGCGAGGGCGCTCACGAAGAAGCGGCGGCGATCCAGGCCGGATTGCCCGGTCAGGTCACGTGGAGGCGTCAACGGCTGCACATGCCCTCACGATCGTTCCGACGACCAACGCACGGCTGGGTCTCCGGCGTCGCTGTGCTCAAGTCGCTTTTTTGGCCCTGGCACCTTGTTGATAACCGAAGCAGCAGTGCTGCAAGATACGCTTTACGACCGAAACCGGCTCGGTTGGACCTGAAATCCACGTCGTCGCAACCGGACGCAACGCGCGTCGATCAATCAGAGACACATATGCCGGCAGCGGATGACTGATCTTAAGCGACACTTCAGGCATCGTGGCATGGCCGGCATGGGCGCATTGCCGTTCTACCTCGTTCCTGAACCCCACCGCTCCTCGCCTGTTCAGGCCTGCGACGATGGAGAAGAAACATGCTGACGCGAACGGCGATCTACGAAGGCACGATCAAGGCCGGGCATGAGGAGGAGTTCTTCCGCCGCGTGCGCGACGAACTCCAGCCGTTGTGGCGCAAGTTTCCCCACGTCACCGCCGTTCGCGTTCAGCGTACCAGGACGATGGACAAGGACGCGCGACCGATCGCGATGATCCTGGAGATGGACTTTCCGGACATGGACGCGATCGACGCGTGCATGGCTTCGAAGATCCGACCGGAGTCCCACGAGGCCACCGAAAAAGTCATGACGCTCTTTACCGGCCGCTTCTACCACTACGTGACCGAGGCCACGGTCCTCCCGCCGGCCAGCTGAGATCGGACGCATGCCATGAGCCTGAAGACCGTGCACGTTCTCCAGGCGGCCGATGTGCGCCAGATCATGGTGGCAGCCTGCGCAGAGGCCGAGCGGCACAGGCTCGAAGTGACCGTCGCGGTCGTCGATGCCGCCGGTGTGCTGCTGGCCTTGCAGCGCCTCGATGGCGCGCGGTTGCATACGCCCGATGCGGCGACGCTGAAGGCGCGCACCGCCGCGACCACGCGGACGCCGACATCAAGCTGCAGGCGGCCGTCCCGGACAACCCCGCTCTGCTCTCGTTTCCAGGCCGGATGCCGCTTACCGGGGGCGTGCCACTGGTTGTTGCCGGCGCCGTGGTCGGCGGCATCGGATCGTCCGTCGGTGAGCCGAATGAGGACGAGGCCGTGTGCCACGCCGGGCTCCGTGCCCTCGCCGGTGTCGCCGCGGACTGGAAAAAAGTCGGCGGCGAGCTTGGACGAACACGGGGTCTGCATGCGCTTGGTAGGCAGCCGGCCGCATCAATGCGGGATGCCGGCCTTGCGCTCCGCCTTCTCAACCTCTTGGCCTCCATGAAGCTGTGTGGCCAGCGCCGCCCAGCGCGGGTCGCCCGCGATCATCGCCCAGTAGAAGGTGGCACGGTATGCCGAGCCGTAGCTCATCGTCTTGAGGTTGCCCTGCGGGCCGCGTTCCTGCCCGAAGCCGGTGCGGGTATTCCCGGTCTGATCGACGGTGCCGTCCGGCCGGACCCGCGCCGCGAGCCATGACAGGCCGCGCGCCAGCATCGGCCGCAAGGCGGCGCGCGTCGCATCGTCGGCGACCAGGGTGTAGTAGTGCTCGGCGAAGAGCAGGCCAACGGCGTGGTAGCTGGTGTCGGAGCCGCCCTTCTCCGGATTGAAGCCCGAAACGTCCTGGCGGGCGATGCCGGCGCGGACGTAGGCGCGCGAGGCCTCGATCATGCCCTTGTCGCGCAGCAGCACGCCCGTTTCGCCGATCGCGTCGGCATCGAGGTAGAAGCGGTGGCCATAGGGCGCGTCCTTGGCCTGCCCTGGACCGGCGTTCTCTGGCGCCATCATCCAGAGCACGGAGCGGCGCAGCAGCGGCTTGACGCCTTCGATCCAGGCCCTGTTCTCGGTCGCGAAATCCGAACCGTCCAGCAGCAAGGCGGCATGTGCGGCGGCCTCGACGAAGAACGACATGGAATGAAAGCGGTCGGCGCAGTCGAAGGAGCCGTCGGGCTGCTCGCGGGCAAACCCCCAGTTCAGGATCCTCTCGCCTCGCGCCACGAGGTCCTGACGGTGGTAGCTGACTCCGGCGACGATCGCATCGAAGCCGTAGCGCTGCTCCTCGATCAGCCAACGGCCCTGGTGCGTGGCGTTCCACGCCCTGTTCAGCGACCCATAGGCACCATCGGCGTCGAACTCATCGGCAGCCTTGTCCGGCTTCCTATAAGCGGTGCCGCGAAGGAAGGCGCTGGCCTCGAAGGCAAGGTCGCCACGGTGGCCCGGCTGCCATTGCGTCTCGCCGGCGTTGGCAGCCTGCAGAGCAAAACAGCCGAGAAATGCACCGATCACAGAAGGAGCTACTCGCTTCATCGCCCGACCCTCTCGCCTGTCGAGGATAGATGGAACTCTCCTTATGAACGCTAGCTGAGCCGTGGCTTGCCGGCCGTGTCCGTGTAAACGACGCCTGAACAGGTAGTTCAGGACCGCTTCAACGCCGCCGAACCATGGTCAGGGCGTTCTGGAGAGGGACCATGACCATGAAGTTCGTACAATCCATCATCATCTGCACCGTCACGCTGGGTGCCGGCGCCGTCGCGCAGGCCCAGACATTCGATCAGGAGCACCCGCGCCGCGCCGAGGTGATCAAGCGCCTCAACAGCGAGGACGCCCGGATCAACGCTGGCCAGCGTGAGGGGGAACTCGGCCGCAAACAGGCGCACCAGCTCCGCAATGAAGATCGCGCGATCCGGGCCGAGGAGCGCGCCGACGCGGCCCTGAACCATGGCCACATCACCAAGGGCGAGCAGCGCCAGCTGAACCGGCAGGAAGACCAGCTGAGCCGGCAGATCCATCGCGATCGCTAGCGCTGATCCAGCACGATGCCACGTCGCGCAGACACGTTCGTGCGACGTGGCCTTGCTATCAGCCTCGCCCAGGTCACGATGGACGAACGTCGGCTATCAGGCAAACCGTTTTGACCCAGGAACGGCCGACATGGGCGCTAGAGCGTTATCCGTTCAAACTTCACCATAGCCTGCCGCTTTGATGTATTTGGCGCACTCGGCTGGTGTGAAGGCGTCGAGACTGGTGCCGATCCGGTCCCACAATGCGCCAATGGTCCGTTCGGCCGCTTTGCGCAGCAACGCCTTCAGCTTGGCGAAGGCGTTCTCGATGGGGTTGAGGTCGGGCGAGTAGGGCGGAAGATAGCGCAGGCTTGCTCCTGCGGCCTCGATCAGTTCGCGCACGCGTGGGCCCTTGTGGCTGGACAGGTTGTCCATGACCACGACGTCGCCGGGCCGCAGGCCGGGAACGAGCACGCAAGCGGTGTAGGTTTCAAAGCTGCAACGGTTGACCGGGCCGTCCAGAACAAAGGGTGCCACCAAACCATCCTGCCGCAGGCCGGCAATGAGGGTGGTGGTTTTCCAGTGCCCGTGCGGAACCGCGGCGCGCAGCCGCTGTCCTTGCGGCGCCCGGCCACGCGTGCGGGCCATGGCGGTCGTAGCCCAGGTTTCATCAATGAACACAAGATGCGCGCGATCAAGCTCGCTCTGGCTTTCAACCCAGGCTTGGCGCTGTCTTACGACATCCGGGCGCTCCTGCTCGGCCGCGTGCGCCGTCTTTTTTTCACCGTGATCCTGCGCCGGGCGAAAAAGCGCCACAGCCCGCCGTAGCCGATCATGACACCCTGCTCGGCCAAGGCCGCCCGCAACTCCTGAAGAGTGGCGTCGCGCTCCGCCTCGTACAGGCCCAGAATCAAGGCCGCATGCGCCTCGGTGCGATGCGAGCGCCGGTCGCCGCCCATCGGCTTGGCGCACGCCTCGCCTTGATCGCGCGCCCGCGCCCGCCAACGGCTCACGCCGGCCGCGCTGACCGCAAACCGCTCGCCCAGCTGCCGGTGGCTCAGCCCCGCCGCAACCGCAGCCAGAACGCGACCCCGAAGATCCATCGACAGCGGTGTTGTCATACCTGCCGGCCTCCGCCCGGCAGGTCCGTTGAATCAGGCACCGCGCACTTGGCAAAGCCTCTCGATTCACACAGATCGAATGACGCTCTA
>CAXTMA010000201.1:0-7970 GCA_964245015.1 uncultured Beijerinckiaceae bacterium | reverse complement strand
CCTCGGCGAGCGTCGGGCCGAGCCGGGTGCAAACCAGATCGCCGTCGGTTTGCCAAAGAAAGCGGAGGGTGCGGGCGTCCGGCCAGCGGGCGCGCAGGATCGCTTCGACATCCTCGACGCCCGGCAAGGGTTCGGGCGCGGCCGGCTCCGGCGCAGGCAGCATGGCCGCGGACCGCTCGGGCGCGATCTCTGCGGGCGCGATCTCGGCGGGTCCGGTCGGGGGCGGCGCGGCCTTCGGCCCAGCGACTTGAAGCGCGGCTTTCGATCCCGGACGACCCTCCTCGGGACGGCTTGCAAGCGCCGGTTCGGCAAGCGAAGACGGCTCAGCCTCGCTCCCGACCGCGCCGGCGGCCGGCGCCGCATCCCGCGCCGGCATCTGGTCGATATTCAAACCAAGCGCGGCGGCGATGAACAAAGGCTGGCTGCCGTCCAGCAGGATGCGGCGGCACAGGAACGTGACGACCTCGCTTGCGGGGCCGACGGAGAAGCGCAGCCGTTCCAGGCGAGGCGCCCCGTTGATCGCGAGGTTTTGGCACAGGGCGGCGAGGCGGCGCGCACCGGGGTCGCGGCCGGTGAGCAGCCGGGCCCCCAACGAGCGCACGTCCTCCACGTCGAAGAAGCGAAACAGGGCCCGGCTGGCCAGAACGAGCCGGCTACCGCGATCGGCGATGGCAAGCAGCGGCGCCGGCCTGTTCTCGCGAAGCGACAGCGCCCGTACGATGGTGTCCACGTCGCGATGCGTCAGCCCCGATCCGAACCAAACGTCATCCATCGTGCCCGCGTACCCTTCCGCAACCGTGCCCGGAGTATCAGCGCGAGGCGACGGCATTCACGAAGCCTTAGGCAGTCGGTCCCGCAGCGTCCACGAAGCCGGCCGTGAAGCGCACAGTCTTATCCGATCGAAGTTAAATGCGAGGGATTTGCGGCGACCACGCGCGCGGCGTCGGGCACAAACCCGTGAAGCGGCCGTCGAGGTTTGGAGAACCGGCGGCCAGGGCCTGCCGCGCGCCGCGGGGCCGGCGACGCCTCAGGGCGCTTCGATCAGGATGGCGCGGAAGTCGTTGACGTTGGTCAGGGTCGGTCCCGTGACGATGCTGTCGCCGAGCGCCGAGAAGAAGCCGTGGCCGTCGTTGGCGGCGAGGCTGTCGGCGGGAACGATGCCGCGGGCGAGCGCCCGCTCCAACGTGGTGGGACCGGCATAGGCGCCGGCGATCTCCTCGGCGCCGTCGACGCCGTCGGTGTCGCCGGCCAGCGCGTGCACCCGGCCGTTGCCGGCGAGCGCGATGGTGAGCGAGAGCAGGAACTCGACGTTGCGGCCGCCGCGCCCCGCCCCGCGCACGGTGACGGTGGCTTCCCCGCCCGACAGCAGCACGCAGGGGCTGGAGAAAGGCTGCCCGCGCGCCGCCACCTGGGTCGCGATCCCGGCCAGCACGAGCCCCATGTCGCGGGCCTCGCCTTCCAGGCTGTCGCCGAGGATGAAGGGCATGAAGCCGGCCTGCCGGGCCAGCGCCGCCGCCGCCTCCAGCGAGGCCTGCGGCGCGGCGATCAGGTGAAACTCGTTGGGCGGCAGGCTCGCGTCGCCGGGCTTGGGCGTTTCGCTGGCGCCGCCCCCTTCCAGGGCACCGCGCACGGGAGCGGGCGGATCGATGTTGTATTTGGCCAGGATGGCCAGCGCCTGCGCGCAGGTGGTTGGGTCAGCCACCGTCGGACCCGAGGCGATGTCGCCCGGCGCGTCGCCCGGCACGTCGGAGATCGCCAGGGTGACGACCCGCGCGGGCGCGCAGGCGCGGGCGAGACGGCCGCCCTTGATCCCTGACAGGTGGCGGCGCACGCAGTTCATCTCGGAAATCGTCGCCCCGCTGTGCAGCAGGGCCCGGCTCACCGCCTGCTTGTCGGCGAGGGTGAGGCCGGCGAGCGGCATCGGCAGCAGCGCCGAACCACCGCCCGAGATCAGGGCGATGACGAGATCATCGGCCGTGAGGCCGGCGACCACGCCCATCATGCGGCGGGCGGCGAGCGCGCCCGCCTCGTCGGGAACGGGGTGGCTGGCTTCCACGACCTCGATCCCCCGCGTCGCGGCGCCGTGCCCGTAGCGGGTCACCACCAGGCCCGACAAGGGCGCCGGCCAGTGCGCTTCCAGCGCCCGCGCCATCTCGGCCGAGGCCTTGCCGGCACCGATCACCACCGTGCGCCCCTTCGGCGGCGGCGGCAGCCGCGGCGCGATCGTCTTGAACGGCTGGGCGGCGGCGATCGCGGCGTCAAACAGCGATCGCAGGAAGGCTTTCTGGTCCAAGCGGGCCGGCTTTCACAGCGAGGAAACTTTCGATTTTGCGCTGTTTAAGTGAGAAGCGCCGGGGGCGCCATCCCATCCCGTCGAGGACGGCAGCGCCTCCGCCGCCGGCTCGACCGCCTTGGGCTGGAAAGCGGCGGCAAAGGCCTTGGCCGCGGCGAGATCGCTGGCGCTCAGCTTGGAGCCGACCTCGTCGCGCTTGTGGGCGGCATCCGCGTCGTTCTGGGCGGCGGCGATGGCGAACCACTGGTAGGACTGCACCAGCGACTGAGGCACGCCGAGTCCGCGCGCCAGCAGGATGGCGAGGTTGTACTGGCTGTCGTGGATGCCGTAGGTGGCCGCCTTGCGGAACCAGTCGGCCGCACCGGGATAGTCGGGATGGCCGTCGCCGTCGGCCAGCATCACGGCGAGGTTGTGCATGGCGCGCGGGTTGCCGGCCTCGGAAGCCTGCGTGTAGAGCTTCTTCGCCCGCGCCTTGTCCTGCGCCACGCCGACCCCTTTTTCGAAGAAGGACGCGAGCCGGTACTGCGCCGGCGCGAACCCCTGGTCGGCCGCCTTTGCCAGCCACAGGGCGGCGACCTTCGCATCGCGCCCGACCGAGCGGCCATCGGCGTAGCGCACGCCGAGTTCGTATTGCGCCGATGGATTCCCGGCCTCGGCTGCGGTTTGCAATCCCACCGGCAGGCCGGCCGGACGAGCGGCGGCTCCGCCCGGCGCCTGCGCGGCGAAGGACGGCAGGCTCGGGATCGAGCCGGTCTGGATCGGGTCGTTGCCGTCGGCGGCGGCCGGCAGCGGGGCTTTCGGCAGGGCGCCGGGCGTCAGGTCCCCCGCGTTCGAGAAACCCTGCCGGCGCGCGTCCGGCTCGGACGAGGGCTGGCTCGCCACCTGGCCTATGGTCTCGCCGGCCCGGGCCACCTTGGCCGCCTGCGGCGCGGGCGCCGTCGCCACGGTGTCGCCGGCGCCCAATCCCGTGCGCTGCAGCAGGGCGAGCGTGCCCAGCACGACCAGGATGGCGGCGAGGCCCATCAGCACCGGACGCTTGTGAGCGGCCACATATTCGCGGGATGTGTCCATCAGCCCGGCGCGCGCATCCGGGGCCTCCGCTGCGGCCGTCCGCTGGGGCGGCGCTACGGCCGGCTCGGTTTGCGCCGTCTTGGCGGCACGGCGGGCGGCGGCGATGAAGTTGACGCGTTGCGCGTCCTCGTCAGCGTCGGTGGGGCGTCCGCCGGGCTGGGGATCGGCGCGCCGCCCTCCCGGCAAGGGAAGAATGGGCTCGCGGGCCGCCTCGGCGCCGCCGAACGGGAGATCGGGTGAGCCGCCGGCCATCTTGGGCGCGGCCGGCCGCTGCGTCGCCGGGCGAAACACCGGCCCGGCAAGGGGCGGCGCGACCGGTGCGGATGCCACCGCAGATGGCGTGACCGAAGCCGCCGCGAGCGGGTGGGCGCGCACTTCGGCGAGGTTGCTTTCCACCGCCGACAGCCGGCCGACCACCTTGTCCAGCATGTCGTGAACGCCGCCGAGCATCGACTGCACGGCGGTGACGACCTCCTGCGAAGTATCCGGGACGGCTGTCTCCGCCTCGGCGGCGGGACCGCGCTTGCGGCCGTCGTCGACCGCGATGCGGAGCACCTCGCGGGCGGCATGGGCAGCCGAGGTTTCCACGCTGGCGCGCACGGTTTCGAGCTGGTCGAACAAGCCGCGCACGGAGGCGGCAAGGGTCGGCAGCAGGGACAGGTCGTGCTCGGAGCGTTCGAAGCGGGTCGACAGCACCTCGACCTGCTGCTGCAGGGCATCGAGCGCGTGGGCGTCGGCGCCCGGAGCCCCGGCGAGATCGAGCTTGGCGGCAAGGTCGCGCACCATGGCCTCCAGGCCGCCGAGTTCGACCCGCGGCGGCTCGACCACCGGTTTCTGCTGCAGGGCTTCGCGCACCCGACCGGCGATCACGTCAAGCCGCTGCTCGATCTTTTGCAGGCTTTCGGCGGTGGCGGGATCCTGGATCGCCGCCGCGCGCCCGGCACCCCCGACCGCCGGAACGGTCCCGCGCTTCACAGCCTGCGCTTCCTCCTGTCCCGCCGGTTGCAGGCCGCCGAGCCGAGCCGCAATGGCCGACATGTCCTGGTCCAGCCGCCACTGATCCGGCGCGGGCGCAAGGGCGATCGATGGCACGGTGTCGCCGGCGCGCGCGGGCCGAACGGTTGAAGCGGCACCGCCCGATCCGTTCAACGAAGCCGCAGGGAGGATGTCCTCGCCCTTCGCGCCGCGCCGCAGCGGGAAGGGCAAGCGCGCCGCGTCCGCCGGCTCGGCCGCCGACGGCTGGGTGAGCGGGGCCGGCGTCGCGTGGTTCAGGCCAGCGGCCGGCTTGGCATCGGTGGCGGCGCGGGCGGGAGTCCGCTCCCGACCGCTTCCCGCTGCGTCGTCGAGGTTGTGCTGACGCTGGGCGATCTCGGCGATGGCATCGCCGAGCCGCCGCCGCGACGGCTCGGCCATCTGCGCCGCCTTGAGGGCCAGCGGCGACGCGGCCGCGACAGTTTGGGGAGCGGAGCCGTGCACGGCCTGCAGGATGGTGTTGATCTTGTCTTCGAGGCGGCGCACGGCGTCGCCGTCGGCGGGCACGGCTTCCGCTGCGGCAGCGTGCTGGCGCGCCGCGCTCTCGGCCGCGCCGCGCTTGCCGATCAGGTCGAGGCGCGCTTCAAGCCTGGCGAGGGCGCCCTTGATCGGACTGTCACCCGAGGAGAAGTGCTGCGACAGCGCGGTTTCGAGAGTTGCCATCTGCTGGGTCAGGGCCGTGACGGCGTCGCGCTCCTGCGCCCGCCGCTTTTCGCTGACTTCCATGAGATTGGCGAACGAGGCGAGAGCCTCATCCGTGCGCCGCTCGCTGCGCGCCGCGCGCCGCTCCATGGCGGTGATGGCGCCGGCAAGCAGCCGTTCGGCCTCAGCGTCGCCCGCGGACTCGTCGATCCAATCGCGCGCGGGCCTCGCCTGAACGTCGGCCACCGTGTCGCCGCGCCAGGACAAGCGGCGCTCGTCGGCGGATGCGTCGAGCGGCCTTTGCCGGATCGCTTCGGCGCGGCTCGCGTGGGGCTGGCGCCGCGGCGCCGGCCCGGTACGTCCGCCAAGCCGTTCGAGACGCGCGGTGACCGCCTCGAGGCGGTCCTTGCCCGCCATGTCGCTTTCCCGGATGCCGAGATCGGCCGCACGATCGGTGATGGCGCCGTGCAGCCACTGACCCAGGGATTTGCCTTCCCGCCGGGCCGCGTCGCGCGCAGCGGCTTGGGCATCGAAATCAACTCCGTCGCCGCGGGATGTTGCCTTGATCATCAAATCATCCACGGGGCTGACCCCTCTGGAGCACATGCGCGCGACCAGCGGCCTGCGCCGCTCCTCGCCGGCGCAACGCATCCGCGCTTCACCATGACCCAAACTTTCACGGGCAGGGTAAAGATAGCGTTAAGCCTGCTCGATCCCGAAACATCCCGCGCCGACCGCAGCCAAGCCTTGTCACACGCAAGGGTTGCGTATCCCGCAATAACCCGCTTAGGTAGAGCTAACCTTGCCGTCCAACGTTCGAGCGGAGGAGCCGATGGAAAAGGGACTGAACGTGCTTTTGAAGGGTGACGGCAAATTGCGGGGGGAAAGCACGATCGGCGATCTTGCCCGCATCTACGACATCAGCCTGCGCACGCTGCGGTTCTATGAGGACAAAGGGCTTCTGCAGCCAAGACGACAAGGCACCGCCCGCTTTTATTCGGCCCGCGATCGCATTCGCCTCGAACTTGTTCTCAAGGGCAAGCGCCTCGGCTTCACGCTAGCGGAGATCTTCGAGCTGATCGCTTCGCGCACCGCGGCAACGTCGGAAGGCGAGAGCGCCGATCTCACGGTCAGCCTGGGACGCGAGCAGATCGCAACGCAGATCACCCACCTTGAACGCCAGCGCGACGACCTCGACGCCGCGATCGGGGAGCTGCAGGACGCGATGAAGCGCATGACGGAAACCCTCGTCTGATCAATCGCCGCGGTTGCGCCGGCTGAACCGGGCGGCACGACGTCCGGCGGCGTGGGATCGAGGGCTCGCATCAGGGCGATCCCTTGAACGGCGAGGAAGGTGAGGTGGCTATCGCCGGTGTGCTTTTGAATGGGTCTCGCTTGGCGGGCGCTTTCGATGTCCGGCACGTCGCTTGTTCCGCCGTTTCCAGCCCTGGAGGATCCGCGCCCGGTCTGGACGTGATCTGCCCGGCCTGCCAACATGGCCGCGATCCGCCATGCCGTGCTCAACACGATGAAGCTCGTTCCCGACAAGGCCAGCCTGAAGACCGAGCGAAAGACGCCGGAACGACGCGACCGCCATCTCGCAATCGCCATCACCGCCCGACGGATCTTCGAGCGCTTGCCCCGGAGCCCGCACCTTTGAGGTTGTCATGGCCGAACAGGATCGTTATGAAGACGCTCGGGTCTGCCCGTATCAGGCACCGATGTCGGAGTGTAGCGCAGTCTGGTAGCGCACCTCGTTCGGGACGAGGGGGTCGGAGGTTCGAATCCTCTCACTCCGACCAATAAAATCAATCGCTTAGAAAGCAGCCTTCTCCGCTCCCGATCTGCTTCCCGATCTTTTTCGCGTCCGGCCCGACACGCTGTCCGCCGCGCCTTCCTGAAAATCGGGATGGTGGTGGCCGTAGACGCGTTCGAGCACCTCGACCGTCATTCCGAGAAAGCCGGCCAGCGCGTTGACGTCGCCGCCGTTCTGCATCCCCCCAGGTCGCCGCGGTGTGGCGCAGGCAGTGCGGGATGACGTCGGGCGACAGCTTGGCAGCCTTCACCGTGGCCCGGAACGCCTTGTTGATGTGCCCGATCGGCTTGCCGTTGAACTCGACGGCGAATCGCTCGGAGATCTTCCGCCCCGGCTCGGCGGCGATCGGCGGCTCCGGCCGGCGGCGCCAGCGCCGGAAGTGCGCGAGCAGCCGATCGGGCAGGCGCACGGGCGGCTGCCGCTTTTTCGTCACCTTGGCGCCGCCGCGGCGGCGGAAGAAGACGCCGCGCTCGAGGTCGAGGAAGCCCTGGCCGGGCCCGGCTTCGAACGCGGCCGAGCAGATCGCACCCGCGCGCGTGCCGGTGTAGAGCGCCACCAGGACGAAGCGGGCGACGTGGCGGCGCGACCGCCGGCCGGTGGCATGACCCTTCTGCACCTCGCGATATCGGTAGGCCGCCCAGATCAGCCGCGCCGCCTCCGATCGCGTGATCCATCGCTCGCGCGGCTCGCTGCGCTCCGGCAGCACCACGCTCACCACTTCCGTGCAGTAGCCTTTGCGGCGGTGATGGTTGATGGCCGAGCGCAGGTCTTCCAGCTCGCGCCTGGCCGAGGCCGGCGACGGCCGCTGCTTCGCTTAAGCGCGGCAGGTCGCGCCCGTCACTTCCGACAGCGCCCGCTCGCCCCAAAAGGCGTCGAGCGCCAGCATGCGGGCCGCCGACTTCTTGGGCCGGGCGTGCTTGGCGACGACGTCGGCGGCGTAGATGTTCAGGACGTCGGCGATCAGGACCTGAGCGGCACGACGGTCGAGGCTACGGTCGACCTGGTGCTTGTCGGCGAGGTAGGCTTGGAGGGCCCTGTCAGCCCCCGCAACGTCTCTTGGATGTGATCCGGCGTGCAACTTTAACCCCGAAGTGAGGGGGACCGGCGTCCAACATC
>CAXTMA010000200.1:7602-8008 GCA_964245015.1 uncultured Beijerinckiaceae bacterium | reverse complement strand
TAGCCCGCAACGCCCCCGCCACCAGGAAAACGCGACGCCATCCCAATAAGCGCAATTGGCGAGCTCGGAGACGGTGATGCCGGAGCGGGATGCGCCTCGTCCGACGGTGATCCGCTCCAGCCGAGCCGGTCGGCCAGCAGCGAGGTAAGCGAAGCTAGGTTCGGTTGGTCGAAGAGAACGGTGTCCGGCAGCGGAGGCGTCAAGCGTAGCTCGTCGTTCAGCAGGGCTGTGAAGCGCACCGCCTGCAGCGAGTCGATCCCCAGCGAGGCGAAGCCCGTCGTGTCCTCGGGATCGACCGCGATCCCGAACTGATCGCGGATGCGCTCGGACAGGTAGCGGCGCCCCCCCCCCCGCCCCCCCCCCCGCGCCGGGGCCCACCAACCCCCCACCCCGACGGTGGCAGGCC
>CAXTMA010000200.1:0-7592 GCA_964245015.1 uncultured Beijerinckiaceae bacterium | reverse complement strand
CAGCAGCGCCGGCCGCCGAGCCGGCGCTGCTGCCTCGATCGCCTCAACGAGCAGGTTGACTGCCCCGCCGCTGCCGGCATCCGCCTCGGCCGGCTTCGGCGCGTTCCATTCCGCGACGACGGCGAGTTCGCCCGATCGGAACAGGGCGCGCGTCCTCAGCCGCTGCAGCTTGCCGCTCGTCGTCCGCGGTAGCGTCGCCGGGCGGACGAGCACGATGGCGCTCGGGTCGACCTCGAAGGCGACCACGATCGCCCCGCGGATCGCGGTGAGCACCGCGGCCGCGTCGAGCGTGCGCAGCGCGCTCCGCTTCACCTCCTGCACCACGACGAGGCGCTCCTCGGCGCCGTCGTCGATCCCGAACACGATCGTGCTGTCCATCCCGAGGTCGGCATGGCTTGCCGCCACCGCGGCCTCGGCGTCCTGCGGGTAGATGTTGCGGCCGCGGACGATCACCAGCTCCTTGAGGCGTCCCAGGAGGTACAGGTCGCCGTCCGCCAGCGCGCCGAGGTCGCCGGTGCGCAGGAAAGGGCCGGCGTCCGGATCGTCGCCGAGCCTCGCCGCGAAGGTTGCGGCGGTGAGGTCGGGCCGCCCCCAGTAGCCGCGCGTGATCGTGGGACCGGCGACCCACACCTCGCCGACCTGGCCTCCAGCGGCCTGGCGACCCGTCGAGGGCTCGACGATGCGCAGGTCGTGGCCCGCGATGGGGGCGCCGTTGGAGACGAGGTGCAGCGCGTCGCCCGGCGTCTCCGCCTTACGGAGGCGCCCGAAGCCGCCCTCGTCGGCGGCACGAAGCGCACGCACGCGGGGCGGCTCGCCGTCGAAGGCGAAGGTCACCTGGAGCGTCGACTCGGCGAGGCCCCACCCCGGCGTCAGCGCTCGCGCGTCGAAGCCCGCGCGCGCGAAACGCTCGGCGAAGCGCTCCATGGTCCCGGCCCTGACCGGCTCGCCGCCGACCACCACCAGGCGCAGCTTGGCGAGGTCGAGGGTGCGGAACGCCGCGTCGGGGAGCGCGCAGCACATCTCGAAAGCGAAGTTCGGTCCCATCAGGGTAGTGGCGCCGAAGTCCGACGCCGCCTGCAGCCAGCGGGCCGGCTCCTGCACGAAGGAGGCGGGCGCCATGGACACGTGGAGGAAGCCGCCGAAGAGGGGCTGGAGGATGCCGCCGACGAGCCCGAAGTCGTGGTAGGGCGGCAGCCAGCTCACCAGCACGTCGTCGGCTGTGTACCTGCCGCGCGCGCAGCCGCGCCAGTTCGCCAGGAGGTTGGCGTGGGCCACCATCACGCCCTTAGGGTCACCGGTGGTTCCCGACGTGTACTGGAGGAAGGACAGGTCCTCGGCCTCGATGGCGGGGCGCTGCCATCCCTCCGCCTCCACGCCCGCCGTGCACTCGATGCGGATGATGCCGGGCAGGCTCGGACCGGCCCAGTCGCGGAGCTTGGGTTCGAGGTCGGATGTCGTCAGCACGACGGACGCCGCGCAATCCGCGGCGATCGCGTTCAGCCGCGCCATGTGCCTGGCGTTGCGCGGCGGGTAGGCGGGCACCGCGACCACGGCGGCAAGCTGGCACGCCAGGAAGGCGGCGACGTAATCGAGACCGGGAGGCGCCAGGATCAGGGCGCGCGAACCCTTCGGCGTCGCGCGCTGCAGGATGGCTGCCAAAGCCGACGCCTTTGCCAAGAGCTGCGCATAGGTCAACCGCGTCTCGTCGCGCTCACCGTTGGCGCCGTAGCGCAGGAAAACGAGCGCGTCTCGGCCGGGGGTGGCCTCCGCATGTCGCCGCAGGACGGAGGTCAGCAGGTCCGTGTCAGGCAAGGCAGCTCATTCCAATCGAGAACACGCGTGCGCCGGCCGCAGCACTAACGGTGCCGCCGTCGTCGCGGAGGTGGCGATCGTCTCGCCGGCGGCTCGCGCGCCGGCGTCAAGGGAGTGGTTGGATGGCCAACGGCGCGGGACCCGCCCATCCCGGCTGACGCAGCGTCACCGCAGGAGGGGCGGATGCGCCGTGCCCGGTGGCCGTTTCCGTTTGATGGCGGAGGCTCGCATCACGTGCCCGCGTTTGTTGCGTCAGCGGGGGAGTTGCACATTCCCGATACCGGGCAAATGGCTATTTTTGCGTTGATCGGACTTCCATTCCTGCGGCTCAACCTTGTTCGGCGAAGGCGGCCTGGGCGATGGCGTCCTGGCCCGCCTGCATGTCGGCCAGGAAGCGGTCGTAGGCGTCCCACAGCGGGGGCAGGATCTCGACAGGGCGCCCGCGATCGGGGAGCAGGCGCGCGTAGCCCGCCGCCTCCGCCTCGGCGAACAGGCTGCGCAGGTGGGAGCGGGACACGCCCAACGTGTCCGCCATGGCGGTCCAGGTCGGCCCGCCCTCGCCCGCGAGCTGCGCCCGCATTACTAGCAGCAAAGCGAGGTAGCCAGCATCGCGCGCCAGGAACAATCGCAGCGCCGCGTGCCCCAGCACGGAAAGCGCCCGCGACAGGTCGCGGATCGCGGCGCGGCGGATGGCCCGATGGGCGGCCTCGTCCCGGCGCAGCGCCCACCCATGGCCGCGCTCGGGGAAGAGATCGTGGAGGAAAAGGTGGTAGGCGGCGAGGTGGTCGCGGTCGTGCGCGAGGATCTGGCTGGTCGGCACGAGCAGGCTGATGCGCCGGTCCGCGGGCGAGGGAGCGGGCTCGACGTAGCCGGCTTGGCGGAAGCGGGCGAGCAGGTCGTCGACGCGCCGCGGGCTGGCGAGCCCGCGCTCGACCAGCGCGCGGCGCAGGTTGCCGGGCGTCGCCCAGGTGGCGGGGTCGGCCTCGTCGTGGCTGAGGTGGAAGCCGACCAGCAGGCCGCGCAGGATGATCACGCCGGCATCGGCCATCATGCGTGTGACGAAGCGGTCGGCCCGGAACAGCTCCACCACGGCGTCGACGTGTGCCGCCCGTGCCTCCGCAAAGCGCGGGTGCGCCAGGATCGTCTCCGCCGCTATGATCACTTATCTGCTGCTATTATGCGCAGGCGCCGGGGGCGCTGCATCAGGTCGTATTCAGGCATGCAATCGGGTGACGGCCGGATGATGGTAGCTGCTCAACTCAACGAACTCTAGCCAGACGGTCACTGATGTCCGGCCCCGCTCGTATCACCGTCGCCACGGTTGCTCCAGCCGCAACCTCGGATGAACTCTGGCCGGGCCTCGAGTCGTCCCTTTCGCGCGAGGAACGGGCGCGGGCGGCGCTCTTCCGCTGCGATCGTGATCGCGGGCAATTCATCATCGCTCACGCCCTGAAGCGCTTCATGCTGCGGGGAGCTTCTGGAAAAACGGATTGGACGTTTGAAGCGGGACCTTTCGGCAAGCCCGCAATCGCCGGCGATCGCGGACCGCATTTCAACCTTTCGCATTGCAAAGGCCTCGTTGCCTGCGCCGTCAGTCCCGACGTCCCACTCGGGATCGACGTCGAGCCGCTCGACCGCCTGGTGCCATCGGGGCTCGCCGAGGTCTCACTGGCGCCGGGCGAGCACGCTTGGTTGCTGGACCTGCTTCCCCAAGAGCGCCAGCGAGGCTTCCTGAGGTTGTGGACGCTGAAGGAAGCCTTCATCAAAGCGACGGGGAAGGGCATGTCCCAAGACCTGCAAAGCTTCGCGATCGCCTTGGATCCGATCGCCATCGCTTTCCAGAACTTACCATCCGAGCAGGTCGGCAACTGGGGGTTCGCGCAGAGGATCATCGCGGAGCACCACGTCCTCGGCCTCTGCTGGGCCGCTTCCGAGTCGGACGTGTCATACCAGGACATGAGGCCGGACGAACTCGCCGCCTCGTGAACGTGACCTGGCCTCACGTTGCGCCGAGAACGAGGGCACCCGGTCCCAGCGCTTGTTGTTCAAGGCTTGTCGAGTGGCATGAACAACGAGAGCGCGCAGTCCGACTCAGCTGCTCTTTGACCGGAGCTGGCCGAAGATCGGGATAGGGGGGTGTCTCGCGACACCGCCCCTCCCACACCACCGGGCATACGGGTCCGTACCACGGCGGTTCGACCGGGTTATGCTTTGTCGGGAACGTAGAGGCGGGGAAGACCGAGTTGGTCAAAGACGTGGTTGCGGAGCGCGTTCTGGACCGTCGGGTGTCCTGACATGCGCCAGAACCCCGTCGGTGAACCAGCGGCGACCGCCGCCTGGAACTTGGACACGCCACGTCGGCGTAGTTCCTTGAAGCGGTTGGGTCCGTTCTGCCATTGCCGCCAAAGGTACGATCGCAACCTCCGGCGGATCCAGGCTTCCAGGTTCGTGAGCACACGCGGGGTCTGACAGAAGCCGAAATACCCGCGCCAACCCAACAGGTATGGCCTGAGATCCTCGATCACCTGCTCCAGACTGGTCCCGCGTGTTCGGCGGGTTTGTTCCCGCAGTCGCGCCTTGAACGTCACGAGGGCCTTTGACGCGATGCGTCGCTCGCTCCCGTCGTTCGAGATGCTGAACCCCAGGAACTTTCGTTCCTCCGGGCAAGACACCGCGCTTTTCGCCTCGTTGACCATCAGCCGAAGCGTCCGGGCCAGGAACCGGCTCACCGACGCCATCACCCGCTCGCCGGCGCGGTGACTGCGAACGTAGATGTTGCAATCGTCCGCATACCGGCAAAAGCGATGACCACGTCGCGCCAGTTCCCGATCGAGGTCGTCAAGCACGAGGTTGCTCAGAAGGGGCGAAAGCGGGCCACCTTGCGGTGTCCCTTCAGCCACCGGGCTGACCAGACCGTTCTCCATCACGCCGGCCTTCAGGAAGGATCGGATGAGCCTGAGCACGCGCTTGTCGGTGATCCGGTCGGCGACGCGCGCCATCAAGCGATCGTGGTTGACCCGATCGAAGAACTTTTCGAGATCCAGATCAACAACGACATTGTAGCCCTCGGCGACATAGCGCTGCGCCTGGGCGACTGCTTGATGAGCGGAGCGTCCCGGCCGGAAGCCGTAGCTGTGCTCGGAGAACGTCGGGTCCCACCGTTCCTGGAGAACCTGCAGCACGGCTTGCTGGATCAGTCGATCGACAACGCAGGGGATGCCGAGCTTCCTGATCCCGCCGTCCGGTTTGGGTATCTCAACCCGTCTGACCGGCTGCGGCTGGTAGATTCCCCCGAGCAGGCGAGACCGGATGGTCGGCCAGTGCTCACGAAGGTAGCTCTTGGCATCGTCGATGGTCATCCCATCCACGCCAGGCGCTCCCTTGTTGGCCCGCACTCTTTTCCACGCTCGATCGAGATTGCCTCGATCGCACACCTCCTCCATCAGTTGGTCCGTGAAAGCCGGGCGTTCGGGGGCTGGCTTCGCCGCGCGTGGTTCGGTCCCTCGGCATCCGCCGACAGGGGCTTCACCCCTGCCCTCGGATGCCAAGGCCAGGACAAGCTGGGTCTTCTGCCGCTGTCCACGCATGAGTTGCCGGTCCTACTTGCCACTCTCGATCGTTCAGGCCTTCGATCAACGTTCCCGGCTCGGCCTATCCGTTGCTCCACCTTGCGGCTCGGAGTGCCTCAACGGCCTTGCCGGCGGCTTGACCTACTATGCCGTCTGCTGACTTCTGCCCCGCGGTCAGGCGGCCTTGCGGTCGCCTCAGTCGCCCAGGGGCGACACGGGACAGATCTCCCGGGGTAAGTTCGGTCGCCTTCAACGCACAACCGCCGGATCTACGCTTCGCGCCCTTGATGGATATGGACTTCGCGGCTCGTAGCCCGCTCGTCCGACGCTTGCGCCTCGCATCCGGTTCTTGTTCATCGGCTCGCGTTTTTGCTCCGCGCTTCCTTCAGACCCCGCCTCGCGGCGGCGGCCCTTGCGCATTGCTAACCCTTCACCTCCATCAGGTTGGGTAGAGGACTTCCACCTCCAAGCGATCGAACATGCCCGGCACACAACGAACCCGCTCCGCGGGAGGACTGCAGCTGCGGTGAGATAGAGGGTCACGCCGCACGGGCGGATTGAGCAAGGCCAAGGGCGACCAGAGCATCGCAGCTCCTTCAGACAAGGAGCCGCCCGATGCGTGACCTGCCTCCCACCGCCCCGATCAGCCCACTGCGCCAGCGCCTGATCGATGAGATGACCCTGCGCCGCTTCTCGCCGGAGACGCAGCGCAACTACATCCGTGATGTCGGCCGCTTGGCCAGCTTCCTTGGCCGCTCGCCCGGCACCGCCACGGCGGAGGACCTGCGCCGCTTCCAGGTCGAGCAGCAGCAGACCGGCGTGCCGGTGCCGACGATCAACGCCATCGTCTCGGCGCTGCGGTTCTTCTTCACGCAGGTGCTGGACCGCCCCGACCTCGCCCGCAGACTGGTCCGGATCACCCATCCACGCAAGCTGCCGGTGGTGCTGAGCCTCGACGAGGTCGCCAGGCTGTTGAACGCCACCACCTGCCTGAAGCACCAGGCGGCACTGTCAGTCGCCTATGGCGCTGGTCTGCGCGTCGCCGAGGTGGCGAGCCTCAAGGTCGCCGACATCGACAGCGAGCGCATGCTGCTCAGGGTTGAGCGGGGCAAGGGCGGGCAGTACCGCAACGCCATGCTGCCGGCCGATCTGCTGGTGCTGCTGCGCCGGTGGTGGAAGGCCGGCCAGCAGCAGGGCGTGATGCACCGTGGCGGCTGGCTGTTCCCCGGCCAGCATGCGGGCAAGCCGATCAGCACCCGGCAACTCCACCTGATCGTCGTCGATGCCGCCCGGGCAGCGGAGATCGCGAAGCGGGTCGGGCCGCACACCCTGCGCCATAGCTTCGCGACGCACCTGCTGGAGGATGGCGTCGACATCCGGGTCATCCAGGCGCTGCTCGGCCACGCCAAGCTGGAGAACACCGCCTTCTACACCAGGGTGGCGACGCGCACGGCGCGCGCCGTGACCAGCCCGCTCGACAAGCTTGGCCTGTTCACGCCCGATCCGGCGCCGTCCGGCGGCTGAGGCGCGATGGCCTCCGCGCTGGAGGTCGCCGACGTTTTCCGCCGCCACGGCTCCGTCTACCGCGCCGCGCGGGCCGGCCATCTCAGCTTGGCCGAGCTGAAGGTGATGTCGGCGGTCGAGACCTGCCGTACCGCCGCGCTGGGCGGCCACGTGGACGCCTGCGACGACTGCGGCTCGCTCCGGGTCTCCTACAACAGCTGCCGCAACCGGCACTGCCCGAATGCCAGGGCGCCGCCGCTCGCACCTGGCTGGCCGCGCGCGAGGCCGACCTGCTGCCGGTCGGCTACTTCCACGTGGTCTTCACGCTGCCGGCCGAGGTTGCCACCATCGCGTTCGGCAACAAGGCGGCGGTGTACGACCTGCTGTTCCAGGCAGCGGCGGAGACCATGCTCACCATCGCCGCCGACCCGCGCCACCTCGGCGCCCGCATCGGCTTCACCGCCGTGCTGCACACGTGGGGCTCGGCGCTGACCCACCATCCCCACCTGCACATGATCGTGCCCGGCGGCGGCCTGTCGCCCGACGGCCGGCGCTGGGTGTCGTCAGAGCCGGCCTTCCTTCTGCCGGTCCGTGTGCTCGGCACGTTGTTCCGCCGGCTGTTCCTCGCCGGGCTCACCAAGCTGCACGACGCTGGCAAGCTGCGCTTCTTCGGCGAGGGGGCCGGCCTCGCCGACCGCCGCGCCTTCC
>CAXTMA010000199.1:0-8033 GCA_964245015.1 uncultured Beijerinckiaceae bacterium | reverse complement strand
TGTCGGGTAGCCGGGGCTCGTTACCGAGCCCCAGCCCCCTCAGAACCGGACGGGACGATCTCTCGTCATCCGGCTCAAGCCTCCGCCGCCTGCTTCACCGTCCGCGCATGGTGCGCCTTGTGGCACCATCGGTGAACCAGCTTCAGGTTGCTGATCCCGTCCGTCCCGCCGCGATGACGCGGGATGTCGTGGTGCGTCTCGACAAAGGTCATGTCCTCGTCGGGGTCGAACCAAACGCCGCACATCGCACACCGATAGTCCTGCTGCCGAAGCAGTGCCGTTCGCTTGCGAGACCGCATCGCCTCGTCCAGCCGTCGGCGCCGCCGCGCCTCCCAGTACGCCTGGTCGTCGGGGTTGAGCGGACTGCGCTTTCCCTGGACCTTGGCGTGCCGGATGATCGCCACCTCGTCGTGCCGTGCGAGCTTGGCTTTGCCGTCCACGAAGTTCCACCCGTGGTCGAAGTACTTCGACCGGACCCACGCCGCCGACTTGGTCGGGTGGCGGCGCTTGGCCCATCGCCACAGCTTGGCGACGATGTGGTGGTCCGCCGTGTGGAACGCGTGCTTCGACGCCCCGTGCCGGTAGTAGGCGGCCCAGCCCCGGATCAGCGGCGCCAACGCCGCGATGATCTGGCTCGGGCCGGCCTGACGGTGCTGGCGCAGGTAGTCCCCGATGGCGCGGAGGTGCCGCACCACCTTGGCCTTCTGCGGCCGCGTCAGAACCGTGCTCCGGAAGCGTCGCACGGTGAAGCCCAGGAAGTCGATCCCGTCGTCAACGTGAACGATCCGGGTCTTCGCCTCGCTCAGGTGCAGCCCGCGCTTGCCAAGGAAGGTGACGAGCGCAGGGACGACATGGGTCAGCAGGACGTCTCGCGTGGGTGCCGTCACCACCAGGTCGTCGGCATAGCGGATCAGGCTGACGCCGCGGTTTGCGCCGCGGCGCAGGCTCGGGCGGACGTGCCGGCCCCGAACGTCCTCGGCCCCGAAGAGCCGTTCCATGCCGTCAAGCGCGATGTTGGCCAGCAGCGGCGACAGGGGACCGCCCTGCGGCGTCCCCGCCGTCGCCGCCGACCACGCGCCCAACTCCACGGCGCCGGCTTTGAGCCATCGCCGGATGGTGGTGGTGAACGCGGGCAGCCTCGCCAGCAACGGGTCGTGCCCGATGTTGTCGAAGCAGCCGGCGATGTCCGCGTCGAGCAGCCAGCCGCTGGCGCCGGCCGGAGCCAGCGTCGCGTGCAGGGCCACGATCGCGTCCATCGTGCCCCGTCCGGGTCGGAACCCGTAGCTGTTGGTCTCGAAGCGCGGTTCCCATTCGGGTTCCAGCGCCAACTTCACCAGCATCTGCAGGGCCCGGTCCCGGATCGTCGGGATGCCCAGGGGCCGCCGCCGGCCGTCCGGCTTCGGGATGTGAACCCGCCGCACCGGCTGCGGATGGTCGTCCCTCAGGCTCAGGCCGTCGTCGGCCAACCTCATCCGGCTCTCGGGCGTCTTGCACACCACGCCGTCGATGCCGGGGGTCTTGCGGCCCGCGTTCTGCTGGGTGACCCTGCGAACCGCGAGCCGTTTTGCGGATGTCGAGCGGACCAGGAGCTTTTGCAGGCTCTTCACCTGCCGACCCTTCCCGGCCGCCGCAGCACGGTAGATCCGTCCTTGCAGTCGCTTCACGGCCGCTTCCGTCGTGGCCCAATCGATCTCGGGCCACGTCGTTGGCGTCCGTCCACCGGTCAATTCGGCTTGCACCGTCCAACGTCTCCGGCAGTTCCAAGCGCCCCAAGGCTTCTCAACCGTTGAGACCATGGCGGAAGTCTGCGCCCTTTCGGGCCGGGTATCTCCTCGTCGCCGAGGCCCTGTCCGCCCCGTTACAGGGCGGCCTTCGCTTGCTCCGCCGTTCCTTATACCCCCTCCGTCGTGCCCTTCCTTGCGGTCGGGAGACCGCCTCACGGCGGGGCGGGTGGGGCTTACCCTGTTGTCCGAAGGGGAGAAGCGGATGGGGAGGCTGCGCCCTATGGTCCGGCGGGTGCTGGTGCCACTGTCGTCGGTGCTGGCAACCGACGATCCGACCCGCGTGCCGTTTTGGCGCCGGCCTGTCAGCACCTTTGGCCGGTTGCCGATGACGGACCTTGACGACGGGCGTTCACTTGCGTTCAGCCTTCCATCCTCTGCTGGGCCGCCTCCGGGGTGGTGCTTCCAGATTGAGGCCGTTGTTCCCGAAGCTTCGCACGTCGGATTGCTCCTTCGCACGTCCGGGTAGCAGCACTTGAGTGGACAAGGTTCCTCCACGGGACACTCCTCCATCGAACCTTGCGGGTCACCGGGACGGTGTCGGTCCCGATCACCCTCAGGTCACACGCCAGCGGTCCGCGACCTGCACGGCATCTGGCGCGCCCAATGCGGTACCGCGCCCGTACTCGGTCGAGCGGTCGCGTGGACGACCTCCACCTGCGGCTCGCGGCGGAGCCAGGCGGCCAACGTCATGGCGGAGCGGTCCGGCAACAGGTCGACGGGGCGGTGTCGTTCGAGGTCGACCAGGATGGTGCCGTAGCTCCGGCCCTTGCGCAGCGCCCAGTCGTCGACGCCCACGACGTGCGGCCTGCGTCGGCGCGGCAGCGGCACGCCTCGGATCGTGCGCAGCATGGTGGTGGCGCTCGCCGGCATGGCGAGATGCGACAGCAGGCGTGCGGCGGGCTGGCCGCCGAGCGCGAGGCCGGCTTGGGCATGAGCCTCGGCAAGGCGGCGGGTGCGCTGCGCGTGACGGCCGAGCAAACGCGGGAAGCGCTCGGCAAAGGTGCGGCGCGGGCAGCCGGGATGGCCGCAGAAGAAGCGGCGCACCCTCAGGTCCAGCCGGACGACTTGGCCGCTGACCGGCAGGTCGGCAGCCCGTCGTCGGTAGCGCGCGTGCACCGCGGTGCTAACGGTCCGGCAGTCAGGGCAGCGGGCGTGGTCGCGCCGACCCTCGCCGCTGACGATGAGACCATCAGGACCATCACGCGCGACGCGAAGCAGGCGACAACCGGGGAGAAGACAGAGCGGGCTCATGCCATGATCTGCGCGCCAGCAACAGCTGAGACCAGAAGGCGATCCTCACCTCGCCCGTCCCACCAATGTCGGCGATGAACCACTTCAGTGGGGGAGGATCAAGCGTAAGTCATTGGGTCGAGTAGTCCAGCTCAGCTAATGTGATATCAGCCGTTTAGGAAATCACCCCGGCACCGATCGGCGTCGAACCCCCACGCCGATTCACAAACAGAGTACTGCCAGACCGCTCGGGGCTGACCTGATAGCCGATAACGGCTACTTCGGCCGTCTTGGATCACGCCATTGTCCCGCATCTTTCTGTCCTATTCGAGCAGCAACGACCTTGAAGCCGTGGCGCTGCGCGACTGGCTGGCGGGGGAGGGCTGGGACGACGTGTTCCTCGACTTCGACCCGAACCGCGGCATTGTCGCGGGGCAGCGCTGGGAGCGCCGGCTCACCGAGGCGGCGAGTCGCTGCGAGGCGGTGGTGTTCCTGCTGTCGGCGCACTGGCTGGCGTCGGGCTGGTGCCTCAAGGAGTACACCACGGCGCGCCGGCTCAACAAGAAGCTGTTCGCCGTGCTGGTCGATCCGGCGACCACGATGAAGGACCTGCCTCCCGAGCTGACCGACACGTGGCAGGTCACCGATCTGGCGGGCGGCCGCGATATGGTCACGTTCCGCGCCGTTCGGCCCGGCACGCAGGAGGAACGCGACGTCGCATTCAACCGTGACGGGCTGACCCGATTGAAGCGCGGGCTGCAGAAGGCTGGCCTTGATGCGCGCTTCTTCGCCTGGCCACCCGCGGCTGATTCGGGGCGGGCGCCCTATCGCGGGCTGAAGCCGCTGGAGGCGGAGGACGCCGGCATCTTCTTCGGCCGCGACGCGCCCATCGTGGAGGCCGTCGACCGGCTGCACGGGCTTGGCACCGGCGCCCCGCCGCGGCTGCTGGTGGTCCTGGGCGCGTCGGGAGCCGGCAAGTCCTCGTTCCTGCGCGCCGGGCTGCTGCCGCGGCTGGCGCGCGACGACACGCATTTCGTGGTGCTGCCCCCGATCCGGCCGGAGCGGGCGGCGCTGACCGGCGAGACGGGGCTGCTGCGCACCCTGGAACTGGCCTGCCCCGGCCGCAAGGCCGCCGAGATCGGAACGGCAGTCGAGGCCGGCGCGGCGGGGCTGCGTTCTCTGCTGGCCGAGCTGGTCGGTGCCACTTTCCGGCGCACCCTGGCCGAGGCCGGCACGGTCAGGCCGCCAGCGGTAATGGTCGCAATCGACCAGGCCGAGGAGCTGTTCCGCGCCGAGGGCGCCGCGGAAGCGCAGCAGCTCCTCGAGCTCGTGCGCGAGTTGACGAGCGGGGACGATCCCGTTGCCGTGATCGTGGTCTTCGCGATCCGCTCCGACAGCTATGACGCGCTGGAGCACGCCAAGCCGCTGGAAGGGCTGCGCCAGGAAGCAATCCCGCTGCTGCCGATGCCGCGCGGTGCCTACAAGGAAGTGATCGAGGGGCCAGCGCTGCGCGTCACGGAGGCCGGCGGCAAGCTAGCGGTCGAGCCCCAGCTCACCGAGCGGCTGCTGGAGGACGTGCAAAAGGGCGGGGGCAGCGACGCCCTGCCGCTTCTCGCCTTCACCCTGGAGCAACTCCACCGCGAGCACGGGGGAAACGGTGTTCTGAAGCTGGCGGACTACGAGGCTGGCGGTGGCGTCGGGGGTGCCATCGAGGCCGCGGTGGTGCGCGCCTTTGCCCGCGCCGACGCCGACCCGCGCATCCCGCGCGAGCGCGCCGCCCGCGAGGCACTGCTGCGGCGCGGGCTGATCCCCTGGCTCGCCGGCATCGATCCCGAAACGCGGAGCCCGCGGCGCGACATCGCCCGGCTCGCCAACATCCCGGCCGAGGCTGCGCCATTGATCGAGCTGCTGGTCGAGGAGCGCCTGCTCTCGACGGACGTGCGGCGCGCGCGCGACCCGGGCACCGGGGCCGAGGCGCAGGTTCGCACCATCGAACCGACACACGAAGCGCTGCTGCGGCAATGGGGTCTGCTGGAGGGCTGGCTGGCCGCCGACTTCGGCCTGCTGGCGACGCTGGAGGGCGTGCAGCGTGGGGCGCGTGACTGGGACGCCAACGGGCGCGACGAGGCGTGGCTGGCGCACGGGGGCGGACGTCTCGCTGAGGCGCAGGGCCTCGACGCGCGTCCAGACATCGCCGGCAAGCTTGACGCGACGGACCGCGCCTACATCGCCGCCTGCCGCGCGCGCGAGGACGCCGCCCATATCGAGGTCGAGCAGCGTCGCCGGGAGCGCGAGGCGGAGCAGGAGCGGCGTGTCACCGACGCCCAGGCCCTCACGGCGGCGACGCGGCGCACGGCGCAGCGCACCCGCATCGGCCTCGTCGCCGCCCTCGTGCTCGCCGTCGCCACCGCCGGCTTCGGCCTGTTCGCCAAGGCGCAAAAGACACGCGCGGACCAGAAAACGGTCGAAGCGGAAGCGCAGCGCGACGCGGCAGGACGGGCGGAGACCTCGGCCAAGCAGCAGACGACCCTGGCCCAGGCTGCCAAGAAGGAGGCGGACCAGCGCGCCGGGCTTCTCGCATCCGACGTCGCCCAATCCTACATTGCAGCCGGCGACCTTGATGGCGCAGCCTTGCTGCTGATCCAGGCCTCGCAGGCGTTTGACGACGCCAACGCTCCCGACAAGCTGCGCATCGCGCTGTCGCAGCTCGTCGACCGCCAAGCGAAGCAGCGCATTATGGCGATCCCGGAGGGGTCCGACGTCATCGACACGGATGAGGCCACCTTCATCAAGAACGACATAACCGGGGCCTTGCTCGCCCTCGACGACGCCGGCCTTCGGACCTTGATCGCGTCTTCCGAGTCACACGGCCCCATCGTCGCGGTCCGCCGCGTCGCGGACGGCTCCTACGTGATCGCAAGGGGGAACGGCACCCTGGAGGCGCTTGCCAAGGACGGCGGCGCGCCGAGGCAGCTCGTTGACTTCCCCGCTGTGCCCGACGGGCCTGACCGGCAGGACACGTGGAGCATCTCACCTGAGGGACTGGCAATGCGGGCCGACGTCGACAAAAGCGGCGGCGATCAGATTGTTGACCTGTTCGACACGGCATCTGGCGCCTTCGCCCGACATAAGACGACCCTTTCCCATCCGGAAGTCTCGATTCTGGGCAGGAAGGTTTACCTTCACGACGAGGAGGATTATTTCCTGATCGCCGTGAAGGGTCGCGAGCTGACCCTCAACGAGGCGCACCTCAGCGACGAGCAGCGGGAAGCCCTCCGCTTCGCCGATTGCCTTGCCAAGATGCCGGACGGAGCGCGAGCGGCCGCGACGAAGTACCTGGGGGAACAGCAGGAAAGCAATCCAAGCAACAGGTTTTCGTGCCGCGGCGCAGGTCGCTACGGTGTCGTGACCTCTCTCGGCTATACGAGCAGCGGCGTTGAGCGCGAGGACCAGATCTTCAATGCTGACGGCAAGGGGCAGTCCCTCGACGAACGCCTGAAGATGTCGCCCGGCAACAGCACGAAGTCCTTCGCGATCGACGGGCGCAACGATCAGATTGCGGGCCTCCGTGACCGGGTTATCACCATTGCCTCGGAGAAGCCGAGCGACGATCCGTACATGGATCACGTCGACCCCGCCCCCCTGAAGGCGCGGACCCTGCCCGATGCGATCCGGTTTCTACCGACCGGCGAACTGGCGGTCGTCGAAGCTAGGGCGGGACGCGTGACGTTTCATCAGGTGCTGCCGGTGAGCACGCCCGTCCACGAGATCCTGGCCAAATACCTATCGCGTTCGGATCACGGCCAGCCGGCACAGTTCGGCGGCTGCTTTGGCGGCTATGCGTACCAGTTCCAGCCGGGTCCATGGACGCTCCAGGATGGACGGACGATCGCTTTTTCCGATTATGGCGCCGATCCGTCCGCCAACGTCAGGAAGGTCGACATCGTCGTCCGCGACAAGACACGCAAGGTTTTGAAGGCGCTGCAGGTATCCGCACGGTGCCTTGCGCTGTCCCACGACTTTGAGACCTTGGTGACGGCGGACGACCGGTCGCTTTCGGTTCACACCGGCTTCCTCGACAGCGATGGCCTCGGCAAGGCGGCAGGAGTGGCTGTTCCGGTCCCAGACCTCAGTGCCATCGCCTTCACCGCGGATCACGGGCGCTTCGTCACCGCCAACGAGAGTGAGGTGGCCACGCTTTGGAAACCCGACGCGTCTGGCGGAAGCTGGACGGGTTCGGCCTTGTACGTTGCCGACTCAGTAATCGTCCACGCCGAGACGGATCCATCGGGAACACGTCTCCTCATAATTCGGCAAGAGTAGATGGATTGGTTTCACGGTTATCTTTACTCGATCTCGGCCGGTCAGACTTGGTATGACTTTGGAACTTACCAGAGATACCTTCATGCATACTTCACCTCTGAGGGGCGGGTCGAGATCACACATGAGGAAGGCGTGGCCGACAGATATGGACTGCTGCCCCTCACGGAGCTGGACCGGCTGGCGAAGGAGAAGCTGTCTCCCAGTTGCCGGTGGGGCGAGGGAGCGCCCCTCACCGACTCACCCTGCTGGCCGCAAGCGGTTCGCTGATCCCGTGGCGGTCCGAGCCGTACTCGCTCACGGGGTGCAACTCGCCCGCTCACGTGCCGCAAGGTGCCTCGGGTCTTCCGACCCAAACCCGCGAAGTCGGGGCATGGAAGTGGATCGACATCATCGACAACTGAAGGACAGGGCTCGAAAGGTTCGCATGATGGTCGATGCGCCGGTGACCTCGCCGCCGCCGGCCATGAGATGAGCGAGAGCCGCTCGAAGCAGGGCATGCCTCCTTGGCGCGCCTTCCAGCGACGTCATCCGACCTTGCCAGGACGCGAAAGGTTATCCATGGACGGCAGGCCGCCATCGCCGGCCTTGGCCTTCCGCGTGGGCGTCACCGGCGCGCGCGACCTCGACGGCCGGCCCGAGGCGGTGCGGGCGGCGATCCGACGAGAGGTCGAGGCGGCGCTCGGCGCCGTGCGGGAC
>CAXTMA010000198.1:0-8034 GCA_964245015.1 uncultured Beijerinckiaceae bacterium | reverse complement strand
CCCCGTGATCGGCTTGCCGGTATGGGCGAACGCCTCCGTGTCGGAGAACCACAGCACCTTGTTGAGCTTGGTGGCGCCAAACCAGTCACGCGCGCCCGCCTTCCACACGACGTAGTGAACGAGCCGCTTGAACTTGTCCCGATCGAAGGCCATCGCCCTTCCCGCGCTCCTTGGCCAGAGCAGCAGGTCGAAGCTCAGTTGCCCTTGAGCTTGCCCCTGCGCTGGCGATTGTCGTCTTGCACGTAACGCGCCTGTTCGTCTTTGAGTTGGTCGGGCCGCACGCGCAAAAGACCGCGCGCGAGGTCCTCGAACCTCCGCATCGGACTTTCCACGCTTTCCCCTGCCTTGTCGCTCTGGCTTTCAGGCGAGGGCTTCTCGCTCATTGTCGATCAGGTCCTTGTAGGTGAGCCGAAGCCCGCTGACCCACGATAGCACGGATGAGAACCGGCCGAAGTCATTCAGGCCGCGCTCGTTAAAGCGGAACACCTGTTCGTCCAAATAGCGGAACAAGTGGTAGGGCTCGACGCTGACGTAGGTGCCCTTGAGGCCGCGCTTGAGCAAGCTCCAGAAGTTCTCCAGCCCGTTCGTATGAACGTTGCCTCGCACGTACTCGACGGCGTGGTCCACGACCTCGTGCTTGAAGTCATCGCTCAAGCCACGGTAGCCGGCGTGCGCGTCGGTGTAGAGGGCGGAGCCGGGCTTCACGGTCGCGCGAACCTCGGCGTGCAACGTGGCCTTGCTCGTGTTCTTGACGATGCGGGCGCGCACGCGGCTCGTGACGTCCTTGCCGGCCCGCTCCAACACGCCCATGACGATCGTCTTTCCGGCGCCGCCGGTGCCCTTGATGACGCGCTCGCGCTTGTCCTTGTGCATGTTCTTGGCGAGGCCGCCGACGAACGTCTCGTCGGCCTCGACGGCACCCTCGGCCTTGATGAGCGAGCCGGCTTGCATGGCGAGGCGGATGCGATGGAGCATGAACCAAGCTGTCTTCTGGGTGACGCCGATCGCGCGGTGAATTTCGTAGGACGACACACCATTCTTGCAGTTCGCGACCATCCAAATCGCGACGAACCACTTGTCGAGACCGAGGGGGCTGTCCTCGAAGATCGTCCCGACCTTGGCCGTGAACTGGCGACGCGAGTGGACCGCCTTGCACTCCCACATCCGACGCGTTTTGATGAAGCGCACGTCCGCCCGGCCGCACGTCGGGCAGCACACGCCGTCCGGCCAGCGCAGCTTGACCATCGTGTCGAGCGTCACGTCCGGGTCCGCGAAGTGGCGGATCGCTTCAACGAGGGTTGCGGGTTCGTTCGACATGGCGCCACCTTATGTGGCGGACGTCACTGCGTCAAGTATGTTATTGCCCTAATTAGCGACCTGCGAGGCGGGTCGCTGCCATCGACGTTTGCGAAAGCGCCACCTCTGCTGTCCGGCACGTGGCGTCTTTGCCCAGGAGTAGAGCTATGGACCGTATGGTCCCATTATCTGCCTCGGAATTGGCTGCTCTGGAAGCGCTGGACGGACCCAGCGGCCATCTGATCGAGCCCACGCAAACGACGAAGAGGCTGATCGCCCTCGGTTTCATCAAGGCCACGCCGCTCAACTTCTATTTCGCTCGCGCCGGAAGAGTGCGCCTGAAAATCGAGCGCTCGCGCGCCAAGCGCAAGCAGCGGCAAGCCAATCGAAGCGCGTCAGTGACCAGCTCCAAGATAGAGCGCTGAAAAATGAAGGGCTAATAGACCCCAGTCGCGGCGGGTCAGCGGGAATGCGGGCGCTTACGGATCGGCCCTCCTCTTCAGCCGCACCCCAGCCCCGCCGCCGTTCTCGGGGATGAACTCGACGCCGGCAGCTTCAAGAGCGACAACAATCTTCTGACCCGTTCCCGCTCGCCCTCCCATTTCACCATCGGCAGCCTCAAGCCTGTAAAAGCGCCGATAGGCTCGTTATGACATTCTGTCGCGGCCAGCCTCTCCAGGGAGAGAAGCCGTGAGTATCCGAACGCAACTGCAATTATGCGCCGACCAGATTGTCAGGGCCGAGCGACGCGTCTCGCACCAGGAACTCGTTGTGGCAAGGCTCAACTCGCGTTCCGAGCCAATGTATGCTGTCCTTGCCAGCGATCTACTCCGTCTCATGAAGGCAAGGGTTGACCTTCTACACCGGCGGCATGCGGAGCTGCTTGAGGAGGAAGACGCAAAAGTGAGGTGTTAGCGAAGGGAGCCGATGCGTGCCACGGTACGGCTCCGCTTGTCTCTTGCGAGCGCGTGCTCGGTTCTCAGTCGTAGCTTCCCGGCGCGGGTCACGAACAGCCCGACCGATGTTGGCCTGACGAGGTCGAGCCGGACAAGCCGCGCCGTCACCTTCGATGGCTCGGTGATGTAACCGAGAGTGGTGTCGAGGAAAGTGAGGGTTGCCAGCTCCTCACTGGACAGAGGTGCGCAGATAGTCATGGCTTCTACTCCAACCGAAGAAGCCATAAAGAGCGACGGCTAGGCCACGATCCTCAAGGTTTATGTATAGCCACTAAACGCTAATGCTTGCGGCGTCGCTGGTTACGAGGACTGAACCGATGGCGGCGAGATGAAGCTTCCCGGCGCGGGCCAGGTAGAAGCCGAGCGGCGTCGCCCGAATCAGGCCGAAGGCGACCAGCTTTGCCGTAGCTTCGGTTGGTTCCGCATTCGCACCATGAGGGCCGTCGATCGCCTTCAGCGCCGCCATGTCCTCAACCGATAAGGAGACCAGATCACGCACGGCTTCGGTCCCCTTCCAAGTAGCATCCGAGGTTATGGCGGAGACGCCGCGTCGGCAATGGCTAAGCTGAAGGTCGACAAAAGGTAGCGCCTCACCACTGCTTAGTGAGCGATCCAAGCTCCGATCCTGCGCCGTCAAAGGCTCGACCTCTTCTCAGACGGTCGATCCGAACTACGCCTCTCCCTGTCAAGCAGGCGCTCAGTCGTAAGGCGCAGTCGTCCGGCGCGGGTGACGTAGAAGCTCAGTGCCGTCGCCTTGACGAACCCGAGGCCGATCAGCCGTGCCGTCGTATCGGACGCCGTGGTGTTGTGGCCGTAGGGACCATCAATGGCTTCCGGCGTCGCCAGCTCAGCGCCAGATAGCGGGGCTTGGATGTCCATGGCTTCGCTCCTTCGAAGCCAACGTAGGCCGCTGGTCTGATGATCGTCCCTGTCAAAGGTTAACGACGAGCCGAAAATCGAATGAAATCAGAGTTGGTGAGCTTGCTAGTAAGGGCTGGATTTGCCCCGCTCCGCCGATCAGGCGCGAGCGTAATCATCCGTGCTCCGAACGTGGACGAAGCCGAAGTACGCCGCCACGACCGCCAGCCCTGCGTGCAGCCACACATCGTTGCCGTCGATCGGCACGAGGCCGAACAGCGCCGAGGTGGCTGGTATCAGCCCCAGCACGACGAGCAGGGCGTAAATGAGCGCGACACTGCGGGCGTAGAAAGTCGCGCCGAACACCGACCGCGCGGCGAGCAGCCCCCAGATCCCGAAAGCCACATGCACAAGGTCGTGCAGCACGTTGACCGGGAACAGGCCGAGGGCCAGGCGAGAGTTGGCCGTGACCACCATGCCTGAGTGCATATGCATGGGCGACAGCGCAGGGACGAAGCCGGACACGCCGGCCAGCAGGAAGACGATGCCAAACAGCAACGCGAAGACGCGCATGGTAGCGATTATCCTTGGTTGATCGTCGCGACAGCGCGGGTCGTGCCAAGATGTTCCTGCGCTAGACCCGCGCAGCATCTGCTATGCTCCTGACGTGCATGGAGCCCGACCGCTGAATGCTTGGACCAGCGCCGATGTCGAGCGGCAGCTGATCGAGGTGTTTCGCCTGCTGCCGCACTGCCCCGTCTACAGCCGCGGCCCGGCGATCCGCACGCCATGGGAGACCTGCACCGCCGTCACCGACGTGCTGGAATGGGCCGGGCTGCTCGCCGGCGATTCCGATGGCCGCAAGTACCTGCTGGCCTGGGCACGCTGCCGGGCGACCCGCAGCTCCTTCGGCGAGCTGTGCCGCGGGATGGGCTGGCCGCGTGCCACGGCCGAGGCCGGCCGCCGCCGCGCCGCCCTGACCATCGCCGCCGCGCTCGCCAGGTCCGATGCGACCAAGCCCGGACTTGACAGCGGTAAAACCGGCGGCCGACCACTCAGCCTCGTCGCGGCCTGAACCGGGCCCGATCGCAGGGGAGATCCGCCGCCATGAACCGCTCCGTCATCCCCGACATCTCGATCCGCTCGCAGCGTCCGGCCCGGCGCTCGCCCGAACGCGGCTCGGCGATCGGGCGTTACGACGGCCGCACCCATAACACCCGCGCGCCGGCAGCCGGCCTCGGCAAGCCGGTGAAGTCGGCCAACAGCGACACGGTGGTCGCCGCCGTCGCCGATCCGTGGGGCAACGGCAAGGAACGGGTGCTCGCCACGGTGAACCGGCGCACCGACCTGCTGGAGCTGGAGCGCAGCCACGGCCGCATCTCCGAAGCCGCCTACCGGGCCGGGCGGACGGTGCAGGACGTGCTGGAGAAGGCCGGCCGCATCGGCGGCTCCAAGTGGGACCTCACGCCCAGCCATCACAGCACGATGGAGAACGGCGCCGTGGCCCGCGCGATGGAGCGGGCGCAGGCCGCGGTCAAGATGGTCGCCTTCGTCCAGGGGCGGCTGGGGATGATCGACACCCGGCTGCTGCGGCGCGTGCTGGGCGACCGGATGGGCTACGCCGACATCGCGGCGCTGCAGGGCAAGTCCGGCGAGAAGGGCGCGACCTACGTCGCCCGTCGCTTCCGGGACGCGCTGGAGGACTTGGCCGAGGCTTTCGCGGCGCGGGGCAAGGCAGCGCCGGCGGCCGACGACAAGCATGCGGCGGCAGCGCGTGAGGCAGCGGAGCGCGAAGGGTCGGCGGTGGCCGGCGGCGGGACGCTGCGGCCGAGGCGGAGATGACCGAAGTCGAGGGCGCAACGGGCGAAGCGGCCGGGCTCAGGACCATGGTGGCCGAGTTACGGTTGCGACAAGCGAAGGCTCGCACCCGATACTGACAGCAAAAGCTTGCTATTCGTCAATAGTCGCTTTGACCGGCTCCGAAATCAGAGCGATCGTGCGTGTCTTTCTGCTCGGAGAACGCCTGAAATGCGACCTTTTCCAAAGACTAGTGCGGTGTTAATGTATACCATCACATGTTATCCCTGTTTCGGGCAGTCCGCCCTGGAAGGACTGTCTAATAGTTGCATTTATCCTATTTCCGCAAACGAGGAGATCGGATCAGCACGCAGGCGCGCGATCGAGAAGTTCGGCAAACCATCAAAGGAAAGAAAAGGCGTCAACGAGGACGAACTTGTATTTCGGACGGCGGACAAAACAGAAATTAAAGTTTCTATAGGAAAGGGCGATGATGGCATCACGATCAACTGCTCTCAACAGTTTCACCTACCCTCGGGAACGAAGTTGCAGCAGTAGCGTGGGACGACACGTCATTTCAATAGGAATGCCTTCCCACGGTTTTGGTCGTTGTCGGCGCAAACTCGCGACTTGACCCGTCGGGTAAAACGCGCAAAATCACCAGCGTTGAAGAAGTGCGACATGAGCCCGGAGCCGAAAGGCGGCCGGGCTTTGCTTTGCCCGGTCCGCGGCCCTGACCCGGTCGCCGCGACCGCCGCATGAACCTGCGCGACGTGCGCCACCACCCATCACACCTGGACGACACCGCGGGGGTAATTACCCAGGGGGTGGTCAGCGATCGGCAGCGGCGCGGTTGCGACCCGATGTGATCCGGGGCGCTTGCGCGACGCGACGAGTGCTGATTCCGTGTTGCCATGAGCCGCGGTGATCTGGAGCGTCTGAGCAAGGACGAGTTGATCGAGCTGGTGCTGAAAATGCAGCGCCCGGCCAAGACGTCGCGCACGTCGTCCAAGCCGCCCTCGACGGACCGCAAGGAGCGGCGCGAGCAGTCCCGCCCCGGCGGCGCCAAGCCCGGTCACGAGGGCCACAGCCGCGTCATCGCGGACGACCCCGACGTCATCACCGACCACCGCCCGACGGCGTGCCCGACCTGCGGCTTGGCGCTGTCGCCCGACCTGCCGGCCGAAATAGTCAGCGTGCACGAGCAGATCGAACTGCCGGAGGTTAAGCCCGCCGTCGAGCAGCACCGTCGCCTTGCGGTGACGTGTTCCGGTTGCCGGGCGCGCGTAGCGGCGCCGCGGCCGGCCGGCGCGGCAGCAACGCCGTTCGGCCCGCGCCTGCACGCGATGGCGGTGTACCTTAAGACCTTTCAGGCCTTCTCCTACGAGCGCCTGCAGCAGGCGCTGTCGGACCTGTTCGGCCTCACGCTCAGCCAGGGTGGTTTGACCAACATGCTGCGCCGAGCCCAAGCGCGCTTCGCCGCCGGACGCGAGACGGCCCTGTCCGCCCTGCGGCGGGCCGCGGTGGTCGCCTCCGACGAGACAAGCGTGCGCATCGAGGGCTCGAACGGGTACCACTGGGTCTTCCGCTGCGAGGGGGCGGTGGTGCACCACGCCGCCCCGACGCGGGCTGCTTCCGTGATCCACGAGATCATGGACGGACACCGGCCGACGGTGTGGCTGTCGGACCGCTATGTCGCCCAGCAGGGTCACGCCGACCGCCAGCAAACCTGCCTGGCGCATCTCGCCCGCGACGTGGCCTATGCCGTCGAGGCCGGCGACGATCCTGTCGCGCTACGCCTCAAGCTATGGCTCGGCTCGGCCTTCATCCTGTCTCGCAGCATCACCACGCTGGCACCCTCGACGGTGAAAGCTCGGCGCGCCAAGCTGGAACGCTTGCTGGACAACATCCTTACCGCCCCGGTCCGCTGCGACCTGGCCCGCGACATCCAGCGCCGGATGCGACGTGCCCGCGACCAGTTGCTGACCTTCGCCGTCTTCCCCGGGCAGGTCGCGGCCACCAACAACGCCTGCGAGCGCGACCTGCGGCCGGCGGTGATCCAGCGCAAAAACACCAACGGCTACCGCGCGATGTGGTCTGCCGCGGGCGAAGCCGCGGTGCGCACCGTGGTGGCAACGGCACGCCTCGCCTCCAGGGCGAACGCCTTTGACACCGTGCTCGGCACCATCAGCGCTTGAGCATCCTCGGCCAGACACCCCCCTGGGTAATTACCCGCGGGGCGCACCGATCGCGTCGGCCGTGTCGCGTCCGGCCGAGGAGCGACGCCCCGTGCCAACTCACCTTGAGCACGTCGCCGCCCGCGTGGTCGGCCGGCCGCTGCTGATCCTGCCGGTGACGGCACTGGCGAGGTCGGGCGCGGCGAGGTGCACCGTGCCGCTGCCACCCCTGGCGCCTTCGGGCGCGAAGGTGGCGCGCGACAGCATGCGCTGGACGTCATGAGTCGAGATGGCACCGGACAGGCCGGGGGTGAACAGCTCGGGGCCGCGCTCGCCCACAAGGTAGGTTTTGCCCTGCGAAACGGGGCCGCCCAGCGCACGGGCGCCGGCGATCGGAACGCCGGAATGATCGTGGCGACCGGTCTTGCTCTGCTTCTTCTTGCCGAACAGCCAACCCGCCAGCGCCTGCCCGACGGAAGCCTGCGAGGTGATGTCTTCCCCGGTGTGGGCGTCCTCCGTCATGCTGAGTTCGGTCAGGGCGACGGTCGCCGCGACGATCGGGATGGTTTTGGCTGCCGTGCCCAATACGCTCGGCGCGGCCGCGGCGCTGACGCCCTCGGCTGCCTCGGCGGCCGAGCCGACCCCCTGTTTAAGTGCGGCCGCCGACAGGGACTCGGCAGCGCCGGTCAGTGCCGCGGCAGACCCTTCCAGTGCCGTCGCCGAGCCGCACCGCCTCGTTCGCGTCGCTGGCCTGCTCGCCTTTGATCGCGCCGACCCGCCACCCAGTGCCCTGGAGCGACACGACCAGGGCCGCACTCGTTTCCAGGAAGGCCACCGACACCGCGACCTGTTGGCCGCCATCGAGCAGGTCGCGGGCGAACTCCGCCGTGCCGGCGACGCGCAGCAGGCTGGCCTTCTGGCGGAAGCGCAGCGCGGCCGCCCAGCCGGCG
>CAXTMA010000197.1:0-8063 GCA_964245015.1 uncultured Beijerinckiaceae bacterium | reverse complement strand
GCAAGACGCATCGCTGCGTCACCGTGGAGGAAGGCTGGCCGCAGTGCGGCATCGGCGCGGAGATCATGGCGGTGATCATGGAGGGTGCCTTCGACGACCTCGACGCGCCGGTGATGCGCGTCACCGGCCGCGACGTGCCGATGCCCTATGCGGCCAATCTCGAACGGCTCGCCCTGCCCACCGTCGATGATGTCGTGCGGGCGGCCAAGGCCGTCTGCTACAGGTAGGCCGACATGCCCATCGACATTCTGATGCCCGCCCTTTCCCCGACGATGGAGAAAGGCACCCTCGCCAAATGGCTGAAAAAGGAGGGCGACGCGATCAAGTCCGGCGACGTGCTCGCCGAGATCGAGACCGACAAGGCGACGATGGAGGTGGAAGCCGTCGACGAAGGCGTGCTCGCCAAGATCGTGGTGCCCGAAGGCTCGGCCGACGTGCCGGTCAACAAGGTGATCGGCCTGATCGCGGGGGAGGGCGAGGACATCCACGCCGCTCCGGCAGCCGCCAAGGTCGCAGCCGGCTCGTTGGAGACCAAGGGCGGGCGCGGCGAGCCCTCGCCCGCGAGCCCTCCTGCGGACGGCGGCGGCGCGTTCCCCGCAGCCGATGACCAGGTCCTGCAATACGAACGGCCGGGTGCCACGGCCGGGGCGCCGATGGTGACCGGCACCGCGGACGCGTTCAAGACCGCGTCGTCGGCTGCCCCTTCGGCTGCCGCTGCGGCCTCGCCGGGCACGACCGTCCCGGCCGGCGGCCGGACCAGCGCTTCGCCTTTGGCGCGCCGCATCGCCAAGCAGGCCGGCCTCGACCTCGCCGCCATCAGCGGCAGCGGCCCGAACGGACGCATCGTTGAGCGCGACGTGCGGGCGGCCGAAGCGCGCGGCGCGCAGCCGGCCACCCCCGCACCGGCACCCCGCTCGCTCGACATCAAGCCGGTCGCGGCCGAACAGCCCGCCGTCAAGCAGCCAGCGGCCAAGCAGCCCGACGTGAGGGTCGCGCCCGCCCCGGCGATCTCCGACGAGACGATCAAGGCGTACTTCACCCCCGGCAGCTACGACGTGGCGCCCCACGACGGCATGCGCCGGACAATCGCCCGGCGCTTGTCCGATGCCGCCAAGGAGATCCCGCATTATTTCCTGACGCTGGACTGCGAAATCGACGCGCTGCTGTCCCTGCGCGAGCAGATCAACAGCAGCGCCGGCCTCGACAAGGACGGCAAGCCCCGCTTCAAGGCTTCGGTCAACGACTTCATCATCAAGGGGCTGGCCACCGCCTTCCACCGGGTGCCCGACATCAACGCCACCTGGACGGAAGGCGCGATGCTGCGGCACCGGCACGTCGACATCGGCGTCGCCGTGTCCATCCCCTCAGGGCTGATCACGCCGATCGTGCGCAAGGCCGAGACCAAGACCATCTCGGCCATCTCGATCGAGATGAAGGACTTCGCCGCCCGCGCCAAGGCGCGCAAGCTGAAGCCCGAGGAGTACCAGGGCGGCGTCACCGCCGTGTCCAACCTCGGCATGTACGGCATCAAGCACTTCACCGCCGTGATCAACCCGCCGCAGTCGACCATCCTCGCCGTCGGCATGGGCGAGAAGCGGGTCGTGGTGAAGAACGGAGCCCCGGCCGTGGCCACGGTGATGACCGTCACCCTTTCGGTCGATCACCGCGTCGCCGACGGCGCGCTCGGCGCCCGGCTGATCGAGGCGTTCAAGCAGGTGGTCGAAGCGCCGCTGAGCATGCTGGCGTAGAATGCGCTCGGCCCGCCGAGGCGGGTCGCGGCCAAACCTGCCCGAAGCCGAGCCTGCCCGAAGCGGAGTTGCTGATCCCATGGCGGATGCCTACGACGTTCTCGTGATCGGGGCGGGGCCGGGCGGCTACGTCACCGCGATCCGCTCGGCGCAACTCGGGCTCAGGACGGCGGTGGTGGAGCGCGAGCACCTCGGCGGCATCTGCCTGAACTGGGGCTGCATCCCGACCAAGGCGCTGCTCCGCTCGGCCGAGATCTACCACTACCTCCAGCACCCGAAGGAGTACGGGCTGACGATCGAGGGGAAGGTCGGCTTCGACCCCGCCGCCGTGGTCAACCGCTCGCGCGGCGTGTCGCAGCAGCTCACCGCCGGCGTCGGCTTCCTTCTCAAGAAGAACAAGGTCGACGTGATCTGGGGGCAGGCTAAGATCCCGCGGCCGGGCGAGGTCGTGGTCGGCCCGCCCAAGCCCGACGCGGCGCAGCCGCAGAACCCGCCGCCCAAGGGGACGCTCGGCGCCGGCACCTACCATGCCAAGCACATCATCGTCGCCACCGGCGCGCGGCCTCGCGTGCTGCCGGGCATCGAGCCCGACGGCCGCCTGATCTGGACCTATTTCGAGGCTATGGTCCCCAAGGCGTTCCCCAAGAGCCTGATCGTGATGGGCTCGGGCGCGATCGGCATCGAGTTCGCTTCGTTCTATCGCACCATGGGCACGGATGTGACCGTGATCGAGGTGCTGCCCCAGATCCTGCCGGTCGAGGACGCCGAGATCTCGGGCCTGGCTCGCAAGCGTTTCGAGAAGCAGGGCATCACCATTCTCACCTCGACCAAGGTGATGGAGGTGGGGAAGGGCGCCGACGACGTGACCGCGACAATCGAGGACGCAAGGGGCAACCGGCAGCAGATCCGCGCCGAGCGGCTGATCTCGGCGGTGGGCGTGGTCGGCAATGTCGAGAATATCGGGCTGGAGGCGCTGGGCGTGCAGTTCGAGCGCGGCCTGGTCCGCATCGACGCCTTCGGGCGCACCGGCGTGCCCGGGATCTACGCGATCGGCGACGTCGCCGGGCCGCCGATGCTGGCGCACAAGGCCGAGCACGAGGGTACGGTGTGCATCGAGGCGATCGCGGGGCGGCATCCCCATCCCATCGACAAGGCGATGATCCCCGGCTGCACCTATTGCCAGCCGCAGGTCGCGTCGGTGGGCATGACGGAGGCCAAGGCGCGAGAGGCCGGGTACGAATTGAAGATCGGCCGCTTCCCCTTCGTGGGCAACGGCAAGGCGATCGCGCTGGGCGAGCCCGATGGTCTGGTGAAGACCATCTTCGACGCCAAGACCGGCAAGCTGCTCGGCGCCCACATGGTCGGGGCCGAGGTGACGGAGCTGATCCAGGGCTACGTGGTGGCGATGAACCTCGAGTCCACGGAAGAGGAGCTGATGCACACGATCTTCCCTCATCCGACCCTGTCGGAGACGATGCACGAGAGCGTGCTCGACGCCTACGGACAGGTGCTGCACAAGTGAGGTGAGCTTCAGAATGCCGCCACGAGGCCAAGGCCGGCGATCATCAGCCCGGCGCCGATGAGACGCGGCCAGCTCGCCGTATGCTGCTTGAAGCCGACCAGCCCGTAGTGGTCCATGACCACGGAGGTAATCACGCCGGCCGTCACCGTCAGGCCGATGAAGATGCCGCTGCCGAGCTTCTCGGCGAAGAAGATGGACGTCAGCACGTAGGTGCCGCCGAGTGCGCCGCCGATCCATGCCCACCACGACACCGCCGCGAAGGCCTCGGCCTTGGGCAGGTGCAGGCCGATGAAGGGCGCGAGGGCGAGATAGGCGAGGCCGTTGACCGCCGTCACGATCAGGGCGGCGAGGATCGGCTGCTGCAGGGTCTTGGCGAGGGTGGAATTGGACCCCGCCTGCACGGTGTTGAGCACGCCGCCCAGGAAGGAGATCAAACCCATCACGAAGACCATCGACCGATTCTCCCGGCGCGCGGCAGGCGATCGCCACCGATGGCTGGCAAAGAGCGGCGGGAGCCGGTGGTTTCGCTAGATACGAAGAGTTGGACGGCGACGGATCGATGCAGCCGGTTCAGGCCAGGAAGAAATCGATCGACTGCGCGACCACGCCCGGCCGGTAGGCGTGGAGGCCGTCGTATTCGACGTAGGTCACGTCGTAGCCGGCCTCCTTCAGCGCGGCCGCGTGAACCCGGCCGCTGCGCCCGATCGGGATCTGCTCGTCGGCGACGCCATGCGAGATGAAGATGCGGGGCGCCCCGGTCTGCACGTGCACCGACAGGAAGCCGGCCGACGAGGCGATGACGTGGCTGACGATGTCGCCGTTGGCGAGGCCGAGCGAAAGGGCGTAGCTGCCGCCATCGGAATGGCCGGCGAAGGCGAGGTGGGCGGGGTCGAGCGCGAAACGGTCGGCAACGGCGCCCAGCGCCGTGTCCAGGCGCTCGCGGTCGGGCCCGTTGCCGGCGATCACGATGTCCCAGGTCGGGAAGAACGACTGCGGCACCAGCAGGAGGAAGCCGCAGGCGCGCGCGTGGCCCTCCATCATCGGCAGGATCTTCTCGGCGTGGCCGCCGCCGCCGTGGAACAGCACCATCAGCGGCGTGGCGGCGGCCGGATCGACCTTGTCGGGCACGACCAGGATCGCGTCGCGCCCGCCCGACAGGCCGAGCGGGTGCTTGCCCGGCGGCAGCGGCGGTTTCGAGGGCGGCCGATGGGTGAAGGCGAGGCGGCCCGCCAGGTGGCAATCGAGCATGCGGCTTGATAGCCGGCGCCCAGCCCACGCGAAAGGTCGCCATCGCGCGCCGGTCGTCTACCCTGCAGGCAGAGACTACCGCTGCGTGGGCTGACGGCCTAGATCATCGGGACACCGCCGCGGCTTCGAGCTTAGCGCCGGGAGTTGCCGTTTCGGAGATGCAGGGATGCGGTGCGGAGAGATGCGGTGACGATGCTCGATGCGGTCGCGACGCTTGATGACTCGCAGCAGGTCCGCCATCCCGAGGTGGTCCGCCATCCCGAGAAGGCGCACCGTCCCGACCAGCCGCAGGCGAAGAAGCCGGACTGGATCCGGGTGCGGGCGCCGGGCTCGCCGCAGTTCGACGCCACGGAGACGATCGTCAAGCAGCACGGGCTCGTCACCGTCTGCCAGGAGGCCGGCTGCCCCAACATCGGGGAATGCTGGACCAAGCGTCACGCCACCTTCATGATCATGGGCGACACCTGCACCCGCGCCTGCGCCTTCTGCAACGTCAAGACGGGGATGCCGCGCGCGCTCGATCCGGGCGAGCCGGCGCGCATCGCCGATGCGGTGGCCAAGCTCGGGCTCGCCCACGTCGTCGTCACCTCCGTCGACCGCGACGATCTCCCCGACGGCGGCGCCGCGCACTTCGCCGCCGTGATCGCCGCGATCCGGGCGCGCAGCCCCGGCACCACGGTCGAGATCCTGACCCCCGACTTCCTTCGCAAGCCCGGTGCGCTGGAGGTGGTGGTGGCAGCCAGACCCGACGTGTTCAACCACAACCTGGAGACCGTGCCCTCCAAGTACCTGAGCGTGCGTCCCGGTGCGCGCTACTTCCATTCGCTGCGCCTGTTGCAGCGCGTGAAGGAGATGGACGCGGCGATCTTCACCAAGTCCGGGCTGATGGTCGGGCTCGGCGAAGAACGTCACGAGCTGCTGCAGGTGATGGACGACCTGCGCAGCGCCGACGTCGACTTCCTCACCGTCGGGCAATACCTCCAGCCGACGCGCAAGCACCATGCGGTGATCCGCTTCATGCCACCCGACGAGTTCGCTTCGCTGGAAACGCAGGCGCTCGCCAAGGGCTTCCTGGTCGTCGCCGCCTCGCCGCTGACGCGCTCGTCGCACCATGCCGGCGAGGACTTCGCCCGCCTGCGCGCGGCGCGGCAGGCGAAGCTCGATCAGTAATCCTTGAAGCGCCCGCTTCGACCGATCACCTCGATCTGGTAGCCGTCGGGATCACTGACGAAGAAGAAGCGGGCGGGGCCGCCGAGGTCGAGTTCCTTGATGGCGCCGGGCTGCAGGCCTTCGGCCTTCATCCGCTTGTTCTCCGCCTCGAGGTCGTCGACGAGCACGGCGAGGTGGCCGTAACCGTCGCCCTTGGCGTAGGGTGTGTTCCGCTCCCCGTTGACGGTCAGTTCCAGCTCGAAGGGCGAGTTGGCGTTGCGGAGGTAGACGATGGTGAAGCCGTCCTTGGGATAGCGGTCGGCGACCTCCAGCCCGAAGGCTCGGTGGTAGAACGCGCACGATCGCGCTTCGTCGATCACGCGGATCATGGAATGGATGGTCTTTGCGGTCATGGGCGGCTCCCGGTTCGATCAGCCCGCAACGGCCGTCCCGCCGCGTCGTTCACACCGCGGTTCGATTCCTGCCGATGATCCCTCGATCGGGGTGCGGGAGCGACCGTCCGACGCTCTTTTCCCCGCCGATCCGCATGTTATGAGGGCCGATGCCGATCTTCGACACGACGCGACGCGTCCAGCATACGGCCACGCAGATGTTCGATCTGGTGGCGGATGTCAGGCGCTATCCCGAGTTCCTGCCCTTCTGCACCGCCCTCGACCTCCTCGAAGACAAGCGCGAAGGCGAGTTGCAGGTCCTTGTCGCCAGGATGGAGGTCGGGTTCAAGGCGATCCGCGAGTCCTTCAAGACGCGCGTCAGCTGCGACCGGGCCGCCAATCACATCCTTGTCGAATACGTCGACGGGCCGTTTCGCTATCTGAAGAACCGCTGGGTGTTTCGCGATACGCCCGATTCGCACGGCGAGCTTCACGGTTCGCAGGTCGTGTTTCACATCGAATACGAGTTCAAGAGCCGCATGCTGGCGTTGCTGGTCGGCAGCATGTTCGATCAGGCGTTCCGACGCTTCACCGTCGCCTTCGAGCGCAGGGCCAACCAGATCTACGGCCATCCCGAACGACCCGCCCGGCGGGCGCCGGACCCGGCCGGCAGCTCATCCGGCAGCTTGGCGTAGCAGGTCGAGGGCAAAGGCGACCGAGGCCTCGCGCACGCCGTCGCGGCTGAGGGCGCCGAAGCGGCGCTCGATGCCCTGCGTGCGCATGTGCTCGCGCGCCAGCCCGAAGAACACCAGCCCGACCGGCTTGCCCGGTACGGCGCCGCCCGGCCCGGCGATGCCGGTGATGGAGATGGCGACGTCGGCGTTGGATCGGGCGAGCGCGCCCTCCGCCATCGCCCGCGCGACCTCCGCGCTGACCGCGCCATGGGCGTTAAGCAGCGAGTGCGGCACGCCGAGCGACTGCGTCTTGGCGACGTTGGTGTAGGTGACGAAGCCGCGCTCCACCACGGCGCTCGATCCCGATACGGAGGTGAGGGCGGCGGCCAGCAGGCCGCCGGTGCACGATTCCGCCGTGGCGATGGTGAGGCCGCACTCCTTGAACAGCTTCAGCAGGGCGGTGACGGCGATGGTCGTTTCCGGCGCCATCATGGCAGCACCGGCAGACGCACGGTGGCCACCGCCAGGGCGGCGATGCCCTCGCCGCGCCCGGTGAAGCCGAGGCGCTCGGATGTGGTCGCCTTTACGGCGACGCGGTCGAGCGACAGCTCGGTCGCCTGCGCGATGCTTTGCCGGATCGCGTCACGGTGGGGCCCGACCTTCGGCGTTTCGCACACCACGGTCGCGTCGATGTGCGCGATCATGCCGCCGCGCGCGCGCACCGCCTCGACGGCGGCCTTGAGGAAGATGGACGAATCCGCGCCCTTCCACTGCGGGTCGGAGGGCGGGAAGTGGCTGCCGATGTCGCCGTCGCCCAGCGCGCCGTAGAGCGCGTCCGTGATGGCGTGGCTCAGCACGTCGGCGTCGGAATGGCCGACCAGCCCCATCGCGTGCGGCACCTTGAAGCCGCCGAGCCAGACGCCGTCGCCGGGACCGAAGGCGTGGACGTCGTAGCCTTGGCCCATGCGCACGTCGGGACACTCGCGCAGCAGCCGCGCTTCCGCCGCCGCGACGTCGTCGCGCGTCGTCACTTTCATGTTGCCGGGTTCTCCTTCGAAGACGTGAACGGGGTGGCCGGCCCATTCTGCGACAGAAGCATCGTCGGTCAAGGCGCCGGCGCCCGCAGCGGCGGCCGCCCGGTGCGCCGCGAGGATGAGCGGGAAGCGGAACGCCTGCGGGGTTTGCACGGCCCGCAGCGTCGCCCGCACCGGCGTGGCGAGGATCCGGCCGGCGTCGTCCACCGTCTTGATCGTGTCGACGACGTCGAGGGCCGGGATGGCGGCGCCGTTGCGCTCCGCCGCAGCGACAGCCCGTCCGATCAGTTCGGGCG
>CAXTMA010000196.1:0-8075 GCA_964245015.1 uncultured Beijerinckiaceae bacterium | reverse complement strand
GGATGCCGGCGTCGCAGCCGGCGGCGAGCACGTCCACGAAGCCGTCCTCGGCGATCACCTCCAGCTTGATGTCGGGATAGGCGGCGAGGAAGCCCGGCACGATCGCCGGCAGCACGAGGCGGGCGGCGACGACCGGCACGTTGAGGCGCAAGGTGCCGCCCGGCCTGTCGCGGAAGCCGTTGACCACGTCGAGCGCAGCCTCCACCTCGCCCAGCGCCGGTCCCAGGCGCTCCAGCAGGCGCGCGCCCGCTTCGGTGGGGACGACGCAGCGCGTGGTGCGGTTGAGAAGCCGGACGCCGAGCCGCGCTTCCAGCCGACGCACCGCCTCGCTCAGGCCCGAGGCGCTGCTGCCGGTCGTGCGGGCGCCGTCACGGAAGCCGCCGGCGCCGGCCACCGCGACGAAGGCCCTGAGATCGGCCAGGTCGTACCTCATCGTTCGCTCCGCCGCACAGCCCGTGCGGAATGCGCCCCGTTCCCGCGCGGCCCGGCAAGCGCTAGATCAGCGTTCTTTCACGGCTTCAGGAGGCGATCATGTCCCCCATCGACCGATCCGGCACTTATCCGCTTGGCGGGCGCAACGTGACGCGGCTCGGCTACGGCGCCATGCGCCTCGCCGGACCCGGCGTGTTCGGGCCGCCGGACGACCGCGACGCCGCCCTGGCGGTGCTGCGCGAAGCGGTGGACAACGGTGTCGACCACATCGACACCAGCGACTTCTACGGGCCCCACGTCACCAACCAGCTGATCCGCGAGGCGCTGGCGCCCTATCCCGACGATCTCGTGATCGTCACAAAGGTCGGGGCGCGGCGCGGCGCCGACAAATCCTGGAACCCGGCCTTTTCGCGCGAAGAACTGACGCAAGCCGTGCACGACAACCTGCGCAACCTCGGCGTGGACGTGCTCGACGTGGTCAACCTGCGCGCCCTGTTCGCCCACGGCCTCGCCGAAGGATCGATCGCCGAGCCGCTCGCGATCCTCGCCGACCTGCAGCGGCAGGGCCTCGTGCGCCACATCGGGCTGAGCAACGTCACCCCGACGCAGATCGCGCAGGGTCGCTCGATCTGCGAGATCGTGTGCGTGCAGAACCAGTACAATCTGGCCCATCGGGGCGACGATCCCGTGGTCGACGAACTGGCGGAGGCCGGCATCGCCTACGTGCCCTACTTCCCGCTGGGCGGCTTCAGCCCGCTGCAGTCCTCGACCTTGACGGCGGTGGCCGGGCGCCTCGGTGCCACGCCGATGCAGGTCGCGCTGGCCTGGCTGCTGCGCCGCGCGCCCAACATCCTGCTCATCCCCGGCACGTCCAGCGTCGGGCACCTCCGCGAAAACCTCGCCGCCGCCGAACTGACGCTGCCCGACGAGGCGATGGCCGAGCTGAACACGGTGGCCGGCTCCGCCTGATCCCGATGTCGGGCCCGCCTCGCGCAGCGGCATCCCTTCGATTTACCGTTTCCGATCTCGTCGAATGGGCTGGGCCGGGCGTTGCCGTGCCGTACCCTCCCGCGCGAAACTGCGATGCTGGTCCGCCAAACGCTCAAGTACCTGCCGGCGCAGGTGGTCGGACCGCTCGCGCAGGTCACGGCGGCGATCGTGTGGACGCATTGGCTGGAGCCGGCGCCCTACGGCGTGCTGACGCTGCTGATCGCCGCCCAGGACCTCGTCTTCCTGCTGTGCTTGTCGTGGTGGACGCAGTTCACCCTGCGCTACCTCGACGGTCTCAGCGGCGCCCGGCGCGTCGGCTTCGCGCGCGGCGAGGCGTCCGTTCTCGCCCTCGCCCTCGCCGCCGCGTCGGCCGTCGCATGCCTGGTCGTGCGCATGCTGCACCAGCCGACGACGACGGCCGTCGCCGCCGTGGCCTTCATCGCGACGCGCTCCCTCGTCACCCATCTCGGCGAGCGGGCGCGGGCGCAAAGCCGCATCGGCGTCTACACGCTGGGCCAGATGTGCTGCCACGGCGCCGGCTTCGCCCTCGCCTACGCCCTGGTGCGGTTCGAGGCGCGGTCGGGGCAGCCGTCGACGCTTGCGGCCGTGCTCGGCGGCTTCAGCGCGGCGCAGGCGGTCGGCGCCGTGCTGATGTGGCGGCGGCTTGGCGTCACCGGGGGCGATTGGCTGCCGGGCGGCGGCCTTCTTTCGGCGGCGCTGGTCTACGGGGCGCCGCTGCTCGTGGCCGGCGCCGCCGCCTGGGTGGCGCAGAACGGCATCCGGCTGGTGGTCGAGCGCCTCGCCGGCGCGGCGGAGCTGGGCCTCGTCGCGGTCGGCTGGGGCCTCGGGCAGCGGCTGGCGGCGACGCTGGCCATGCTGGTGATCGCCGCGTCCTTTCCCCTCGCCGTGCGCCGGCTCGACGGCGGTTCGCGGGCCGACGGCTTCCGGCAGCTCAGCCTGGGCGGGGTGATGCTGATGGCGCTGGTGGTGCCGGCGTCCGTCGGCCTGTGCCTGCTCGCCGAGCCCTTCGTCACCCTGTTCGTGGCGGCACCGTTCCGCGAGGCGACGATCGCGGTGCTGCCGCTGGCGGCGGCGGCCGGCGCCGTGCGCAACATCCGCATGCACCTCGCCGATCCCGTCTTCCTTCTGATCGAGCGGCCGGGGATCACCACGGCGATCAACGCCGTCGACGCGATCACGACCCTGGCCGGCTGCGCCGCCGGCCTTGCCCTGGGCGTGAGGTATGGCGGTGCCGATGGCGCCCTGGTCGGGGCCGTGGCCGGCTGCCTTGCCGGCGGGGCGGCGAGTTTCGCGGCCGGCTTCGCCCTGGCGCAGCATCTCGCCGGCTTCAGCTTTCCCGCCCGCGATGCGGCCAAGGTCGCGCTCGCCAGTTCAGCGATGGCGGCGGCCCTGCTGATCGCGCCGTGGGCGCGCCTGGCTCCGCACCCCCTGGCACGGATGGCGCTGGAGGCGGGAACGGGCCTGATCGTCTATGCCGCCGCGATGGCTGCGCTCTACCCGGCCCTTGCCAGAAGCGCCGTGCGCCGGCTGAACTCGGCCTACCGGGTCGGGATGGGCGTGCCGCTGCGGTAGTCGTAGAAGCCGCGCTGCGTCTTGCGGCCGAGCCAGCCGGCCTCGACGTACTTCACCAGCAGCGGGCACGGACGGTACTTCGGATCGGCGAGACCCTCGTGCAGAACCTGCATCACCGAGAGCAGCGTATCCAGTCCGATGAAGTCGGCCAGCGTCAGCGGGCCCATCGGGTGGTTGGCGCCGAGCTTCATCGCCGTGTCGATCGCCTCCACCGAGCCGACGCCCTCGTAGAGGGTGTAGATCGCCTCGTTGATCATCGGCAGCAGGATGCGGTTGACGATGAAGGCCGGGAAGTCCTCCGAAACCGTTGCCGTCTTGCCGAGGTGGGCGATGAAGGCCTTGGCCCGCTCAAATGTGGCGTCCTCGGTGGCGATGCCGCGGATCAGCTCGACGAGCTGCATCTTGGTCGCCGGATTCATGAAGTGGATCCCGATGAAGCGCTCGGGACGATCGGTTGCGGCGGCGAGCCGGGTGATGGAAATGGACGAGGTGTTGGAGGCGAGCATCGCGTCGGGCCTGAGGTGCGGGCACACCATGCCGAAGATCCGCCTCTTCACCTCCTCGTTCTCCGAGGCGGCCTCGATGACGAGGTCGCACTGGTGCAACGTGGCGAGGTCGGGAGCCGGCGCGATGCGCCCGATGGCGGCCTCCACCGCCTCGGCCTCGAACTGCCGGCGCTCCACCAGCTTGCCGAAGCTCGACCTGATCGCCTCGATGCCGCCGCGGGTGCGCGCGTCCGTGACGTCGTTGAGGAAGACTTCGATGCCGGCCAGGGCGCACACCTGGGCGATGCCCGATCCCATCTGCCCGGCGCCGATCACGCCCACCTTGGAAATGTTCATCAAGCTGCCCGTGTTGCGCCGCCCCCGGCCGATGCGCTCGGCGCTCTCGGCCTGTTGCGGAAAACCTGGTTGACGCAAAGCTTCTCTCGAAACAATGCGGAAATCGGCAGACCGGCCGGCATGGTGAATGCGCGTGGGACGCACGGGTCTCGCGGCGAGGGCGCGCGCGACGCGCAAACATCACCCGACAAACCGATCCCCTGCCAAGCGAGGACGCCATACCGGCCGTGCGGGACGCAACGGCGTCGTTTGCGTGGAACGATGGAAGGACGGTCGTAAAGATGCCACGAAGATGAGTCAACGCGCCGGCCGTCGCAGCGGCCGCCCGTGTTCCCCAGCCGGCGCCGCGCGGAAACCACTTCTTAACCTCGTTGGGGCTTGATGGCAGGCGGCCGGCGCGCATGGTGCGCGACGGGGCCGATCGATTGCTTCACGCCCCATCGCATGATACCCAATGCACTCCCGCGCCGGTCCCCAAGCAAGTCTTTGGGCGCTGCCGGCACCGAACGTTCAATCGGCGAGGCTTTGTCGAGTCTCGGTTCTCGTCCGGGCTTTGGAGCCCGTTCGACCGCCAACGCTGCGACCATCGAAGCTGTGGTCGGTGCAGCTACGGTGGTCGAACGTACGCCCCTCGGCGGCCGGGCGACGCGGGAGGTTTGGCGTCACGCGTTTGCTTTTCCTTTTCGGTCCGTCGGGCGCCCTCGGGCGTCGCGTCGTATCTGCCTCGGCTATCGGGAAGTTCGCGCCGGCCTGCGTCCAAGCCTCGGCCGGCCTGCGTTCGCCACCGCGGGAGATGCCGGCGAAAAGGCTGCAACAGGTCCAGGGATCGGAGCGGATCCGCACGGACGGCGAAGAGGCCACGCTTCGCCAGCGCGTGCGGGATCCGATCCGGTTCCAGGATGCGGCACGCTCGCCGCTTCCTCCCGGAGCACGGGAATGACGGGCGGCGGCGGCTCCGATCCGACGGATCGGGGCGTCGCTGGCGGACCGGCCCGCGACATTCCCGTGCTCCGCTCCGCTTCCGTCCTCCGCCACACGCCCGTGCTCCGCGACGAGGCCGTCGCCGCCACGCTTGGCGGCGGCACGTCGGCGGGCGCCGGCCTGTTCCTTGATGCCACCTTCGGCGCCGGGGGCTACACGGCCGCGATCCTGGACAGCCATCCCGGCATCCGCGTGCTCGCCCTCGACCGCGACCCCGTCGCCGTGCGCGGCGGCGCGGTTCTTGCCGCCGGCTACGGCGCCCGCCTCCGGCTGGTCGAGGCGCGCTTCGGCGCCATGGAAGCGGTCGCGGCGTCGCTCGCGCCTTTCGACGGCATCGTCCTCGACATCGGCGTGTCGTCCATGCAGCTCGACGAGGCCGAACGCGGCTTCTCGTTCCGACGCGACGGGCCGCTCGACATGCGCATGGGCGCCGAAGCCGGCGGGCCGACCGCCGCCGACCTCGTCAACACGCTCGGGGCGGACGAGCTGGCCAACGTTTTCTACCATTACGGCGAGGAACGGCTGTCGCGCCGCATCGCCCGCGCGATCGTGATGGACCGCACGGCCGCGCCGTTTCGCACCACCGCCGCGCTGGCCGGCCTGATCGCCCGAATCGTGCCGCACAAGCCGACCGACATCCACCCGGCGACGCGCGCCTTCCAGGCGCTGCGCATCGCCGTCAACGACGAGCTCGGCGAACTGGTGTCGGCGCTGTCGGCCGCCGAGCGGTTGCTGAAGCCGGGCGGCCGGCTCGCCGTGGTGACCTTCCATTCCCTGGAAGACCGCATCGTCAAGCAGTTCTTCGCTCGCCGCTCCGGCAAGGGCGAGGCTCCCGGCCGGCGGCTGCCCGGCGAGCCGGCGGCAATCGACCCGAGCTTCACCCTGCCCAAGGGTCAGCCGGTTGTCCCCAGCGAGGCGGAATGCGCAGCCAACCCGCGGGCGCGCTCGGCCAAGCTGCGGCACGGCACCCGCACGGGCGCGCCGGCGCTGCCGGTCGAGCCGGCGCTGCGCGGCTTGGCCTCACCGGGCGGTCTAGTTTCGCCAAGCAGCTTGGCCTCTCCGGCCGGCACGCTCCCCGCGGGCAAGCCCGGCGCACGCAAAGGGCGCGATAAGGGGCGCGACAAGGGCCGGGAAGGGACCAGCCGTTGATCCGCCTGCTCAACCTCGCGGCCATCGCCGCCCTGGTCGCGTCCGCGATCTACGCCTACTCGATCAAGTACCAGACCATGTTCCGCGCCGAAACGGTGGCGCGGCTGAAGACGGAGATCAAGGGCGAGCAGGACCGCATCGGCATCCTGCGCGCCGACTGGGCCAACCTGACCCGTCCCGAGCGGATCCAGGCCCTGACCGAGAAGCTGACCGACCTGCAGCCCCTCAAGCTCGACCAGATCGTCAAGGCGGAGGCCCTGCCCGACAAGGCGCAGCGCGGCGACGTGATCGGCCGCAAGCTCGAAGACCTCGGCCTGGGCGAACCGACCAACACGCCCGGCGATGCCGCGGTCGCCGGCACCACGCCGTCCGCCGGCGCGACACCGACCGGGAAAGCCGCGAGATGACGGTGGAAAGCCACGAAGCGGGCGGCCTTGCGGATCCATCCGGCGACCAGGAGTTCGACCGGCAGGGCGCGGCGGTCGACGCAAGTCCCATGAGCCCCGGCCGACGGCTGAGCCCGCTCGCCTTCATCAAGCGCCTGTTCGAAGCGAGGCTCGACAAGACTGCCGGACGCACCCGGCTCGTCGCCGCCCTGTTCGCCCTTCTGTTCGCCACCATCCTCGTCCGCCTCGTCGCCTTCGGGCTGAAGCCGGACGCCGCCGAAACCGTGCGCGTCGCCGGCTCCGACCAGGTTGCCGCCGCCCGCCCCGACATCCTCGACCGCAACGGCGAGGTGCTGGCCACCGACATCAAGGTGATGAGCATCTTCGCCGAGCCGCGCCGCCTCGTCGACAAGGACGAGGCGGTGGAGCTGCTCACCGCCGCCCTGCCCGACGTCAACGCCGCCGAGCTGCGCCGCAAGCTCGGCTCGCGCAAGGGCTTCGTCTGGGTCAAGCGGGCGGTCAGCTCCAAGGAGCAGCAGGAGGTGTTCCACCTCGGCCTGCCCGGCGTCGGCTTCCTGCCCGAAAACAAGCGCGTCTATCCCAACGGGCCGATCGCCGCCCACGTGCTGGGCTTCGCCAACCTCGACGGCGTCGGCATCTCCGGCCTGGAAAAGTACATCGACACACAGGGCTATTCCGACCTGACCGGCATGGGCTTCAAGGTCGCGGCGACCGACCTCAAGCCGCTGGTGACCTCGCTCGACCTGCGCGCGACCTATGCCGTGCGCGATGAGCTGGCCAAGGGCATCGAGCACTTCAAGGCGAAGTCGGGCGCCGCCGCCATCCTCGACGTCAACACCGGCGAGGTGGTGGCGATGGCCTCCCTGCCGGACTTCGACCCCAACCAGCCGGCCGACGCGCTCAACCCCAACAACATCAACCGGCTGTCGGTCGGCGTCTACGAGATGGGCTCGACCTTCAAGGCGATCTCGATCGCGATGGCGCTGGAGGCCAACAAGGTGACGCTGCGCTCGCAGCTCGATGCCCGCGACGTGCTGCGCTTCGGCCGCTTCACCATCCACGACTTCCACCCCGAGCGCCGCATGCTGAGCGTGCCGGAGGTGTTCGTGCACTCCTCCAACATCGGCACGGCGCGGATGGCGATGATGGTCGGCGTGCCCGGCCACCAGGCCTTTTTGCGCAAGATGGGGCAGCTGACCCGCCTGCGCACCGAGCTGCCGGAATCGGCCGAGCCGCTGGTGCCCAAGCACTGGAGCGAACTCAACACCATCACCATCGCCTTCGGCCAGGGCCTCAACGTGGCGCCGCTGCAGGCGCTGATGGCGGTGGGCGGGCTGGTCAACGGCGGCCAGCTCATCACCCCCACCTTCCTCAAGCGCGACGAGGCCGATGCCCGCGCCCACGCCGACCGGGTCGTGCGCCCGGAAGTGTCGGAGTCGCTGCGCTACCTCATGCGCCTCAACGCCGAGGTCGGCTCGGCGCGCAACGCCAACATCCCCGGCTACTTCATCGGCGGCAAGACCGGCACGGCCGACAAGCTCGTCCACGGGCACTACGACCACGACAAGGTGTTCACCACCTTCATGGCGATCCTGCCGGCCGACCACCCGAAATACCTGTTCCTGGTGCTGATGGACGAGCCCCAGGCGGTGCCCGGCACCTACGGCTACCACACCGCCGC
>CAXTMA010000195.1:0-8126 GCA_964245015.1 uncultured Beijerinckiaceae bacterium | reverse complement strand
TCGCCCAGGCCGACGTCGCCGGCGCCGACCAGCCGGCGATCCGCATCCGCGCCGATCCCGCCCGCCTGTCGTCGATGGGGCTGAGCCTGGACGACATCCGCACGGCCATCGTCAACGCCAACGCCGTGTCGCCGACCGGCGCCATCGACGGCGACATCTTCGGCCGCGCCATCTCCACCAACGATCAGCTCAAGACGCTGGACGACTACAAGAGCCTCGTCCTGAAGAACGACAGCGGCACGACCGCCCTGCTGTCGGACGTCGCCGCGGTCACCAACTCGACCCGCAATAACCGCTCGCAGGCAAGCTTCAACGGCAAGCCGGCCGTGCTGATCTACGTGCGCAAGCAGGCCAACGCCAACGTCATCGAAACGGTCGATCACATCAAGTCGCTGCTTCCCGAACTGCAGCGCTTCCTCCCGGCCGGCGTCGACATTTCCGTCCTCAACGATCGCACGACCACCATCCGCGCCAGCATCGGCGACATGATCTGGACGCTGGGCGCCACCATCGTGCTGGTGATGATGGTCGTGTTCGTCTTCCTGCGGCGGCTCACGCCCACGATGGCCGCGGGCGTGACGGTGCCGCTCGCCCTGGCCGGCACCTGCGCCTGCATGTACGCCGCCCATTTCTCGATCGACAACATCTCGCTGATGGCGCTCGCAACGAGCGTCGGCTTCGTGGTCGACGATGCCATCGTGATGATCGAGAACATCGACAAGAACCGCGAAGCCGGGCTGTCGCCGCTGCAGGCCGCCCTCGTCGGCTCGCGCCAGATCGGCTTCACCGTGATCTCCATCTCCGTGTCGCTGATGGCCGCCTTCCTGCCGCTGCTGCTGCTGGGGGGCGCGGCGGGCCTGCTGTTCCGCGAGTTCTCGGTGACGCTCGCCTTCGCCATCATCATCTCGACCGTGGCCTCGCTGACGATCACGCCGATGATCAGCGCGAACTTTTCGAGCGCGAAGCCGCCGCGCCGGCCCAACATCTTCGATCGCGCGGTCGAGGGTGTGCTGGAGCGCGTGGTCGGCTTCTACGCGCGCACGCTGCGCGTCGTGCTGCGCCACCGTTTCCTGACCATCCTGGTGATGTTGGGCACGATCGCGCTGACGGTTTTCATGTTCAAGGTCGTGCCCAAAGGCTTCTTTCCCGAGGACGAGACCGACCTCATCCAGGCGACCACCGAAGCGCCACCGGCCATCTCCTACCAGGCGCTCGTTCCCCTGCAGAAGCGCATCGCCGACCTGGCGCTGGCCGACCCGGCGGTGCAGAATGTCGGCTCCTCCGTCGGCAGTTCCGGCAACGGGCCGCAGCAGCAGTCGATCAACCAGGGCAAGCTGTTCATCTCGCTGAAGCCGCTCGACCAGCGCCCCAAGGAGTCGGTCAACAAGGTCATCGACCGGCTGCGGCAGAGCTTCCGCAAGGTGGTTGGCATCGACACATTCCTGGTGGCGCAGCAGGACCTCAAGTTCGGCGGGCGCGACACGAAGTCGTCGCAGCAGTTCACCCTGTCGGACAACAACTATCCCGAGCTGACGGAGTGGTTTCCCAAGGTGCTGGCGGTGATGAAGGCGATCCCGCTGCTCACCGACGTCACCACCGACCATGAGGCAGGCGGGCTGCAGGTCAACGTCAGCGTCGACCGGACGGTCGCCTCCCGTCTCGGCGTGACGATGGCCAACGTCGACAACGCGCTCAACAACAGCTTCGCCCAGCGCCAGATCTCGACCCTCTACTCGCCGCGCAACCAGTACCGCGTCGTCCTGGAGTCGCCCTCCGGCGAGATCCGCGAGCCGACCGATCTGCTCGGCGTCTACGTTCCCGCCGGCGTCAGCCTGCAGAGTTCGACGGGGCTGGGCGGCGGCGGCGTCGAGACGTCACTCAACAATTCGAGCAACAACGGGCAAACCACATCGACCAGCACGGCCTCGACGATGCCCTCGACGACGGCCGCCTCGTCCTCGTCCACCACCACGCCCACCGTGACCGGGCGCACGGCCGGCGCCGTCGCCTCGTCGAGCGCCAATGCGCAAAGCTCCACCCAGTCGGCAACGCCGAGCGGGCAGATCCGGCTGGAGTCGATGGCCAAGGTCGATGTCGGCTTCGCTCCGCTCACCGTCAACCACCAGGGGCAGTTCCCCGAGGTGACGATCTCCTACAACCTGAAGCCGGGCGTGGTGCAGCAGAACGCCAACGACGCGATCCTGAAGGCGGTCGCCGACATGCACCTTCCCGATACGCTGCACGCCGAATTCACCGGCGACACCAAGCTGTTCCAGGCCAGTGCCGGCTCGCAGGCGCTGCTGCTCTACGCCGCCCTGATCTCCGTCTACATCGTGCTGGGCGTGCTCTACGAAAGCCTCGCCCACCCCATCACCATCATCTCCACGCTGCCCTCGGCCGGGCTCGGCGCCCTGTTGGCCCTGGAGATCACCGGCACCGAACTGTCGCTGATCGCCTTCATCGGCATCGTTCTGCTGATCGGCATCGTGAAGAAGAACGGCATCATGCTGGTCGACTTCGCGCTGGGTGCCGAGCGGCAGCGCGGCCTGCCGGCGGCGGAGGCGATCTATGAGGCCTGCATCGAGCGCTTCCGGCCGATCCTGATGACGACGCTGGCCGCCCTGCTCGGCGCGGTGCCGCTGATCCTGGCCAGCGGTCCGGGATCGGCGCTGCGCCGCCCGCTCGGCATCACCATCGCAGGCGGCCTGCTGGTGAGCCAGGTGCTCACGCTCTACACCACGCCGGTGATCTACCTCTACCTCGACCGGCTGCACGCCCGGCTCAAACGGCTGGGCAGCCGGGCCACGCCGCGCCGCCGCGCGCCCGCGCCGGCGGAATGAGCTACTTCAGCAGCGCCAGCAGGGCCGGCTGCACCGCTTCGTTGCCGCAGCACACCGAGCCCTTGGCCATCATCTCCTGCCCGCCGTCGCAATCGCTGACGAAGCCTCCCGCTTCGCGCACCATCACGAGGCCGGCCGCCATGTCCCAGCTCTTGATGTCGCGCTCCCAATAGCCGTCGTAGCGGCCGGCGGCGACGTAGCACAGGTCGAGGGCCGCGGCGCCGAGCCGGCGCAGGTTGGATACCTGCCCCATCATCGCCTGCGTTTCGATGAGGAAGCGGTTGTGCCCGCCGCGCTTGCCGAGGTGAGGCACGCCGCAGCCGATGACGCAGTCGCCGAGCGAGCGGCGGTTGGCGACGCGCAGGCGGCGGTTGTTGAGGTAGGCGCCCTGCCCGCGCTCGGCGACGAACATGTCGTCCACGGCCGGGTTGTAGACCACGCCGGCGACGATCTGCCCTTCCCGCGCCAGCGCCACCGACACGCCGAAGATCGGGATGCCGTGGAGGAAGTTGGTGGTGCCGTCGAGCGGATCGACGTGCCAGGTGTGGGTCTTGTCCGAGCCCTCGACGGCGCCGCTTTCTTCCATCACGAAGCCGTAGCCCGGACGGGCGCGGCTCAGTTCCTCGAAGACGGTCTTCTCCGCCCGGCGGTCGGCGGCGGTGACGAAGTCGCCCGGTCCTTTGACAGACACCTGCAGGTTCTCGACCTCGCCGAAGTCGCGCTTCAGTCCGCGCCCGGCCTTGAGGACGGCGGCGGTCATGACGTTCATCAGGGCGGAGCGGATCATCAGCGGCCTCTTGCGGAGAGGGGTGATGCACGTCCGCTTCCCCCGACGCAAGCCGGCGTCGCGCCCAAGCCCGCGCCCGAAGCCAGCCTACGCTGCGAGTCCGGAGCAAGCCTGGTCCGCCTTGGAAACGAGTGGTGAAGTCCGGCGAACGCCGCGCAAGGTTGCCCAGCGCGAATGGCGGCTGCCGAACCGTTCAGGACAGGTCGGCGGCGTGAGCCTTGAGATCGGCGAGCGCGCAATGGGAGAGCGCACCTTCGTGGGTCGCCGTCAGCTTGACGCGCGGGGCCTTGCCGGCCTCCAGCGCTTCCCGCCAGCGCGGTGCGCACAGGCACCAGCTATCGCCGGCCTTGAGCCCGGGGAAACCGTGGGACGGCATCGGCGTGGTGAGATCGTTGCCGCGCGCCTTGGAGAAGGCCAGGAACTCGTCGGTGACGATCGCGCAGACGGTATGGCTGCCACGATCCTCGGCGCTCGTGTTGCAGCAGCCGTCGCGAAAGAACCCGGTCATCGGCGATGTCGAGCAGGGCTGCAGCACGTCACCAAGGACGTTGCGGGCCGACCGCCCCTCGCCGCCGGTTCTCCCGATCTCGTCGCGATACATCGCCCTGTCCCTGCATCCTGTGCCGGTCGGCCAGCGCGACCGGAATCGTTGGTCCGCTATCGGCCGAACGGAGGCCGTGCCGCTGATCCGACGTTCCCGGCTCGATGCTTCCCGAGTGGTGTGTCGGCCGTGTCACAGACTCTTTGGCCGCCCCCTGCTATCAAACCTTCAGGCACTGACGGCTGACGAAGCTTCTTCGGGGGAAAAAGCTTCCATGACCCGGCAGGGTTCGAGGGGTAAAAGGCCCGGCTCCGTCCGCCTTGCGGCGATAGAGCCGGGTCTTTTTGCTTTACTTTCCCCACGCTCCCGAGTGATCAGGCTCTAACTTGCCAGGATGCGTGATCGGCGGGGCTCACCTGGAGTCAACGCAAGCTCCGTACTGCCGCGACAGGGCGAGGCGACCAACGCTCCTGAAATCCATAGCGGGCCGAAGATCCAGTCAGACTTCCAAGGCCACCATGCCGCACCGCTTCGTCCGGAAAGCCGATGCACGCCTTTCCGCCTGAAGTTCTACAGGCGCCCGACGTAGGCCGGCGGTGGCGAGGCCGGCTGCGTCGTGCCTACCTGAGTCGAGGGAAAATCGAAGCGGACCACCGCACCCAGCATCACGGCCGCAAGCGCGACCACCGCGACGAGGACGATGGACAAATTGAGCTGGCGGCGTGCCGTGCCCGCGTCATAGTCGCGAATGAAGCGCGAATCCGGTGCTTGTTCGAAGTGATCAGCGATCGACATGCTCAACCCCACCCTGCCTTGCGGCACCCGGTCAGCTTCACCGCCAAAGCCGAACGTCGTGTTGCCGAAACAGCTTCCGTTGGTAAAAACACACAATGCGGCAAATCGGAAACAGTTTCAGAAAAAGTTAACCAACCGCCTGGAAAATACCCGGCCGACTTGATCGAGGCTTCCGGGTCACGGTTTTTCGAAAGGCGGCGTCTGCCAGCGGCAGGATTTCAATGCCGGCCTCTCGCCATTCCGGGCAGGCATCCCGCTGGCGATGCGAGGCGGACCGATCTTTTCGCCTTGCCTCCGTCGTTCCGCAAACCTATGGTCCGCGCCGCGCGGATACGCCTTGACCGGTGGGGGACGCCGGGGAGATCGGAGCGAAGCGTCTCCGGTCGTCTTCGGTTCAAGCCGATGCGGCACATGATGCGAGGCAGTGGGCGGATGCCCTAAGCAGGTTTCGCGGAAGTGCCCCGCGGTTTTGCGACTCAAACCTGTGGCGTAGCAAAGGGCTCTCAGCAGGCCGCTCACCGCGTGTTTGCCCGCAGCACCAGCATGGCCGTCTTGCGGCGATGCTTCGAAGAGGATCACCATGTCCATCGTGTCCGACGCGCTCTTGCGCGTGAAGCCCTCCGCGACGGTTGCCGCCACCCAGAAGGCGCGCGACCTCAAGGCCCAGGGCCGCACGATCATCCCGCTGACCATCGGCGAGCCGGACTTCGATACGCCCGACAACGTCAAGCAGGCGGCGATCGCGGCCATCCAGCGCGGTGAAACCAAGTACACGCCCGTCGCCGGCATCGAGCCGCTGCGCCAAGCCATCGTCGACAAGTTCGCCCGCGAGAACGAGCTCAGCTACAAGCCGAACCAGGTCATCGTCGGCACCGGCGCCAAGCACATCCTGTTCAACGCCTTTCTCGCAACGATCAATCCCGGCGACGAGGTGATCGTGCCGGCGCCCTTCTGGGTGAGCTACCCCGACATGGTGGCGATCGCCGACGGCAAGTGCGTTCAAGTGCCGACCCGCATGGCCGACGGCTTCAAGCTCACGGCGCAAGCGCTGGAGCGTGCGATCACGCCCCGAACCAAGTGGCTGCTGCTGAACTCGCCCTCCAACCCGTCGGGGGCCGCCTACACCCGCACCGAGCTCAAGGCGCTCACCGATGTGCTCGTGCGCAACCCCCATGTTTGGGTGATGACCGACGACATCTACGAGCACCTCGTCTACGGCGACTTCGAGTTCACAACCCCCGCGCAGGTCGAGCCGGCGCTGATCGACCGCACGCTGACCATCAACGGCGTGTCGAAGAGCTATGCGATGACCGGCTGGCGCATCGGCTACGCGGCCGGGCCGGTCGGGCTCATCAAGGCGATGGACATGCTGCAGGGGCAGCAGACGTCGGGAGCCTGCTCCATCGCGCAATGGGCGGCGGTGGAGGCGCTCAACGGCACCCAGGCTTTCATTCCCCAGAGCCGCAAGGTGTTCGAGGGTCGGCGCGACCTCGTCGTGTCCATGCTCAACCAGACCAAGTACCTGGCGTGCCCGACGCCGGAGGGTGCCTTCTACGTTTATCCATCCGTCGCCGAGGCTCTGGGGCGGCGCACGCCGGAGGGCAAGGTGATCGAGACGGACGGCGACTTCGTCGAAGCCCTGCTGGACACGGAGGGCGTGGCGGTGGTGCAGGGTACGGCCTTCGGTCTTGGCCCGAACTTCCGGCTCTCCTATGCAACCGCGACGCCGGTGCTGGAGGAGGCCTGCGGCAAGATTCAGCGCTTCTGCGCGTCGCTGGCGTGAGTGGGCTGGACTGAAGGGAAGGTCGCCCTTCGTCGAAGACTGCGGCAGCCGGGCCGGCGAGACGATAAATTCCAACGAACCGGGAGCGGGATCCCGGGCTGCGCGTTGGTCTCGCGTCGGCGTCATCCAAGGGCGCCCGCGAGGTGACCGTGATGCGTGCCGCTATGCTGGCCTCCTGCGCCCTTCTCGCTTTGTCCTGGCCATTGATCCTGCAAAGTCGATCGGTGGTGGCGCAGGACGCGAGCGTCGACAAATCCGGCGCCGCTCAGGCGCCGGCTGGGACCATCGGGCGGGAACCGGGCCGACCCGTTGCGCCGCCGCCACGCGCGGCGGAGACCCCTGACCGAAACGCCGGCCGGGTCGGTTCGCTCAGTCCCGACGAGGAACGCCGCGCCGCAAGGGGACGCGAACGTGCCGCCACGGCGGCGAAGGCTGCCCAAGGCCAGCCCGAGCGTACCCAACCCGAGCGTACCCAACCCGAAATCTCCAGACCCGAGCATGTCCAAGCCGATGGACGTGGCATCACGGCGGTGCCTCATCCTGTCGTGACGGCCCGCCGGGCCATTGCGGATAAGGATGGTCCCGCGCTTCGCAAGCCGCGGAAGCCGAAGGATCATGTCATCCGCAGCGCGCGGGTCGAGCCGATGGCGCCCAGGCGAGCGGATGGCCCGATCCGGCGTCGCCGGCTGGCCGGCGATCCCGGGCGCGCTCCGAGGATCGGGGACGTCGTGCCCGACGACGTGCCCCTTAGCCAGCTTCCGCCCGGCGCGCGTCCGGACCTGATCGGGGGGCAGCGCGTCGCTGCGGCAGCGGGAGCGCCGCGCGGGCCCTGGTTCTACCGGCCGTATCTTCCGGCCTATCTGCCTTATCCCGTCAATTCCTATCCCGCTCCGATGCTCCTGGTCCCCTGAGCTTAGGGCCGGTCGGGGCGCGTCCCTGACCCATTGATCGCCTGCCACCCGCGACGGACCCACGGAACCCGCATGGCCTTCGCTGTGCACGCGCTCGACCACCTCGTCCTCAACGTTCGCGACGTCGAAGTCTCGGCCGCCTGGTTCACTCGGGTACTCGGCGTTTCGCGGGAGGACTTCGACCCCGGCCAGGGCAAGCCACGGCGCATATCGATCCGCTTCGGCGATCAGAAGATCAATCTGCGGCCGTTCGAGGCCGACGAGGTCGTCTGGTTCACCGGGCAGCGGCCGACGCCGGGCAGCGACGACCTCTGCTTCCTGACCGCGCAGGCACCGGACGCGGTGGTGGCGCACCTCAACCGCCTCGCCGTGCCCATCGAGGAAGGGCCGGTCACCAAGCAGGGCGCGCGAGGGCCGATCCGCTCGGTGTACTGCCGCGACCCCGACGGCAACCTGATCGAGATCGCAT
>CAXTMA010000194.1:0-8127 GCA_964245015.1 uncultured Beijerinckiaceae bacterium | reverse complement strand
CGGCGGCGACGGCCACGGCGGCGGCGGCCCACACGCCCCATTTCTCTTCGAGCATCTTGGCGAGCTCGGCAGCTTCCAGCACGGTCAGGCTGGACAGGTCGTCCACGATCTTCTCAAGATTGGCCATGGGTCAGGTCCTCAGGGTTGGTTGATTCGAAAGAGTGTTCGTCTTGCGGATCGTTCAGGCGGCTTCGGCGTCTGCCTTGTCCTTCTCCGCATAGGCGGCGAAGACACGGGCGAGCTTGGCGGCCGGCGCGGTGGTGAGCTGCGCCAACTTGGTCGCCGGCGCCTGGACGAGACCGACGATCTTCGCGCGAAGTTCGTCGAGGCTCGGCATGGTCGCCAGCGCGCGCACCGAAGTCGGGTCGAGCGCGGTCCGCCCCATCGCTCCGCCCAGGATCACGAGCTTGTCGTTGTCCTTGGCAAAGGCGACCGCCGCCTTTGGGGCGGCGACCGGATCGCTGGAATAGGCGATCAGGGTCTGGCCGGTCATCAGACCGGCGATGGACGCGCTCGGCGTGCCTTCGAGAGCGATCTTGGCAAGACGGTTCTTGGCGACCTGAACCTTGGCACCCGCTTCACGCATCTGCTTGCGCAGGCGCTGCATCTGAGCCACGGTCAGGCCGGCATAGTGCGCCACGACCACCACCGACGACGTCGCAAAGACGTCATTGAGGGCGGCAACGGCTTCTCTTTTTTCCGCTCTGTCCACAGTGCGTCTCCTGGAGAGCTTTCATCTCCTGGAGCGGATCGAAGAGATCCGCTGGATTGCAGAAACCACCTCGACCCTGATGGGATCGAAGCGGCACGCTACCTGTCCCCGGTCGGGCACGAAGCCTTGCCGGCAGAGGGATCGAACCAACATCGGCCGCGACGCGCGCCACATGACGCGCCCCTCAACCCCGATCGGACTTTCCCCGTCTATGCAGGTCCCCACGCGGACCGGTTGGAACCGGCACGCGACTGGGTGATTAAGGGCTTCGTCGAGGTCACCCTCGGCGATCCCACCGGCAGTCTAGGACAGGACACGGCCGGTCGGGACACGGGCCTGAACCCGGATCCGCCGGCCACTCCGCCGCGCCAGCGATCGACGGGTTTGGATATGTCAGACGCGAGCCTGCGATATCCGAACCGCGCTGAAAGCTGATGCGCAACGAGAGATCTCATGTGAGCTGTTCGGACCGGCTCCCAGCCCTGTCCGAACAGCTTACTTAGCTATAAAAAAAGCGCTTGCCAAGTGGCGTGTTTTCGTTTCCCGAAACGAGATCACGACCGGCGGAGGTTCAGGGCTTACCGAGTCAGGCGGCGGTACGGGTCGCGACCGTTGACGGGTCGACCTTGACGCCCGGGCCCATCGTCGAGGAGATCGCCACGCGCTGGATGTAGGTCCCCTTGGCGCCGGTCGGCTTGGCGCGTGCCACCGCATCCACGAAGGCGGCGATGTTCTGCACGAGCTTGGCATCGTCGAAGGAGGCCTTGCCGACGCTGCCCTGGATGATGCCGGCCTTTTCCACCCGGAACTCCACCGCCCCGCCCTTCGACGCCTTGACCGCGCCGGTGACATCCATCGTCACCGTACCGACCTTCGGGTTGGGCATCAGCCCGCGCGGGCCCAGCACCTTGCCGAGACGCCCGACGAGCGGCATCATGTCGGGCGTGGCGACGCAGCGGTCGAACTCGATCGAGCCGCCCTGCACGGTGGCGACGAGATCCTCGGCGCCGACGATGTCGGCCCCGGCGGCACGCGCCTCGTCGGCCTTGGCGCCGCGAGCGAACACGGCGACGCGCAACGTCCGGCCGGTGCCGTTGGGCAGGTTGACGACGCCGCGCACCATCTGGTCGGCGTGCTTGGGATCGACGCCGAGGTTCATAGCGATCTCAACCGTTTCATCGAACTTGGCGGAGGCGCGCTCCTTCACGAGCTTCACCGCCTCGTCGATGGCGTAAAGCTTGATGCGATCGACGCCCTCGCGGGACTTGGCGATGCGTTTCCCCACGTGTGCCATGCTACGCCACCACCTCAAGGCCCATCGAGCGGGCGGAACCTTCGATCATCGCGCTGGCAGCTTCCACGCTGGCACAGTTCAGGTCTGGCATCTTCTTCTGCGCGATCTCCGTGATCTGCGCTTTGGTGATCTGGCCGACGAACGCGCCCTTACCCACGGTCGCCGACCCCGACTTGATGCCGGTCGCCTGCTTGAGGAAATAGGACACCGGCGGCTGCTTCATCTCGAAGGTGAAGGACCGGTCCTGAAAGGCGGTGATGACGACGGGGATGGGCGTCCCCTTCTCCATCTGCTGCGTGCGGGCGTTGAATGCCTTGCAGAATTCCATGATGTTGAGGCCGCGCTGACCCAGCGCCGGCCCGATCGGCGGCGAAGGGTTGGCCGAACCAGCCGGCACCTGCAGCTTGATGTATCCCGTAACCTTCTTCGCCATGCTCTACTCCTGTGATCGTGGTGCGACGCTGGCTCGTCTGCCACGAGGATGGCTCCGCCAACGGAGCGTGATGTGACCCTGGCCGGGCCTCCTCAGACCACCTTCTCGACCTGCGTGTATTCCAGTTCGACCGGGGTGGCCCGGCCGAAGATCGACACGGCGACCTTGACCCGGGACCGGCCCTCGTCGACTTCCTCGATGGTGCCGTTGAAGGAGGCGAACGGCCCATCCGCGACGCGCACGTTTTCTCCGATCTCGAAGGAGATGGTGGCTTTCGGGCGCTCGACCCCATCGGCGACCTGCCCCTTGATGCGCTCGGCTTCCGCATCGGGAATCGGAACCGGCTTCTTGTCGGCGCCGAGGAAGCCGGTCACTTTGGGAGTGTTCTTGATGAGGTGGTAGATGTCGTCGCTGAGGTCGCATTTGACCAGCACGTAGCCGGGAAAGAACTTGCGCTCGGCGGCGATCTTGCGACCCTTGCGCACTTCGGTGACGTTCTCCGTCGGCACCAGGATCTCGTCGAACTTCTCGGTCAGGCCGCGCTGCGCAGCCTGCTCGCGGATCGAAGCGGCGACCTTCTTCTCGAAGTTCGAATGGGCGTGGACGATGTACCAGCGCTTGTTCATCACGATCGTTTCTTGGCAGCAGGTCTGCGGGTCGCGCGTCAGCTGGAAAAGCCGAGGATCAGGTTGATTGCGAGATGGATGAGCTGATCGACCAGGGCGAGAAACGCGCTGGCGAAGATGCACATCGCGACGACCATCAAGGTGGTGATCGCCGTTTCCCGACGGTTGGGCCAAGTCACCTTGTTCACTTCCTGGCGGACGTCCTGCAGGAAAGCGAAGGGATTGGCCATGATGCCCTATACTCTGAAGCTCGACGCCGGTCACGTCTGCCCGGCTGCGCTGGCCGAGCGGCGCCGACATCCCGTTCGCGACATGCCGCGCTGGCCATGAACCGACGCGAAACAAGCTGAAGGATGGCAAGCCAGCGGAAAAAGAGAGTGGCGCGGACCCTTCTGGATCCACGCCACGGAACATAGCTAGATGGTTTCGTACTCCGATGCAAGGCGCTGCAAGCAGCGTCCTAGTAGCCGGCCACTGCCGCCTCTGCATCCGGCAGAGACGAGGACGTCACGACCAAGCCGACTCCGGCCCCGCAGACCGTGGCTGCCGCGAGCACCCACATGATGCGCTCGACGCCCGAGGTGTTGCCAAAGCCTACGACCTGGACCGCCCAGGCGAGCCCGACGCAGATCGTCATGAAGCCGACAAGGCATAGCAGGTCGCCAGCCGTTTTCCCGTTTTCCATTTTCGCGCATCCCCTCGCGTTGTCCCGATAGAACACCGGAGAGAGCGGAAAAGTTCGCTACCATGATGCGCGCGGCATCACGATCGCGGCCGTGTTGAGGCGGTTAACGCGCCTGAACCCTAACGGACCCTTGCTGATCCGGCTCAGGTCGTCCCGGCGCCGAGCGTCTTTTCCAACATGTCGTCGATCCACTCGGGTTGCGTTTCGCCAATCGAGCGTCCGACCTCCTTGCTGCCGTGGAAACAGATCAGCGTGCTCTGCACGCGCGCGTTGAAGCGGCGCATCACGTCCTTCTGGGTGTCGAAATTCACCTTGAAGGTCACGAGATCCTTGTACTTGGCCTCGCCGCGCAGCCGCTCGAGGATCGGCGCCTGCCGGGCGCAGACGTCGCACCAGGTGGCATAGGTGTCGATCAAAATCGGCTTGCCGGCCTTCTGCGCCGCCAGGAACGCGTCCTCGGTGAAAGGCTGCGGCTCGGCAGCGGCCGCCCACACAACCCTCGGCACCATCGTGAGGGAAGCGGCACAGGCCGAAGAGGACAGGAGTCGACGGCGCGTGACGGTCATGATCGCCTCCCTGGAAAAACGCGTGTCGCCCGCTCTACTCGATCGGCTCATTGCGTCGCCTCGCCGGGGAGCGAGGCGACCCAGCTTGCGTCCGGCTTCACGATGCGGGTGGCGTGCTCGGACTGCCAGCCCTCGACGCCGTCGCGAAACCAGTACACGCGGGTGTAGCCCAGTTCGATCAACCGCTTGGCCGCGTTGTAACTTCCCCAGCAGTCGGGATGACAGAAGGTGACGATCGGCTCAGCCTTGTTGTTGCCGGTCAGGGCGGCGAGGCGGGTCTTGAAGGCGTCGGCATAGGCCGCGTCCTCCGCGCCCTTGCCCCCACCCTGCAGGAAGACCGCTCCCGGCAGCGAGCGATGCGTCGGCAGCCATGGCGTGTCCTTGCGCATGGCCGGCGGCTTGCGGTCCTTCTCGGCGACATCGAGGAGAACGGGATGCTGCGTGTCGATCAGCTTGGCGAGGGCGGCCGCGTCGAGAACGGTGCCGCCGCCGATCGTTTCGGGCGTGTAGCCGTGCATCGCGCCTTGATACAGGCCGGACGGCTCCGCAACATGGCCGGGTGCGACGGCGGAGGGAACCTCCGCCAGCGCCGCAGATGCCGAAAACAGGACGGCCGGAAGCAGGGCGAGCGCGACTCTCACCGCGCGCGAAGGCCTCACCCGGCGCCTCAGTTGCTGACCGTGGGCACGTCGAACATGCGCGTCCACTGCCCGCTGGCGCTGTCCTTCACGTCGACCTTGAGTTGACCCTTGGCGGCACCCGGCAGCAGTTCGAAGGTGATCACCGGGTTCGAGGCCAGCGAGATGTCGGTATCCAGGTTGAACACCTGCTGGTTGGCGAAGCTGACGTCGACGTTCTGGATGTAGCGGGCCGGCGTGTACTGCCGCGTCACCTGATTCATCTGCATGCCGTTGAAGTTGGGATGGCGGATCATCAGCGTGGCGTCGACGGGCTTGTTTGCCGAAACGTCGCCGGCCAGATGCAGACGCATCTCACCCATCCCTTTCATGGCCTCCTCGTCGCTCATGCCCATCGGCGCGGAGCAGCCGCCCGACGCCTTCACGAATTTGGTCGTCTGCTTGAGCGAGCCATCCTTCATCACGGCGACGGCGTGAATATCCGTGTAGGTGTTGACGCGCACGCGAAGCTTGATCTCCTTGGGATCGGCATCGGGCCCGAAGGTGAAATGCGCGGCGACCGGCGACGGATTGTCGTCGATGACGAGGTACAGGCCTTTCACGTTCTTCGGGTCGGCGAGTGAGATGGTGAGGGGCACGAGCGAGGCGTCCTGCGCTCGCGTCGGCGCCTCCAGCTTCACGGCCGCATCATCGGTGATCGCCGTCTTCCCGTCGAAGATGGATTTCTGGATATCCTGCCAGCGGGCGACGCGCTCCTGGTCGCTGTTCTCGACGCCGGCGCGGGCGGGGGCGTGCGCCGCGCACAGCGCCAAAGCGGCGATGCCGACGACAAGAACGGTTTGCCTGGACATGATCGCTCCTCGCTGCACGTCGTTCACTCCCATTCGTATTCTTTGTAGGCCTCGGTGACATTTCGGGCGTTGTAGTCGTCAAACAAGGCCCAGCCGTTCCGCTCGCCCTGTCCGACGGTGCGGATCGCCGCCTCGATCGACCCACTGCCCTTGATTTGCACCCGCACGCCGTCGCGCAACGTCACGAGATAGCTGCGAAGGGCCGCCACGGCCGGCGCGAGGTCGACCAGCGTCGGCCCATGCCCCGGCACAGCCTTGCTCGCGCCGCTGGTCTCCAGCGCCGCCAACTCCTTCAGCCAGCCGGCGAGGCTGCCGTCGAGCGAGGGAACGCGCGTCGCGAACAGCAGGTCGGCCGGCAGCAGCACACCCGTCGCCTCGTCGCGCATCGAAAGATCACAGCTTGTATGGGCCGGGCCGTGCGCCCTGAAGCTCACGACACGTTTGCCGAGGTCCACCGTGTGGGTTTCAGCGACGGTCCGGGTCGGCATCACCACCGGCCCGACGCGATCGGCACCGAGCAAGTCGATCAGTCCCTTGCGGTAGAACTCGCCCCGCGTGCCCAGCGCTTCAGGCAACTTGGCGTGGCCGATGAACTCGGGATGATCGTCGGCGAAAGCGCCGGCTCCGAAGGCATGATCGGGATGAACGTGACTGATCACGACGTAGCGGATCGGCCGATCCGTCTTCGCCCTGATCGCCTGGCGCAACCAGCGCCCATCGGCAAGACTGCCGCCGGCGTCGGTGACGAGCACGGCGTCGCGGCCGACAAGGAATCCGATGTTGGCGATGGCGTCGGCATTGCCGGCCGTCGCGTCCTGATCGACGCCGCGGCGCACGAACAACCCCGGCGCGACCTCCTCGACATGCGTGTCGACCCCGGCCTCCCCTGCCCGCCCGAAGGTCGGCAGACAGCACAGGCACAACCCACCGAAGCCGCCGAGCAACGCCTCGCGCCGGGTCGCGCCGCGGCTAGCCGAAGATCTCGCATCGGGGCCGGTTGCGGGGAAGGCAGGTCTCGCCATGCTCTCCACCAACTAGGCAGAGGACGAAATCAAGGCAAGGCCGGCTCGATCCACCGATCGGCCGACGCCGTCCGCCGCGATACACCTCCAGCCGTTCAGATTGCAGGAAATCTGGCGCCCGGGCGCGGTTCGCCGTGCAACGCTCATGCTCCGACGCGAGATCGCCACCGCGATCCTGAACGACCATAAGGTCAGCCTTCTGGAACGCGCTCTTCTTTTTTTAAATCTGCTCCAACTCGATCAGCGTGCCCGAAAAATCCTTGGGATGCAGGAAGATCACGGGCTTGCCATGCGCTCCGGTGCGCGGCTCGCCATCTCCCGTCAACACGCGCAGGCCGGCGGCGAGCAGGCGGTCTCGCGCGACGAAGATGTCGTCGACCTCGTAGCAGAGATGGTGCAGGCCGCCGCCCTTGGCGAGGAAGGCTGCCACCGGCGATCCCTCACCCAGCGGCGCGAGCAGCTCGATCTTGGTGTTGGGCAGATCAACGAAGACGAGCGTGACGCCGTGTTCGGGCAGCGCCCGCGGCTGGCTGACAACCGCCCCTAGGACGTCGCGGTAGCGCGCCGCCTCGGCGTCGAGATCGCCGACGACGATGGCGACGTGGTTGAGGCGTCCGATCACGGGATCCCTAGACTTCCACCACCAGGACATGAACGGCCGGCCGCTTGCCCCAGGCTTGGTTGACCGCGCTGCGAACGGCTCGTTCGATCGCGGTCGACACGGTGTCGGCGTCGCGCCGGCGCTGGCGCGGCAGATTGTCGAAGGTTTGGAACATGGTCGCATCGACCAGCGCATCCATCGCCGCGCCGTCGCGGGTGCGGGCGGGCAAACCATTGGTGACAACATCTGGCGTGCCGGCCATGTCGCCCTTGGCGGTGACGGCGAGGGCGATGGTCACCACGCCGGCGAAGGCGAGGCCCTGCCGGGCGCGCAAAGCGGCGTCGTCGGCCTTGACCAGCAGGTTGCCGTCCTTGAACAGGCGGCCGTGGGCGACCTCGCCGACGATGCCCGGCTCGCCGGGTCCGAGCATCACCAGATCACCGTTGCGCGCCTTGATGACGTGGGGCACCTGCCGCTCCCTGGCGAAGGCGTAATGCTCGGCCAGATGCACCTCCTCGCCATGGGCAGGGATGGCCACCTGCGGCCGGATCCAATCGTACATCTGCACCACCTCGCCGCGGCGGGGATGGCCGGAAGCATGGATCAAGGCCGTGCGGTCGGTGACGACCTCGATGTTGAGGCGAACGAGGTTGTTGATGATGCGGTTCACCTCGCGCTCGTTGCCGGGGATGGTGCGCG
>CAXTMA010000193.1:0-8137 GCA_964245015.1 uncultured Beijerinckiaceae bacterium | reverse complement strand
GTTGCTGAAGACGCTCGATGGCCGCCCGCAACGGAACACAGCCGGAATGCCAAGCCAAACGCCCTTGTCCCAGCCGGCCCTCGCGGCGGCGGTGGCCGCCATCGCCGACCACATGCGCGGGCGCAGCGATCGCGGCGCCGTCGCCAGCTACATCCCCGAACTGGCCCGCGCCGACGTCGGCGCCTTCGGCCTTGCCGTGGCCTGCGGCAACGGCAGCGTCGTGGCGGCCGGCGATGCCGACGTGCCCTTCTCCGTGCAAAGCATCACCAAGGTGTTCACCCTGACGATGGCGCTGGGCACCATCGGCGACGCCCTGTGGCGGCGCGTCGGCCGCGAGCCGTCGGGCAGCCCGTTCAACTCCATCGTGCAGCTGGAGCGCGAGCGCGGCATCCCGCGCAATCCCTTCATCAACGCCGGCGCCATCGCCGTCACTGACGCCATCCTCAACGGCCACCAGCCGCGCGAAACGCTGGGCGAAATCCTGCGCTTCGTGCGCGAACTGGCCGAGGACGACACGGTCAGCATCGACGGCGCCGTGGCGGCTTCGGAAAAGCGCACCGGCTTCCGCAACGTGGCCCTGGCCAACTACATGAAGTCCTTCGGCGTGCTCACCAATCCGGTGGAGCTGACCTTGGGCGTGTATTTCCACCACTGCGCCATCGCGATGAGCTGCCGCCAGCTCGCCACCGCCGGCCGATACCTCGCCTTCGGCGGGCGCAATCCGGCGAGCGGCCTCAGCGTGGTGTCGGCCGAGCGGGCGCGGCGCATCAATGCGGTGATGCTGACCTGCGGCCATTACGACGGCTCGGGCGAGTTCGCCTACCGCGTCGGCCTGCCCGGCAAGAGCGGGGTGGGCGGCGGCATCCTGGCGATCGCGCCGGGGGTGGCCTCGATCGCGGCGTGGTCGCCGGGGCTGGACGAAGCCGGCAATTCGCACCTCGGGCAGATCGCGCTGGAAATGCTGGCGAAGCGGATGGGGTGGTCGATCTTCGGGTGAGGCGGAGGGCGCGAGCTTCGCGGATCGGGTTAAAGTGCCAAAGATCCGTGATGGCTAAGCCTCTAATCATCAGTGTCCGTCGGCAAACAGCCGGTTCTTAGATGACAGATTGCAAGGCTCGCCTTCCACGCTTTCGTCAGCAATAACTCACCTGAAGTGGCGAATCGGAATATCCGCAAATGGCACGTGCACCGAAGGTTAATAAGGCCAACGACACGGGCGTGTCCGCTTCGGACACAACAGATCCAATTTCTGAGCACAATGAAAAGATCATCAAAGAAGTCGCACGGAGAAAGCGGGTTGTCCGCAACTTTCCCGCAGCTCCCTTCGAAGAGCCGCTCGCATTTGCTCGACAAATCTTTGACTTCGGCAGCGGGGAACAAGTTCGACGACTCACGCTATTCGATCATTTAGGAAAAGCTCCAGAAAGTGGAAATAGTCGCCAGCTTATTATCAATGCCGGCCGATATGGATTTTCGAAGGGGGCGTGCAGTCAGATATATTAGAGCTTACACCCGATGCGGTTAAAGCTGTCGACCCACAAATGCCTAAGCGTGAGCAGGCTCGTGAACAAATAAAACTTGCCGTCGAGGACATCGAACCTTTTGCCAAGCTCCACGAACGTTTCGTTGGCAAAGCGCTTCCGGCGCGAGCGGCTCTAATTGATGCAGCCCGAGAGTTTGATGTTGGGAGCGATGCCGCCGAAGAGGCAGTCGATACTTTTATACTAAATCTTAGGTTTGTGGGCCTGCTCAAAACCCTATCTGGCGCAGAGCGTATCGTTTCAAAGGATTTGGCTCTTGATGCGCTGCCCGCATCTCCATCAAGTGCAAACTTCACTCATCAGCTTGCCACAGAGCAGTTCAACCCGATCATTACGGCTGAACACGCTCAGTTCGAGTCGACCTGCTTCTACATAACTCCCATAGGTTCGGACGATAGCGAACAGCGGAAGCATTCAGACCTTTTCTTGGGTTCATTCGTAGAGCCGGCAATCCAATCGTTTGGACTCAAGGTTGTGCGTGCCGATCAAATAGACAAACCAGGCGTAATCACAAAACAGATCATTGAGTACATTGTTAGGTCAAGGCTTGTAATAGTCGATCTCTCATATCACAATCCCAACGTGTTTTATGAGTTAGCCCTACGCCATATGATGCGACTGCCGATCGTGCAGATTATCAGAAGGACAGATATAATACCTTTCGATCTCAACCAGATGCGCACCATCATAATTGACACAAGTAACATATTTACCTTAGTGCCGCGTATAGCCACCTACCAATCCGAAATATCCTCGCAAGTGCGCAGGGCTTTAGAAAATCCGGACGCTGTAGAAACATCTATCTCAACATATTACCCCAACCTGAAAGTCAGTCTGAGCTGAAATTTTCGCAGCAATGTTCGGAAGCTGGTGCCGTGCGGACATTCACCCCGGGTCGGAAACCGCCCTTGCTTTAAAGCGCGGCTGCCATTGCGCCCAAAGAATGCAGCGTCAACGTCCTGCACCGCTCCCCTACCGCCGCCCCAGCGCCGCCTGCGCCGCGGCCAGCCGCGCGATCGGCACCCGGAAGGGCGAGCACGACACGTAGGTGAGCCCGACCTTCTCGCAGAACTCGATCGAGGCGGGGTCGCCGCCGTGCTCGCCGCAGATGCCCATCTTGATGTCGGGGCGGGTGCGGCGGCCGCGTTCGGCGCCGATCTCGACGAGTTCGCCAACCCCCTGCTGGTCGATGGTGACGAACGGGTCCGAGGCGAGGATGCCCTTGGCCGTGTAGGGGCCGAGGAAGGAGGCGGCGTCGTCGCGCGAGATGCCGAGCCCGGTCTGCGTCAGGTCGTTGGTGCCGAAGGAGAAGAACTCCGCGGTCTCGGCGATCTCGGCGGCGCGCAGGCAGGCGCGCGGCAGCTCGATCATGGTGCCGACGCTGTAGGGCACGCGCTCGCCCGTTTCGCCGGCGACCGCTGCCGCCATCGCGTCGATCGAGGCCTTCACCATGTCGAGTTCGATGACGCCGATCACCAGCGGCACCATGATCTCGGGGCTCACGACCTGCCCGGTCTTCTTTTTGGCGGCGATGGCGCCCTCGAAGATGGCGCGGGCCTGCATTTCCGCGATCTCGGGAAAGGCGATGGCGAGACGGCAGCCGCGGAAGCCCAGCATCGGGTTCTCTTCCTTGAGCTCCAGGGCGCGGCGGCGCAGCCTCTCGGTCGACACGTCCATCGCCGCGGCGGTTTCCTCGATCTCGGCGTCGGTGTGCGGCAGGAACTCGTGCAGCGGCGGGTCGAGCAGGCGGATCGTCACCGGCAGCCCGGCCATGATGGCGAAGAGTTCCGTGAAGTCGTCGCGCTGGTAGGGCAGGATCTTGGCGAGCGCCCGGCGGCGCCCGGCCTCGTCCTCGGCCAGGATCATCTCGCGCACGGCCACGATGCGGTTCTCGTCGAAGAACATGTGCTCGGTGCGGCACAGCCCGATGCCCTGGGCGCCGAACTCGCGGGCGGCGCGGGCATCGGCGGGCGTGTCGGCGTTGGCGCGCACCGCCATCCGGCGCACGGTGTCGGCCCAGCCCATCAGGGTCGCGAACTCGCCCGACAGCTCGGGCTTCAGCATCGGCGTGGCGCCGGCCATCACCTGGCCGAGCGAGCCGTCGACGGTGATGACGTCGCCCTTGCGGAAGGTTTGCCCCGCCGCGGTCATGGTCTGCGCCTTGTAGTCCACGCGCACCGTGCCCGCGCCCGACACGCAGGGCTTGCCCATGCCGCGCGCCACCACGGCGGCGTGCGAGGTCATGCCGCCGCGGGTGGTGAGGATGCCTTCCGACACGTGCATGCCGGAAATGTCGTCGGGGCTGGTCTCGATGCGGACCAGGATCACCTTGCGGCCGGCCGCCTTGGCCTCCTCGGCTTCGCCGGAGTTGAACACGATCTCGCCCGAGGCCGCGCCGGGCGAGGCCGGCAGGCCGGTGGCGATGATGTGGCGCTCGGCCTTGGGATCGATGGTCGGGTGCAGCAGCTGGTCGAGGGCGGCGGGGTCGACCCGCATGATCGCCTGCTCGCGCGAGATCAGCCCCTCGCCGGCCATGTCGACGGCGATGCGCAGGCTCGCCTTGGCCGTGCGCTTGCCGGTGCGGGTTTGCAGCATGTACAGCCGCCCGTCCTCGACGGTGAACTCCATGTCCTGCATTTCGCGGTAGTGCCGCTCCAGCAGGGCGGTGGTGCGCTGGAATTCCTTGAACACGGCCGGCATCGCCGTTTCCATCGAGGGCTTGTCGGAGCCGGCCTCGAGCCGGGCGGCTTCCGTGATGTTCTGCGGCGTGCGGATGCCGGCGACCACGTCCTCGCCCTGGGCGTTGATCAGGAACTCGCCGTAAAGCTCGTTGTCGCCGGTCGACGGGTTGCGGGTGAAGGCGACGCCGGTCGCCGACGTGTCGCCCATGTTGCCGAACACCATCGACTGCACGTTGACGGCCGTGCCCCAGCTCGCCGGGATCTTCTGCAGGCGGCGGTAGGTTTCCGCGCGCGGGTTCATCCATGAGCCGAACACGGCGCCGATCGCCCCCCACAGCTGCGCGCGCGGGTCCTGCGGGAAGGGCTTGCCGGTCTTGGCCTCGACCTTGGCCTTGTAGGCGGCGACCAGCGTCTTCCAGTCGGCGGCGGCGAGCTCGGTGTCGAGGGTGATGGCGCGGCGGTCCTTGAAGTCTTCAAGGATCTCCTCGAACTCATGATGGTCGACGCCGAGCACGACGTTGGAGAACATCTGGATGAAGCGGCGGTAGGAGTCGTAGGCGAAGCGCGGGTTGTTCGAGCGCCGGGCCAGGGCTTCCACCGTGCCGTCGTTGAGGCCGAGGTTGAGCACGGTGTCCATCATGCCGGGCATGGACGCGCGGGCGCCCGAGCGCACGGATACCAGCAGCGGGTCCTCGGGATCGCCGAAGCGATGGCCGGCGATCGCGCCCATCGTGACCAGCGCCGCGTCGACTTCGTCCTCAAGCTCGGGCGGATAGCTGCGGCCGTGGTCGTAGAACCAGGTGCACACGGCCGTGGTGATGGTGAAGCCGGGCGGCACGGGCAGGCCAAGGTTGGCCATTTCGGCGAGGTTGGCTCCCTTGCCGCCGAGCAGGTTGCGCATGTCGCTGGCGCCCTCGGCCTTTCCGTCGCCGAAGCCATACACCCACTTGGCCATCGAACCCCCGATTTATCCGACACAGCCGCCTGCCCGCCCCTACGCCTGATCCCGCCATCGGGCAAGACCGTTTGCGCGGCGGGCGCGCGGATCTGTCATGCGTGGCTGCGCAAACGCAAACCGAAACCGATCCACATGAAGCCGGTGAAGACGAGGTCGACGCCGAGCAGGGCACCCAGGATGAACAGGCTGTTGGCCGGCCAGCCGGACACCACGAACAGCCCGATAAGCGCGGTCACCACGCCGCTGCCGATCACCATCAGGCGCGCGTGGGAGGACATGTGGGCGCCGATCCACACCCGCACGCCGCCGGCGACCAGCAGGGAGGCCCCGAGCATCAGGGTGAACACCGCCGCCGCCGGCCCCGGCTGGGCCAGCGCGAAGGCGCCGGCCACGATATAGGCGAGCCCGGCGCCGATCATCAGGATCTCGCGGCCCCAGGTCTTGCTGTTCAACCCGACGGTGATCTCGCTGCCGCCCTTGATGATCATGAACACGGCGATGACGAGCACGGCCGTCAGGGTGGCGTTGACCACCAGCGCCAGCGCCACCACGCCCAGCACCTCGGTCAGGGCGCCGAGCGCGATGAACCAACCCCAGCGATGGCGAAGCCGCGCCATCGCCGTGCCGAGCCCGGCGTGAGGGCCGGCCGGTCGTGTCGGCTGCGGTCGTGTCGGCTGCGGTCGTGTCGCTTGGGGATCCGGCAAGGTGACAGGCATGGTCGGTGTCCGTGCTGAGCTGGCGGAGGAACCGGCTGTCGCGCGGCGCGGTTCCGTCCGCGTCCTTTCCCCACGCGGCTCCCCATGCGGCCGGCACGGCCGGCAAGCGCGACAGCCTTGCCATGGGATCCGTGCCGTTGTGGCGCGAAAACCGCAACGGGCCTTGCTCCATCGCCTCGAAGCGGCCGGCCAATTGCCGCTTCGGCCCGAAGTCGTTAAGCAGCCCGTTGGCCCGCCTCGGCGGCCGACTGGGATTCGCCGACCGGCACACGGCCGGCGCCTCCCCGACCGGGTGATCCGCTTGCCGGATCGCGGCAGACCGGCGGCGTGCCGGACTGGATCGATCGGGGGTGCATCGGTCGGTCCGGAGCCTTGCCAAGGGAGGCGAGAGAACGTGAGCGCATCGAAGACACCACTTCTCGACACGATCTCGACGCCCGCCGATCTCCGCAAGCTCGGGGAAGGCGACCTGCATCAGGTCGCCGAAGAGCTGCGCATCGAGACGATCGACGCCGTGTCGGTGACCGGCGGCCATCTCGGCGCCGGGCTGGGCGTGGTGGAGCTGACCGTCGCCCTGCACCACGTCTTCGACACGCCCGACGACCGCATCATCTGGGACGTCGGCCACCAGGCCTATCCCCACAAGATCCTCACCGGGCGGCGCGACCGCATCCGCACGCTGCGCAAGGGCGGCGGCCTGTCGGGCTTCACCAACCGGGGCGAGAGCGACTACGACCCCTTCGGCGCCGGCCATTCCTCGACCTCCATCTCGGCCGGGCTCGGCATGGCGGTGGCCAACCACCTCGCCGGCCGGCCCAAGGCCAACGTGGTGGCGGTGATCGGCGACGGCGCCATGTCGGCCGGCATGGCCTATGAGGCGATGAACAACGCCGGCGCCATGCACGCCCGGCTGATCGTGGTGCTCAACGACAACGACATGTCGATCGCCCCGCCGGCGGGGGCGCTTTCGGCCTACCTCGCCCGCCTGGTCTCGGGCGGCACCTACCGCACCGTGCGCGAGGCCGCCAAGCAGATGGGCAAGCACCTGCCCAAGTTCGTCTACAACCGCGCCCGCAAGACCGAAGAGTTCGCGCGGAGCCTGCTGACGGCGGGCGGCACCCTGTTCGAGGAGCTGGGCTTCTACTACGTCGGCCCGATCGACGGCCACAACCTCGACCACCTGCTGCCCGTGCTCAAGAACGTGCGCGATTCCGATACCGGCCCGATCCTGGTCCACGTCGTCACCCAGAAGGGCAAGGGCTACGCTCCCGCCGAGGCCAACCACGAGAAGTACCACGCCGTGGTGCCCTTCGACGTCATCACCGGCACCCAGAACAAGCCCAAGGCCAACGCGCCCTCCTACACGCGGGTGTTCGCCGATGCGCTGATCACCGAAGCGGCCGACGACGACAAGATCGTCGCCGTGACGGCGGCCATGCCCAACGGCACCGGCCTCGACCTCTTCGCCAAGGCCTACCCCGACCGCTGCTTCGACGTCGGCATCGCCGAGCAGCACGCCGTGACCTTCTGCGCCGGCCTCGCCACCGAAGGCTACAAGCCCTTCGCCACCATCTACTCGACCTTCCTGCAGCGGGCCTACGACCAGGTGGTGCACGACGTCGCCATCCAGAACCTGCCCGTGCGCTTCGCCATCGACCGCGCCGGCCTCGTGGGCGCCGACGGGGCGACCCATGCCGGCTCCTTCGACACGGCCTATCTCGGCATTCTGCCCAACATGGTGGTGATGTCGCCGGCCGATGAGTCCGAGCTGGTGCACATGGTCGCCACCGCCGCCGCCTACGACGACGGCCCGATCGCCTTCCGCTACCCGCGCGGCGAAGGCGTCGGCGTGGAGCTGCCGAAGAAGGGCGAGATCCTGGAGATCGGCCGCGGCCGCACCGTGCGCGAGGGCAAGCAGGTCGCCATCCTCTCCTTCGGCACCCGCTTGAAGGAGGCGATGCTCGCCGCCGAGGACCTGGAAAAGCACGGCATCAACGCCACCGTCGCCGACGCCCGCTTCGCCAAGCCCCTCGACATGGTTCTGATCCGCAAGCTCGTCGCCGATCACGAGGTGCTGATCACGGTGGAAGAAGGCTCGGTCGGCGGCTTCGGCTCCTTCGTCCAGCAAGCCCTGATGGACGAAGGCGCCTTCGACCACGGCCGGCTGCGGTTCCGCTCGATGGTGCTGCCCGACCACTTCATCGAGCACGACAAGCCGGAAAAGCTCTACGCCGCCGCCGG
>CAXTMA010000192.1:0-8140 GCA_964245015.1 uncultured Beijerinckiaceae bacterium | reverse complement strand
CCATCCTGGGCACCGTCTGCGCCTGAACACCCCGGAATGGGCGTGGGTAATTACCTCGCCGCCGATCGTGCGGCCTTTCATTTCTTCGGCCATCGCCTCGCGCAGCTTGTGAGCCAGGACGAACGCGGTCTTGTAATCCACGCCCAGGTCGCGGGAGAGGGCGAGCATGGACTTGCCCTTCACCTCGTTGACGAAGATCGCGACGGCGAGGAGGTAGGTAGCGATCGGCATCTTGTGATGAGCGAACAGGGTGCCGCTCGTCAGGGAGAAATCGCGGGCGCATTCCTTGGACTTGCAGCGCCAGCGGGGCGCCCCGTTCGGGCGGCGGCAGTTGTAGGCGTCGAGGCAACCGCAATGCGGGCACACCGGCTCGCCGTTCGTCTCAGACCAGCGGATGGCGGCGAAGGTCGTCTCGGCTTCGTCCTTCGTCAGGCGCGCGACCCTGGCGAGGCTAATCGTCTTGGCGCGGGGGGAGAGGAGGAAGTGAACGGACATCGTGTCGCTCGTGACCTGATAAGGTCATTTGTGACACGATGGGGATGACTATGCAAGGCAAATCAGGTCGGATATGACTAGTTCGGGTCGGAGGCGACACGAATGGGCATAGCCAAGACAGAAGCCGAGCTTGCGGAGCGCGCGGCGTCGTTTCTCAAGGCGGAGATGAAGCGGGCCAAGGTCACTTACGAGGGTATGGCCGAGAAGCTGAAGGAGCACGGGCTAAGCGAGACGCGGGACAGCGTCGCCGCAAAGCTCAAGCGGGGGACGTTCGCCGCGACCTTCCTACTAGCCTGCCTTGCTGCACTTGAGCTAGAAGGCTTGCAGCTTCAAGACCTGTAGAACAGATGCGACCGCATACAGAAAGTCTCCTGTTCCGCGCAATCGTGCTGGCAACATTGATTGTCAGTGCGGTTCTATTTGCTACACGCCAGCCAGTCGATAATAACCTTGCCAAGGTAGAGCAACCAAGCGCCGATTATCAATCCCACAACGAACATGCGGAAAAAGCTGTCTTTGGCATTGGCGCCGAAGGATGGACGGCAATCTTCACGGGTGTCTTGGCGGTTTTCACGATGGGATTGGCCGGTGTTACATACGCTTTGATCATTGTCACTAAGCGCGGCATAACTGAGCAGGCCGAGCTGACGAGAGCTTCTATCGAGCAGACTGGACGTAGCGCTGACGCTGCGCTGAAGGTCGCCATCGCTACCGAGCAGCAAGCCTTCGCTGCCATTGCTGCTCAACTGCCAGTGCTGCGGTTCGACGCGCCGGAACTGCATACAGTGGATGATATGGTTAGACATTCCGGGCCTTATGCTAGTAGCGAAGTCTATGGATTGCCAAAAAAAATCTCTATCATTCCGCGCTTGCCAATAAGAAATGAAGGGAAAAGCGACGCAAGCATTCAAACGATATTCATGAGTTGGCTTATCATAGGGCCGACTCCCGTCAATATGACAGGAAGCTCCATTTATAGCCCTACTTCTATCGAGGCAGGATTTAGCGCTCTGATCGATACCGGCCCTTTCCACATCATCTTGAACGACATGCAAATTGCTAAGATTGAAGATAATACTCACAAACTCAACTTTTGCCTGAGCATAGACTATGCTGATTTTACTGGATGCATTTGGAAAGAGACTGTGACTTGGGTTTGGCAGCAAGGGAGCGATGCGGGTATTTACACGTTCATGAGGAATTATGAAGCACCAGAAAACTACAACAAGAAACAGAAGGTATGGGACGCAAACATGCGCGACAACAACCAGCCTCGCTACAATCCGCGTCCGATTTAGCGCCGCCACCACGGCCCGCGCGATCACCTCACCCCTCCTTGCGAAGGCGGGCGCTTGGATCGCAGTCGAATAGCAACCGCCAAGGCCGCTAAACCTGCTAGAAGGCGCCAGTCGTCATAATAGTGGTCACTGACAATGTCTGACCCCGAAGTTGCAAGGGCCGCTTGGTGGGTCTGGTTCTGGGATGCCGTCGAAAGCTGGGCATTCTTTGGCGTCGTGGTGACGCTTGCTGTCGAGTTTGCCGCCCATAGGTTCGTGCAGCCGCATAGAGCCACCGTAGAGAGGGCCAGGGAAGCGGAGAGCACACAGCTTCGCAAGGACACCGCCGAAGCAAATGCCAAGGCTCTTGCGATCGAGTTAGAACTTGCGCGGTTGAAGGCACCTCGTATCTTCGCGACCGACAAGATACCGGCCTTCGTGGAAGCGATGCGGCCCTTCGCAGGGCAGCAGTTCTCCGGGCAAATTCCTGCGGGCAATCCACAAGACGCCTCGCCGCTTTGGGATGCTATCAGCCGCGGGCTGACGCAAGCGGGATGGAAGCGCGAGAACCCTGTGCTCATCACCACGGGCGATCCGCCGGTGGGGCTGACACTGACGCCGCATGAGGGCGTGGTCGTGTGGGTGCCGCTGAAGAAGCAGGCGGCAACCGAACACAGAGGAGCAGCCTTGGTTGACGCTCTCAATGCGGCGGGCATCGCAGCCCGTCTTGATGACAGCATCGATGATCGCGAGCTGCCGAACGTGCTGGTTGTCGAAGTCGGCACAAAGCCGCAGTGACGGACGCTCACGGCGCACCTGCCTTTCGGCAGGTAGGTGGGATCGAGGGCGCTACCCCGCCTGTGGCGGGTGCTCCATAATACCGGATACACGTCAACCGCGTGCTGCAGACCTTGCGTCAGCGTGGGCTGATCGTTCTCCGGTCACGGCAGATCCTGTTTCCCGACCTGGTCGGTTTGTGGGACCTGGGCGGCTTCCGTTCCAACTACATGCACATGCAAGGCGGGCGGCCTAGCTGAAATGCCCGCACCTCTGCGTCATCCGAGATGCCACAGACCGGTATAGGTCAGCGTCCGCAATGGTGCGCCGCGCGTCGGTCCCGATGACAGTCCGCATGCGCCCTTTTGAGGAGCGATCCTATACGTTCAGGCGCTTGCGGTGTTTGGCAGTTGAATGGCAGCGCAGACAGACTGTGCGATCTCGGATGGCGTGCCGATCAGGTCAATGGGACCATCGTAGCCGATCGCGTTCTCCGGCATGCCGGGGTGGATCGTCGGGCTTCGCCGCACGACCATCGTCAGGCCGCCAACCTCATTGATATTAGCCAAGCCACGTGCACCGTCATCTAGCCCACCCGACAGAATGATGCCGATGATGCGCCCTCCGCCGTGAACGGCCACGGAGCGGAACAGCAGGTCCACCGTGCGGTTGCGGTGAGCCCGCTCGGGATCGGCGAGCAGGCGGCCGAAGGTGTTCGCGGCGAGGGTAAGGTGGTCGGCCGGTTCGCCGACATAGATCGTTCCCATTGCGAAGCGCTGACCGTCCTCGGCGACACGCACGGGCATGTGCGCGTGCATCCTGAGGATCTCGGTGAGGTGGCTCGGCTTGTCCCAGGGACGATGCAGGACGATGAGCACAGCAGCGTTGGCGAGCGGCGGCAGCTCGCGCAGGATCGCTTCGATGTCGTGCAGACCATCGCCACCGGACGCACCGATCGCGACGAACCACGGAACAACAACGCCCTGTGTCATACTGCTATCTTAGTACAGCTTGTCGCGAAGCGTGGCTGGCGACTGCGCCTTACCGAGCGTTGGTTCTGAGACCTCCTGTCGGATGCAACATGGGTGAAGGCGCGCGATGGGCTGTCGTGACATGAGGTAGCCAATCGCGGTCTCGACCTGGCACGGTCGCGAGTGAGAGCATCGCTGCTCCCGCCTGACACGGCTGGAGAAACGAGTGCCGCGCTACCACTTCAACATCTACGACGGTGTCGTGCTGATGGACAAGGAAGGCGTCGAGCTGCCGCACTACCCGGCGGCGCGGCTGGAAGCGGTCCGTCGAGCTGCCGAGCTGCTGGCCGACAATGCGCTCGCCATCGCGGTCGGGGAAGACTGGCGCATCGAGGTCACGGATGACCGCGGCTTGATCCTTTTCCAGTTTGCTTTTGTGTCGAGCGAGTCATCGGCGATTGCGCGGGGCAACAAAGCCGAACGCCATTGAGAATAGGGATTGGCTGACCGTAAGGCGGTTCGCTCTGATGCTCGATCCAAGCTGCCAGCGCATTGATCAGCTCCGCCGGCAGATTGCCGTCGCGACAGTTGTCGAATACCTTTTCCACGATCAGCTTCAAACCATCGCAGCTGCTGTAGCGAAGCTTGCCAAGTAGAACATTCTTTGAAGGGCTGTCTGGGTGCTGGCGCCGCTTTTATCGCCGTTCCAGATGCCACGGCACGTTGACCATCGCGATGCGCCCGTCGCCGCGCAGCAGCAGCGCCGCCTTCAGCGCCGTCGAGCGCTGGTTGTGCAGGAGGTAGTCGAACCAGCGGCCGCCGGCGAGTTCGGGCACCACCACGGCCACTGTCTGCCCGGGGTGCTCGTCGGCGATGCGCGTCAAAGCGTCAAACAGCGGGTCGAGGAACAGCCGGTAGGGCGAGTCGACGAGGACGAGGCGGGGCAGCGGCCGCGACCCGCCCTGCAGCGGCGCTTCCACGTAGCGGCGCCACTTGGCGGCGAGGTGCCGCCCTTCCTCATCGTCGGAGGCGACGTGCACGGCCACCACCTCGTCCGACATCGACAGGGCGAAGCGCAGGGCGTTGCGAGTGATGGTGCTCCAGCGCCGCATCACCACGACCACCACCGGCGCGCTGAGATCCGCCACCGAGAGCGGCAAGGTGCAGTCCGTCTGCGCGCGCACGCCGGCGTAGTGCCGGTGCACGCCGGTGAACAGCCAGAACAGCGCCGGGATCAGCAGCAGCACGATCCAGGCGCCTTCGATGAACTTGGTCAGGAGCACCACGATCAGGGCGAGGCCGGTCGAGACCGCGCCGACCGCATTGATCGCCATGGAGGCACGGTGCGTCGGGCGGCTTCCCGTTCTGTCCAGCTTCCGCCAGTGCGCGACCATGCCGGCTTGGCTCAGGGTGAAGGCGGCGAAGGCGCCGATCGCGAACAGCGGGATCAACGGTCGGTGACGCCGCCGAAGGCGACGAGCAGCGCAGCCGACATGAGGGCGAGGACGACGATGCCGCTGGCGTTGACGAGGCGGCGCGAGCGGGCGGCGAAGGTGTAGGGAAGGAAGTTGTCGAGGGCCAGCAGCCGGCACAGCCGGGGAAAGTCGGCGAAGGAGGTGTTGGCCGACAGGCACACCACCGCGATGATGCTGCCGATCGTGACGTAGTAGAACACTCCCCGCCCCGCCACCGCGGCGGTGAGCTGCGACAGTACGCTCTGGTAGGTCGAAGCGTCGGGGTCGTTGGCGACCACGCCGTAGGCGCGGCACAGCAGAGCGATGCCGACGAGCAGCACCGCCAGCACTGCGACCACCGCGGCCAGGGTGCGCCGGGCGTTGCCTACCGCCGGCGCGCGGAAGGCGGTGATGCCGTTGGAGATCGCCTCCACGCCGGTCATCGCCGTGCAGCCGTTGGCGAAAGCGCGCAGCAGCAGCCAGAAGCCGACCCCGGCCGTGGCGGCGGGAATGGCGGGCGGCGCCTCTACCGGCACGGGATGGCCACCGGCCAGCGCCGCCTTGGCGAGGCCGACGACGATGACGATGACGAGCGTCGCGACGAACAGGTAGGTCGGCACCACGAAGGCCATGCCGGACTCGCGCACCCCGTGCAGGTAGACCAGAGTGACGAGCAGCAGCACGCCCAGGCACAGCGGCAGAATGTAGGGGTGCAGCGCCGGCACGGCGGAGATCAGCGCGCCGACGCCGGCCGCGATGCCGACCGCGACGTTGAGGATGTAATCCACCATCAGCGCGGCGGCGGCGAGCAGGCCGAAGCGCTGGCCGAGGTTCTCGCGGGCCACGGTGTAGGACCCGCCGCCGTTGGGATAAGCCGGGATGGTCTGCCGGTACGAGAAGAAGACGATCAGCAGCAGCGCGACGACAATGGCCGTGATCGGCAGGATGTAGCCGGCGCCGAGCGCGCCGACGCCGAGCATGATGGCGAGCGCGGCCTCCGGCCCGTAGGCGGCGGAGGACAGCGCGTCGAGCCCGAGCATCGGGATGCCGGCGAGCGGGCCGACCGTCTGCTTGGCCTCGTCGGCGGTGGCGAGGCGCGCGCCCATGATGCGGTCGTAAAGGGTCATGACGATGGATCCCCGCGGGAGTCGAGCGAGCGGCCAAGGCCGGGCCGGGTTGCGTCGACCGCCACGGCCGGCGCTCAGTGAAGCTGAAGGAACGGGATCGGCGAGGCGCCGCCGCCGAGCACGGTCTGCGGCGGCTGGCCGTTCCAGCGCCGCATCGTGTCGGCCGCCATTACCTTGCCGTAGCCGTCGACGCCGCCGGCCGCCTCGACGTGCGCCCGGATCGCAGTGGCGTCGGCGGCGGCCTGGATCTCGGTCGCCTTGCCGGCGGCCTGCGCGCGCAGCAGCGTGCCCTGGCCCTCGCCGCGCGCTGTCTCAAACGCGGCGTCGGCGCAGCCCTTGGCCGCGTCGGTCGCCTCGGCTGGAGCGGCTCTCAATAGGATGCTGCGGCGGCGGAGAGACAAGGCGAACATTGCGCATCACCAGCGGCGGTCGGGTCCGAAGATCGCCCACTCCCAAAATCGTGCGGAGCGCATGTGTTCGCGATGGTAGACGGGAGCGTGCCGTATAGGAATTCCGTGGGTGAAGCGCTCGCGACGTGACTGCGCCAGACGGGCTCGACTTCATCTATCTGCGAATTTGAGCGACTCTCCGCCACCACAAGCCGATGTCGGGGTTCGGTGTGGATGTGCCGCGTTCTGTGTCTCTGCACTAGAGCGTGATCCGCTCGGCATGAATCGGCTTGGGCTGTCGCTCAGTGGCGTGATGTGATTCAGCCTGTTGGCCGGGAGGCCGACAGACATGACAACACCGCTGTCTCTTGATCTTCGTGTTCGCGTGCTGGGCGCGGTGGCCTCTGGCCTGAGCCACCGCCAAGCGGCTGCCCGCTTCGCGGTCAGCGCCGCCAGCGTCAGCCGGTGGCGGGCGCGGCAGCGCGAGCAAGGCAGCGCGGCGGCCAAGCCGATGGGCGGCGACCAGCGCTCGCAAGCAACAGAACGTCATGGCGACCTGATCCTGGCGCTCTACGAGGGCAAGCGCGACATCACCTTGCAGGAACTGCGGGCCGCCCTGGCCGAACGCGGTGTCGCGGTCGGCTACGGCGGGCTTTGGCGCTTCTTCAAGCGCCGCGATCTCACGGTCAAAAAAAGACAGCGCATGCGGCCGAGCAGGACCGGCCGGATGTGCTGAGACGGCGGCAGGCGTGGTTCGATGGCCAGCTCGATCTTGAACCCGCCCGCCTTGTCTTTGTGGACGAGACCTTTGCGTCCACCAACATGGCTCGTAGCCGCGGGCGTGCCCCGCGCGGCGAGCGCCTGCGCATGGGCGTGCCGCACGGGCACTGGAAAACGACCACCTTTGTCGCCGGGCTGCGCGGCTCCGGCATGGTGGCGCCGTTCGTCCTCGACGGCCCGATCAACCGCGCGGCGTTCGAAACCTACGTCGCTCGGGTGCTGGCGCCCGAACTGCGCCGCGGCGACACGGTGATCATGGACAACCTGGCCAGCCACAAGGGGCCGCGGGTCCGGGCGCTGATCGAGGCCGCTGGTGCCGCGCTGCTCTACCTTCCGCCCTACTCGCCCGACTTCAACCCGATCGAGCAGGCCTTTGCCAAGCTCAAGGCGCTGCTGCGCAAGGCGGCCGAGCGCACCGTGGACCGGCTCTGGGCCGCCATCGGCCGCATCGCCGACCTGTTCACGCCCGCCGAGTGCGCCAACTACCTTGCTGCCGCAGGCTACGATGCAGACTGAACGGATTCAGCTCTAGCCAACATTGCCGTGCTTAGACACACCGACCGCCTCGTGCTGGTCACGCAACTTTGCTACCGCTTCCAATTCGCTATTTAATACTGGTCGCCCAACGTCTGTTCCGCACTCATCGCGTACGTTGAACGAACCCGCTACGCGGGAGGGACTGCGGCTGCGGTGAGATAGAGGGTCACGCCGCACGGGCGGATTGAGCGAGGCCAAGGGCGACCAGAGCATCGCGGCTCCTTCAACCAAGGAGCCGCCCGATGAGCGATCTGCTTCCCACCGCCCCGATCAGCCCTCTGCGCCAGCGCCTGATCGATGAGATGACCCTGCGCCGCTTCTCGCCGGAGACGC
>CAXTMA010000191.1:0-8170 GCA_964245015.1 uncultured Beijerinckiaceae bacterium | reverse complement strand
AGGTGGCGGCGCGCGCGGCCGGGCACTTCAGCATCGCCAAGGACTCGCTCGACCGCGGTGCCCGCGTGGCGCCGCGGGTTACGGCGCTGGCGCCCTCCGCCCGCAAGGAGGAGATCGCCCGCATGCTCGCCGGGGCGACGGTGACCGACGAGGCGCGGGCGGCGGCCGGGCGGCTGCTGGCGGAGACGGGGTAGCGGGCGCTATTCGACGGAGACCGAGCGCAGTTTCACGCGCTTCTTGGCGATCTGGAAGCCGGCGACAGGCTGCCAGCGGTCGTCGCGGTGCTCGTAGACGCCGACGTCGTAATCCTCGTTGACCCGCCAGCCAAGTGTACCATGGGAGACCCGCATGGCGAGGACGCCGCGCGCCGTCGCCAGCTTGTAGACGGGGGCACCGCCTTCGAACACGCTGTAGGCATTGAAGGAGTGGCCGCCGAAGGCCGGCAGGTCCACCGGCGAGTCCTTTGGCAGTTCGGTGGTCCGCGTCGCGGCGCCGAGGCGGTTCGGCTCCTCCGCTCCGGCGGCATCGCGGGCTCGTGCGAGTTGCAAGGCGTCCGATGCCATTTCAGCGCACGGCACCTGCGCCGCGCACGACTGATCCGTCACGGCCAGCGCCGTTTCGAAGACGAGTGCGAAGCGGCCGACCCTTCGCCACCTGTCGCCCCGGAAGGCGAGGAGGAGAAGCGTCGGCTTGTCGATATGGTAGCTCTCGTCCGCGAACAGCGGCAGCGATCGCTCATCGTCGCCCGCAGTCGTGCTGCCGAAATCGATCGTTTCGCCGCAGTGCCCGTTGGCGGGAGCCGGGGTTGCCACCGATTCGTACTTCGCCCCGACCTCGTGGAAGACCGTGTAGTACCAGCAATGTGCCGTGCCCTCGACGGCGCCGACGGCGAGCAGGTCGCCGAAGCGATAAACCGCACCTTCCCTCTTCATGTCTTCGAGTTCATCGAAGGACGGAAGCCTCGTCGCGATCTTGTTGGTGAGCGGCTCGCCTTCGGTGGTGAAACGGACGGGACTGTCGGGATCCTTGCCCAATTCAGCCGCGAGCGAGTCCGAGTCATTGATGAAGCCGTTCTTGCGCCGTATGAGATCGGCGATCCTTGTCGCCAGGATTACGTCGCGCGGATCCCGCGGCTGCAGGATCGCGAGGCGGTCCTTCGTGAGATCCGCCAAGCAGACGGTCTGCTCCTTGGTCGCCTGACCCTGCCGCGGCAGGTGGCAAGCGTCGGCGCGCCCCTTAAGCCAAGCGCGTTGCGCCCGCAAAGTGTCGTCGCGCCCGGCCGGGTCGCCGGCGAGCGCGGCCCGGAACTCTTGTTCGAGCGACAGGTCCAGCGCCGATAGGTCGGGGTCGGCGCAGATCGCCCGGTCGACCGGCGCCGTCGCCTTGTCGCAGGAAAAGCTCGGGCCGGCGGCGTGGGCGGGACCGAGCCCGGAAGATGCTGTAAGGAACATCGACGCGGCGCCGACGAGCAGGAGCTGCGCGAAACGCATGCGGGTTTCTTCTCGCATCGGGAAAAGACGCACCGCCTTAGCGCAAAGTCTAAGACTCCGCCACCGGACCGGCCTATGACCCTCGACCTCGCCCAGCGCGCCTACGACCGCTCCGCCCGCCTCGACCCGATCGTGCGCTCGCTGCTCGATACGGACTTCTACAAGTTCCTGATGCTGCAGATGATCTGGGCGCTGAAGCGCGACGCGCGCGTGCGCTTCGGGCTGCGCAACCGCACCGACCGCGTCAAGCTCGCGGAGGTGATCAACCGCGACGAACTGGTCCGCCAGCTCGACCACGTCCGCACCCTGCGCTTCGCCAGGAACGAGCTGATCTGGCTCGCCAACAACTCGTTCTACGGCCGCGCGCAGATCTTCGAGCCGGCCTTCATCGACTTCCTCCACGACTTCACGCTCGGGCCCTACGAGCTGCACGAGAAGGACGGGCAGTTCGAACTCTTCTTCGACGGCCCGTGGACCCACACCACCATGTGGGAGGTCCCCTGCCTCGCCATCGTGTCGGAGCTGCGGGCGCGCGCGGCCGTGCGCTCGCTCGACCGCTTCGAGCTCGATCTCTTCTACGCCAGGGCGAAGAGCAGACTTTGGGGCAAGATCGAGCGGCTGCAGGCCCTGGGGCGCGAGGGACCGCTGCGGCTCGGCGACTTCGGCACCCGGCGGCGCCATTCCTTTCTCTGGCAGCGCTGGTGCGTGGAAGCGCTGCGGCAGGGGCTGGGAACCAACTTCACCGGCACCTCCAACGTCAAGCTGGCGATGGATCTCGGTTGCGAGGCCATCGGCACCAACGCCCACGAGCTGCCGATGGTGTATGCCGCCCAGGCGCAGAGCGACGACGAGCTGCGCGCCGCCCCCTATGCGATGCTGGAAGCCTGGACGAAGCTCTACGCCGGCAACCTCCTGGTGCTGCTGCCCGACACCTTCGGCACGGCCAACTTCCTGGCGGCGGCGCCCGACTGGGCGGCCGACTGGACCGGGGCGCGTCCCGACTCCAAGCCGCCGGTCGAGGCGGCCGAGGAGCTGATCGCCTGGTGGCGGGCACGCGGGCGCGACCCGCGCGACAAGCTCGTCATCCTGTCCGACGCGATGACGGTCGACTCCATCGAGGACAGCGTGCGGGCGCTGCGCGGACGGGTGCAGGTGTCGATCGGCTGGGGCACGGCGCTGACCAACGATTTCACCGGCTGCGCGCCGGCCGAGCGGGCCCTCGACCTCAAGCCGGCGTCGCTGGTGTGCAAGGTGTTCGCCGTCGATGGACACCCGGCCGTCAAGTTGTCCGACAATCCGGCCAAGTTCCTCGGGCCGGCCGAGGAGGTGGCGCGCTACGTCCGCGTGCTCGGCTATCAGCCGGGCGCCCGGCGGGACGCCTGAGCGCGGCCCTCGCGCCAAGCTCGTCTTGGCCGAAGCCAAGCTGCCGGGCGCGCCGGCCGGCGGACCCTCAGACGACATCGTGCCGCCCGCGACCGGCAACGGCCGCAACGCCGGCGCTGGCGATGCGACTTGCCTGCGAGAACAAGGACGCGGTCGCGCTACCTCGCTGGTTTGGGCAGGGTGATCGTCTGAGTGATGTCGCGCGGCTGCGGCTGAAGAAACCTCACCATCGCCGTCATCACGGCGAAGGCGAGCGCTGTCAGCACGCCGGCGACGATCAGCAGGCGGAATAGGGTCGGCACCCCGGATCTCCTCCGCCGTTCCGCGATGGCTCACCCATCGCCGGCCCGGCCATGGCTCTCTCGGCCGCGACGGGCGTCATCGGCCGGATGCCGCCTGGCGACCCCAACGGCAAAGCCTACCTAACCCTGCGCGGTTCACCCAAGAGGGCACGATGATCGATCTCTTCTACTGGACGACGCCGAACGGCCACAAGGTCACCATGTTCCTGGAAGAAGCGGGCGTGCCCTACGCATTGCACGGCGTCAACATCGGCAAGGGCGAGCAGTTCGCCCCCCTCGTTCCTGAAAATCGCGCCCAACAACCGCATCCCGGCCATCGTCGACGACGAGCCGGCCGGCGGCGGCGCGCCGATTTCCGTGTTCGAGTCGGGCGCCATCCTGCTCTACCTCGCGGAGAAGACGGGCAAGCTGCTGCCGCAGGACCTGCGCGGGCGGGCGATGGCGCTGGAATGGCTGTTCTGGCAGGTCGGGGGCCTGGGCCCGATGGCCGGGCAGAACCACCATTTCAAGACCTACGCCACCGAGAAGCTGCCTTACGCCATCGATCGCTACGTCAACGAAACCAACCGGCTCTACGGCGTGCTCGACGCCCATCTCGCGACCCGCAGGTACGTCGCCGACACCTATTCCATCGCCGACATGGCGAGCTATCCCTGGATCGTGCCCCACCAGCGCCAGGGGCAGAGCCTCGACGACTTCCCCAACCTCAGGCGCTGGTTCCACGACATCGAGGCGATGCCCTCGACGGTGCGCGCCTACCAAAAAGCCGCCGCGCTGAACACCGCGCCGTCGATCGACGACGAATCGCGCAAGATCCTGTTCGGTCAGGTCGCGCGGCCGGACAGGCCGCAGCCTTGAGAGCGCAACGAGGGGCAGACGTCCGCGAGCGCTTCATGCGATGACACGAGGGTCGGCGAGCGAGCGCGAGCCGGCATCGAGTTTCTCGGCCGATTGGCCGCGGATCAAGAACGGTGGAGCACAATGGCAAAAGGCGATCGTCCCAAGCACGAGTTCAACGGACGGCTGGTGTTCGACGGGGTCATGTTCTTCGTGGTTCTGGCGGTCGGGATCGGCTTCTACATCCTGGCCTTCCACCCGTTCTGAGCTATTCCCCCCAGCCGATCTGGATCTGCGACACGGTCGCCTTGACCTTGCGCACGTTGGGGTCCGACGACTTGAGCCGGCGCTCGCCCGAGACCTTCGACAGCACCGCCTCCTTCGCTTTCTCGTCGGGCTGGAAGCGCAGCACCAGGCTGCACCCGCCGGTCAGCGTCGCCAGCTTGCCGCCGCCCCAGTCGGCGCTGTAGCCGCCCATGTCCCAGCCGAAGCCGCTCAGCGCGAAAGATCGCCCGTTGGCCGCCTCCACCGCCTCGACCGGAGTGCCGATCGCGATCGGCTGCGGCGAGCCGGCCTCGGCTCCGACCGTCCAGCCGGAGCCGCCGCCAACGATGATGGCATTGGGACGGCGGCGATTCTTGGGGTCGTGCCAGTGGATCTCGATACGGCGGTGCGGGTCCTTGCCGAACACCACCGTCCCCGGCTCGGTCGAGCCTTCGCCGGCATCGATCTTGGTCCGCTCGACGTTGCCGCGCCCGAACGCCTTGACCAGGGCCGCCTCGTCCGCCCCCTTGGCGAAAGGCCCGGAGCAGGTGAGGGGCTCGGCCGCCGCCGGCGAGACCAGGGCCAGCAGAACCGCGATCGATCGACGTGCCATGGCGAGTAATCCGTGAGCCAAGCCTTGCGGCGAGACAAAGCCTTGCGGCGGCTGGCTCAACTTACGCCTCGCCGGCCCGCGTGCCCATGCGACCTCCGAAGCATGCCGGCCGCGCGCCCGGCGCCGTGCGGTCCGCCGCCGCCGCCCGACAAAAAATTTGCTGACCGGCTGCCCTAGCCCGCCGCCTTAAACCTGTATAGGGACACGCCAAACTCGAACCTCAAGGGAGATCCGCCGATGAAGACCCGCGCCGCCGTCGCTTTCGAAGCCCAGAAGCCGCTGGAGATCGTCGAGGTCGACCTTGAAGGACCCAGGCATGGCGAAGTGCTCGTCGAGATCAAGGCGACGGGGCTCTGCCACACCGACGCCTACACCATGTCAGGCCAGGATTCGGAAGGCCTGTTCCCGTCGATCCTGGGTCACGAGGGCGCGGGCGTGGTGGTCGAGGTCGGCCCGGGCGTCACCTCTCTGAAGAAGGGCGACCACGTCATCCCGCTCTACACGGCCGAGTGCCGGGAGTGCGACTACTGCCTGTCGAAGAAGACCAACCTGTGCCAGCGCGTCCGCATCACCCAGGGCAAGGGCCTGATGCCGGATTCGACCAGCCGCTTCTCCTACCAGGGCAAGACGCTCTACCACTACATGGGTTGCTCGACCTTCTCGAACTACACCGTGCTGCCCGAGATCTCGCTGGCCAAGATCCGCGAGGACGCTCCCTTCGACAAGGTGTGCTACATCGGCTGCGGCGTCACCACCGGGGTCGGCGCGGTGCTGTTCACCGCCAAGGCGGAATACGGCTGCCGCGGCGTGGTGTTCGGGCTCGGCGGCATCGGCCTCAACGTGATCCAGGGCCTCAAGATGGTCGGCGCCGAGCAGATCGTCGGCGTGGACATCAACAACTCCAAGGCCAACATCGCCCGGCAGTTCGGCATGACCGACTTCATCAACCCCAAGGAGCTGCCGGCCGGCACCAACATCGTCAACCACATCGTGGAGCTGACCAAGGGCGGCGCCGACTACACCTTCGACTGCACCGGCAACGTCACCGTGATGCGCCAGGCGCTGGAATGCTGCCACAAGGGCTGGGGCACCTCGATCATCATCGGCGTCGCCCCGGCCGGCGCCGAGATCGCGACCCGGCCCTTCCAGCTCGTCACCGGCCGCAACTGGCGCGGCTCGGCCTTCGGCGGCGCGCGCGGGCGCACGGACGTCCCGCGCATCGTCGACTGGTACATGGACGGCAAGATCAACATCGACGATCTCATCACCGACATCATCCCGCTCGAAAAGATCAACGACGGCTTCCACGACATGCACGAGGGCAAGGGCATCCGCACGGTGGTGCAGTATTGATGGCGCCTGAGAAGACCGGCTCGCACGTCTGCTTCGGCGGCGACAACACCTTCTACAAGCATCAGTCGGCGGCGGTCGGCGCGCCGATGAACTTCACGGTCTACCTGCCGCCGCAGGCCAAAGCGGGCGGCAGGCTGCCCGTCCTGTTCTACCTCGCCGGCCTCACCTGCGACCACACAACATTTATCATCAAGGGCGGGGCGCAACGCCTCGCCGCCGAGCACGGCCTCGTGCTCGTCGCCCCCGACACCTCGCAGCGCGAGAAGCGCTACCCCGGCGATGCCGACGCCTACGACTTCGGCATCGCCGCCGGCTTCTACGTCGACGCCACGCAGGCACCGTGGCGCGACGGCTACCGGATGGGAAGCTACGTCGCGGACGAGCTGCCCGAGTTGATCGCCGCGACCTTCCCCGTCGATCCCGCGCGGATGGGCGTGTTCGGCCATTCGATGGGCGGCCATGGCGCGCTGGTGACGGCGCTGCGCAACCCCGGGCGCTTCAAGTCGGTGTCGGCCTTCGCCCCCATCGTCGCCCCCTCGTCCTGCCCCTGGGGCGAGAAGGCGCTCGGCAACTACCTCGGACCCGACAGGTCGACCTGGGCGCAGTGGGACGCGACCGAACTGGTCAAGGCCGGCAAGCGGACATCGCACATCCTCATCGACCAGGGCACGGCCGACCAGTTCCTGGAAGGGCAGTTGCACCCGCACCTCTTCGAAGCCGCCTGCCGCGAGGCCGGCCAGCCGCTCGACCTGCGCATGCAGGAGGGATACGACCACTCGTACTATTTCATGCAGACCTTCATGGAAGACCACATCACCCACCACGCCAAGGTGCTCGGCCTGTAGGGCGGGCCGTCACGCGTCCTCCGAGCCGCAGCCCGACAGCACGGAGCCGCCTTAACGCTTTGGTGTCCAACCCGCGGCAGGTTCCTTCCGCGGGGGACAGCCATGCAGGGAACCGTTCACATCGAGGTCGCGCCGGGCGAACTCGTCGACAAGCTCACCATCCTCGACATCAAGCTCGCGCGCATCGATGATGAGGCCAAGCGGCGCAACGTGGCGACCGAGCGCGGCGTGCTCGGCGGCATCTTCGCCGAACTCGCCGCCGACGAGCGCATCGCCGGCCTGCGCCACGACCTGCGGGCGGTGAACGAAGCCCTATGGCGCATCGAGGACGAGATCCGCGACTGCGAGCGCCGCGGCGACTTCGGCGCCGGCTTCGTCGAGCTGGCCCGCGCGGTGTACAAGCGCAACGACGAGCGCGCGGCGATCAAGCGCCGGATCAACGTGGCGCTGGGCTCGCGTCTCGTCGAGGAAAAGTCCTACGCCGCCTACGGCTGACAACCGGCGTCCCTTGCGCGCAGCGCCGGGGCGGATGGGCACTGCGGTCGTCTCGGATGGTCCCACCCGTGCGGCCGAGTCAGGGCCGGGCAAGCCAATCGCGTTTGTCTCGCGCCATGCCAGCCAACGCCCTCCTCGAACACCGCCGACCCGCGCCCGACCGAACCGCGCGCGCTGCCGCCCTTTACCTCGAAGCCGGCCGCCTGCATCGGCTCGGCCGGCTCGACGAGGCCATCGCCGGCTACGACGAGGCGCTGAAGCTGCGTCCGGCCTTTCCCGAGGCGCTGCGCGCCGGCGCCGCCATCCTGCGCGAAAAGGGACACCTCGAACCGGCCCGGCGCTTCCTGGCGGAAGCCGTCCGCCTGTGTCCGGGCTACGGCGACGCCGTGCTCGACCTCGGCGCCCTGCTGCTCGGCCTCGGCCGCTTCGCCGACGCGCTGGCGACCTACCGGGCCGGCTTGGCCGTGCTGCCGGGCAACGGCGCGCTGACCATCAATGCGGGGGTGGCGCTGCACGAGCTGGGCCGTCTCGCCGAGGCGCGCGACCTGCTCGCCGCGGCCGCCGCCGCAGACCCCGACAGTGCGGCGG
>CAXTMA010000190.1:0-8355 GCA_964245015.1 uncultured Beijerinckiaceae bacterium | reverse complement strand
CTCGCGCCACCGCCGAGCCCGCTGTGCGAGGGCGTGGACGAGCACACCCGCGCCTTCCTCGCCGTGCAGAACGGCTGCGACCACGGCTGCACCTTCTGCGCCATCCCCCTCGGGCGCGGGGCGGCGCGCTCGGCCCCGTCCGGCGAGGTGGTGGCGGCCGTCCGGCGCCTCGTGTCGCGCGGCTTCCGCGAGGTGGTGCTGACCGGCGTCGACCTCACCTCGTGGGGTGGCGACCTTCCCGATCGGCCGAGGCTCGGCGATCTCGTGCGCGCCATCCTGCGCGGCGCGCCGGAGCTGCCGCGCCTGCGCTTGTCGTCGGTGGATTGCGTGGAGGCCGATGCGGAGCTGCGCCGCGCCTTCGCCGAGGAAGAGCGGCTGATGCCTTACCTCCACCTGTCGCTGCAGAGCGGCGACGACCTTATCCTGAAGCGCATGAAGCGCCGTCACAGCCGGCGCGACTCGGTGGCGCTGTGCGACGAGCTGCGTCGGCTGCGGCCCGACATGGCCTTCGGCGCCGACCTGATCGCCGGCTTCCCCACGGAGAATGCAGCGATGGCCCACGCGACCCGTGCCCTTGTCGACGACTGCGGCCTTGCCTTTCTTCACGTGTTTCCCTTTTCGCCCCGACCGGGCACGCCGGCCGCGCGCATGCCGGCGGTGGCGCCCGAGGTCGTGCGCGAGCGCGCCGCCCTGCTGCGCGAGGACGGTGCGCGGGCGCTGCGCCGCCACCTGCGGTCGCAGATCGGGCGTACCCTGCCGGTGCTGGTCGAGCGGGGCGGGCGCGGCCGGACACCGGACTTCACCCCGGTCGCCACCGGCGGCGCCGAGCCCGGCACCCTCGCGATCCTGACCGTCGCCGGCCATGACGGCCGGCAGCTTCGGCCGGCAGGTTCGGGGGCGGCAGGTTCGGGCGCCGAGGTTTCGCTCCGCAGGAGCTCTGATCCGCATGCCCTCTGATCAAAGGCGGGTCGCCCGCGCGCTGCTGTCCGTGTCGGACAAGGCCGGCCTGGTGTCCTTCGCGTCGGGCCTCGCCGCCGCAGGCGTCGTGCTGGTCTCGACGGGAGGCACCCACCGGATCCTCACCGAGGCCGGCCTCGCGGTGACGGAAGTGGCCGACCTGACCGGCTTTCCCGAGATGATGGACGGGCGGCTGAAGACGCTGCATCCCAAGGTCCACGGCGGCCTGCTCGCCGTGCGCGAGAACCCCGAGCACGAAGCCGCGATGCTGGCCCATTCGATCGAGCCGATCGACCTGCTGGTGGTCAACCTTTACCCTTTCGAGGCGACGGTCGCCCGAGGCGACGGGGAGGCCGACGCGGTCGAGATGATCGACATCGGCGGCCCGGCGATGGTGCGCGGCGCGGCCAAGAACCACGCCGACGTCGCCGTGGTGGTCGATCCCGCCGATTACGAGAGCGTGCTCGCCGCCGTCGCCGACGGTGGCACGACCTTCGCCCTGCGCCGCCGGCTGGCGGCCAAGGCCTTCGCCCGCACCGCCGCCTATGACGCCGCCATCGCCAACTGGATGGCCGGGCCGGTCCCGTGGGCGGAGGCACCGGGCTGGCATGCCTTGGGCGGCCGGCTGGTGCAGGAACTTCGCTACGGCGAGAATCCGCATCAGGCCGCCGCCTTCTATGTCGGCGGGTCTTCGGGAGGCCCCGCGCGGCCGGGCGTCGCCACCGCCCGGCAGGTGGGGGGCAAGCCGCTGTCCTTCAACAACCTCGCCGATGCCGACGGCGCGATCGAGCTGATCGCCGAGTTCACCGGCCGGCCGGCCGTCGCCATCATCAAGCACGCCAATCCCTGCGGCGTGGCCGAGGCCGACACGCTCGTTGAAGCCTATGGCAAGGCGCTGCGCTGCGACCCGCAGTCGGCCTTCGGCGGCATCGTGGCGCTGAACCGCCGGCTCGATGCCGCCGCCGCGCGCGCCATCGTGGCGATCTTCACCGAGGTGATCGTCGCCCCAGACGCCGACGCCGAGGCGATCGCGATCGTCGCCGCCAAGCCCAACCTGCGGCTGCTGCTCACCGGCGCGCTGCCCGATCCGGCCGCGCCGGGCACGGTGATCCGCCCGGTGGCCGGCGGCTTCCTCGCCCAGGCACGCGACAGCCTCGTCGTCGGTGCCCTCGATGTGGTAACCCGGCGCGCGCCCAGCGACGCCGAACTCGCCGATCTCGTCTTCGCCTTCACCGTCGCCAAGCACGTCCGCTCCAATGCCATCGTCTTCGCCAGGAACGGTGCCACGGTCGGCATCGGCGCCGGACAGATGAGCCGGGTCGACGCGTCGCGCATGGCCGCGTGGAAGGCGCAGGATGCTGCGAGGGCCGCCGGCGAGGCGCACTCCCTGGCGAACGGCTCGGTGGTCGCCTCCGACGCCTTCTTTCCCTTCGCCGACGGCCTCGCGGCGGCGGCGGCGGCCGGCGCGACGGCGGTGATCCAGCCCGGCGGCTCGCTGCGCGACGCGGAGGTGATCGCCGCCGCCGACGCGGCCGGTCTCGCCATGGTGCTGACCGGCGTGCGGCATTTCCGACACTGACCGATCGAAAGCGGGCGAACTCGTTAACCACGTCGGCAATTGCGGCAGCCGAACACTGGCCAGTCATCTTTCGTTCGGTTTCGATGCCTAACATCGGTGTACGAGGCGCAGATGATCGCTCATCCAAGCGCCCGACCAAGCTTTCTGGAGTTGTTGCCATGCTTGTCAGCGAGAAAGACGCCATCGAAGGCGCTCGCGTCCTTTACCCGATCGGTCGCATCAAGGCGGCAACCGCCTGGCACGCCGTCGGCCATGCCCCGCTCGCCGGCAACTGGCGCGAGCGCGTGCTGCAGGACCTGATCCGCCGCGCCGAGGACGTCGACGCCGATGCGGTGATCGGCCTGGACTACAAGGTGGAACCGGTCGAGGGCCGCGACGAACACGGCCTCGGTCTGGAGCGGGTCTACGCGACGGGGATCGCGGTGCGGCTCGCCCAGGCGGCCTGATCGACTTCCCTCCGGTCCCCTGGCGAAGAGCGGGGATGGGATTGCCATGGAGCGTAGTCCGTGGCGCCGCCGAGAACCGCGGATCGCGGCGGCGGCGGGTTCTTCGCAGGGGCGCAAAGGCCAGCTCCGGCGGCTGCGGGCGAACATGGGCGGCGGCGCGTCGTTCGCCCCATTGTTCCCGGCCCCGCGTCTGCCGATACTTCCGGGAAGCGGCAGCCTCGGAAGGGATATATGACCCCCCACGTCGAAAGGTGTGATTTCGGGACGTCCCTGGTCGGCGCCATCGATGCGGGCACGACATCGACCCGCTTCATCGTCTTCGACACGCGCGGGCGCATCGCGGCGACGGCGCAGCGCGAGCACGAGCAGATCTTTCCCCGCCCGGGCTGGGTCGAGCACGACCCGCTGGAAATCTGGCGCAACACCCTGCTCACCATGCGCGACGCGCTGCGCGGGGCCGACATCGCGCCCGGCCGGATGGCGGCGGTGGGCATCGCCAACCAGCGCGAAACCACCGTGGTGTGGGACCGCGCCACCGGGCAGCCGATCCACAACGCCCTGGTGTGGCAGGACACGCGGGTCGACGGGCTCGCCGCTCGATTGGCCAAGGATGGTGCCAAGAACGGCGCGAAGGGTGGCGGCCGCGACCGTTTCCGCAAGGCGACCGGCCTGCCGCTGGCGAGCTACTTTTCCGGGCTGAAGCTGCGCTGGCTGCTCGACAACGTGCGCGGCGCCCGCCGTCGCGCCGAAAACGGCGACCTGCTGTTCGGCACGGTGGACTGCTGGCTCGCCTGGAACCTCACCGGCGGGGTCGCCGGCGGCCGCCACGTCACCGACGTCACCAACGCCAGCCGAACCCAGCTGATGAACCTGAAGACGCTGCAGTGGGATCCCGCGCTGCTCGACGCCTTCGACGTGCCGGCGGGCGTGCTTCCGACTATCGTGTCGTCCAGCGCCGTGCTCGGTGAACTCAGCGACAGGCCCACCGGCATCCCCGCAAACCTCCACGGCGTGCCGCTCGCCGGTCTGCTCGGCGACCAGCAGGCGGCGCTGTTCGGCCAGGCCTGCTTCGCGCCGGGCGAGGCCAAGAACACCTACGGCACCGGCTCCTTCGTGCTGATGAACACCGGGGCGAAGCCGGTGCGATCCAAGGCCGGCCTCATCACCACGCTGGCCTACCGCCTCGGCGACGCCCCGCCGGCCTACGCTCTGGAAGGGTCCATCGCCGTCACCGGGGCGCTGGTTCAGTGGCTGCGCGACAGCCTCGGCCTGATCGCGGCCAGTGGCGACGTCGAGGCGCTGGCCCGCAGCGTCGGGGACAACGGCGACGTTTACATCGTGCCGGCCTTTTCCGGGCTCTACGCGCCGTGGTGGGATGCGCGCGCGCGGGGCGTCATCACCGGGCTGACCCGCTATGCCGGCAAGGGACACCTGGCGCGCGCGGCGCTGGAATCGGCCGCCTTTCAAACCCGCGACGTGCTGCGCGCCATGGCGGAAGACTCGCATCTTCCGGTGAAGGAGTTGCGCTGCGACGGCGGCATGGCGGCCAACGACCTCCTCCTGCAGTTCCAGGCCGACATCCTGGGCGTGCCGGCCGTGCGCCCGAAGATGATCGAAACCACCGCGCTCGGTGCCGCCTACGCCGCCGGCCTCGCGGTGGGCGTGTGGGCCTCCACCGACGAACTCGCCGAGAACTGGGCGGTGGACCGGCGCTGGCAGCCGCAGATGGGGCAAAAGCAGCGCCGCGCCCTGACCCGCTCCTGGCGCAAGGCGGTGAAACGCTCGTTCGGCTGGATCGACGAAGCATAACCGCAGCGCGCGCCCTATATACCTCCAACGGGCGGGATCTGTCATAAGGCGCAGCACCGCGTTCCCGGCACCGCCGGAAAGTTCAGGTGTCCGTTCCGCCGTGCGGCGACGGACGACTCGCGGTCAAGCAGGCCTTCGCGGGCCTGCCGACACCGTGGGGTCGAAGCAGCTTTGGTTTCGTTTCAAGAAAAGCGGAACCAAACGTGGCGCAAGTCACGCAGGGCTGTTCAGGCCGGCCTTTCTCCGGCCCAGCCGGCGCCAACCTCCAAAGAAAAGCATCGCCCTTTGCCGTTTTCCCACCTTCCCCCGCCGCTCGCGCGCGCCCTCGCCGCGCGCGGCTACGATCAGCCGACCCCCGTGCAGGCAGCCGTTCTCGATCCCGCGGCGGCCGGGCGCGACCTCACCGTGTCCGCCAAGACCGGCTCGGGCAAGACGGTGGCCTTCGGCCTCGCCCTTGCCGACACGCTGCTGGGCGGCCAAAACGACCGAGCGGGCGACGAAGAAGCGCGGTTGCCGGCCGAGGGCCCCCTGGTGCTGGCGATCGCCCCGACGCGCGAGCTTGCCCTGCAGGTGAGCCGCGAGCTGGCGTGGCTCTACGCCGAGGCGGGCGGGGTGGTGGCGAGCTGCGTCGGCGGCATGGACGCGCGCGCCGAGCGTCGGGCCCTGGAACGCGGCGCCCATCTCGTGGTGGGCACGCCCGGCCGCCTGCGCGACCACATCGAGCGCGGCGCCCTCGATCTTTCGCGGCTGCGCGCCGTGGTGCTCGACGAGGCCGACGAGATGCTCGACCTCGGCTTCCGCGAGGACCTCGAATTCATCCTGGAAGCGACGCCGGCCACGCGCCGCACCCTGCTGTTCTCCGCCACCCTGCCCAAGGGCATCGTGGCACTGGCCACCCGATTCCAGAGCGAGCCGCTGCGCATCGAGGCCGGGGGCGCCGAGCGCGGCCACGACGACATCACCTACCGCGTGGTACGGGTCGCGGCCAACGAACGGGTGCACGGCATCGTCAACATCCTGCGCGACGCGGATGCGCCCACCGCCATCGTCTTCTGCAACACCCGCGACGCGGTACGCCACCTGTCGGCCCTGTTGCAGGAGCGCGGCTTCGCCGCCGTGACCCTGTCGGGCGAATTATCGCAGAACGAGCGCAACCACGCGCTCGGCGCCCTGCGCGACCACCGCGCCCGCGTGTGCGTGGCCACCGATGTCGCCGCGCGCGGCCTCGACCTGCCCAACCTCGATCTGGTGATCCACGCCGACCTGCCGGTCGATCCGTCCGTGCTGCAGCACCGCAGCGGGCGCACCGGACGGGCCGGGCGCAAGGGCACGGCCGTGCTGCTGGCCCCGCCGGCCGTGCAGCGCCGCGCCGACCGTCTGCTGGAACAGGCCGGCCTCACCGCGAGCTGGAGCGGGCCGCCCACCGCCGAGGCGATCCGCGAGGGCGACCAGCGCCGCCTTCTCGCCGACCCGATCCTGACCGACGAGCCGGGCGAGGATGATCTGGCTCTCGGGCGCCGGCTGCTGGAAGGCGCCGCGCCGGAGCGGATCGCGGCGGCCCTGGTGCGCGCCTACCGCTCGCGTCTGCCCGAGCCCGAGGACGTGACCGATCCCGGCACCGCTCCGACCCGCGACCGCGCTCGGCGTCACGAGCCGGGGCCGCGCGGCGGACGCGAAACCAACGCGGCGCGGCTGGCGCCGGCGGAATCGGACGGCGTCTGGTTCCGTCTTGACATCGGGCGCACCCGCAACGCCGATCCCAAATGGCTGCTGCCGATGCTGTGCAAGCGCGGCAACGTCGGCCGCCGCGACATCGGCGCGATCCGCATCTTCGACCGGGAAAGCAAGGTGGAGATCGCGCCGGGCGCCGCCGACACCTTCGCCGCCGCGGTCGCCGCACCGGCCGCCAAGGGCGACAACATCCGTATCGAGCGAACCGGCGCACCAGGCGAGGAGGCGGCGTCCGCGCGCCCGGCCTATCGCGACCGGGGGGCGCCGGCTGCCGTTCGCAAGGCTCGGCGGAGCGGCTGATTACAGCCCGGCGTTGCCCATCACCGTCTTGCCGATGCCCGACCAGTCGATCTCCTCGCCTTCCCTGGCGATGGTTTGCACGAGCTGGTCGCGCAGCAGGCTGAGGAGCGGCATCGGCACGCGGTAGCGTTCCGCCGCTTCCCCGGCGAGGCGCATGTCCTTGAGGCCGAGCGGCGCCTTGAAGCCGGGGGGCGTGTAGGCGCCCTCGATCAGGATGCGGCCGTAGTTCTGGTAGATCGGCGTGTTGAACAGGGTGCCGACCAGCACCTCGTGCAGCACCGTCTTGCCGACCCCGCCCTTTTCCGCCAGCGCCATGCCTTCCGCCATCGCTTCGATCGCGGCCATGATGGTGAAGTTGCCGCAAAGCTTCACCAGGCAGGCCTGCGAAGGCTTGTCGCCGACGCGGAACACACGCTGTCCGATGGCGGAGAACAGCGGCTCGACCTCGTCGATGTCGGCGGTTGCGCCGCCGGCCAGGATGAACAGCTTGGCGGCCGCAGCCGCCTCCGGACGCCCGAAGACGGGGGCGGCGATGAAGCGCTGGCCGTGGGCGGCGTGGGCCGCGGCCGTGCGGTCGGCGGTGGCGACCGAGATCGTGCTCATCGAAACGTGCAGCGCATTGCGCGGCATGCCCTGCAACAGCCCGTTGTCGCCGCCAAGCACGGCGTTGAGCGCGGCATCGTCGGATAGCATGGTGAACACCACCTTGGCGTCGGAGGCGGCCTCCAACGGAGTCTTGGCGCTGGCCGCGCCGGCCGAAACGAGATGCCCGTCGCGGCCGGGGCTGCGGTTCCACACCGTCAGCTCGTGACCGGCCTTGAGGAGGTTCCCGGCGACGCCGACGCCCATGCTGCCCAGGCCGAGAAAAGCGATGCTCATGGTGATGTCCCCTGAAGGTCCCGGCAGAGATAAGCCTCGATCGAAGGGTTGCGAGGCCCGGTCGCGAGGCTCGGACGCGAGAATCGGCGTGAAGCCTTTCGCGGGAGGTCCGCCTCCACCTCGGCGCCAGTTACGAGGGTCAACCTTAGTTCACCTGCGGATCCCAGCCGTTGCGGGTATGGTGGCAGGGCGCCGAGCCGGCGAGGGCTCCGCAGGCGGACCCTCGATCCATGCGGTCGGGACGGGCTTGGCGGCGTTGGTGCGCGGGTTGCGTGGCGTTTCTCGGTGCGAAGCCGTTCCGTCGGTTTCCGAAGTTCGAACCCACCTGCTGGAGGGGTGCATGAAGAAACTGATGATTTGCGCCATCGTCGCCGGCTTCGGCGGGCCCGCCTGGGCGCAGAGCGGCTTTTCGTTCGACATCAACGGCCAGCACGTTCACATCGGCGTGCCCAAGCACTGCGCCGACGAGCACTGCATCTCGATCACGACCGGCAAGTCCGGCGACGGCCGCAGGGCGCCGACCGACGAGCAGCACATCGACGGCTCGCAACTGCTCGACATGTTCGGGGGCCTGATGGGCAAGCCGGATGACGACGACGAACCCGCCCCGCGCCGCCCGCGCGGCCGGTCGCCGGCCAAGGTGCCGGACAAGGC
>CAXTMA010000189.1:0-8393 GCA_964245015.1 uncultured Beijerinckiaceae bacterium | reverse complement strand
CTGCGCCTCCTCGTCCCAGGTCCAGTTCGACTTTTCCGTGTCGAGGAAGATGATGCGGGTGTCCTCGTACTTCTCCTCGGTGTCGGACCAGACGTAGAAGTCGCGCGCGGCCGAGCCCTTCCGGGCGGCGCGGGCGCGCTTGAACCACGGATGCTGGTCGGAAGTGTGGTTGATGACCAGCTCGGTGATGACGCGGATGCCGCGATCGTGCGCCGCCTTGACGAAGGTCTTGAAGTCCCTGGGCACGCCGTAGGACGGATTGATGCCGCGATAGTCGGAAATGTCGTAGCCGTCGTCGCGCAGCGGCGAGGGATAGAACGGCATCACCCAGATCGCGGTGGCACCGAGATCCTTGACGTAGTCGAGCTTCTGCGTGACCCCGGAAAAGTCGCCGATGCCGTCGTTGTTGGCATCAAAGAAGCTCTTGACGTGGAGCTGATAGATGACGGCGTCGCGGTACCATTGCGTGTCACTGCGATCGATCATCGGCCGCCTTTCCAGTCCGCCGGCGGCTTGAGGCGCCAGACCACGGCGGAGCGCTCGTAAGGGTCGAGCACGATCTGATGGGTTTTATTGAAAAGGGTGAAGCGATGGCCGTCGAGGAGATCCTCGACGTCGATCGCGGCGGTGTCGCCGAGGCCCCACTCCCACAGCGGGATCTCGTAAAGGCAGCTTTGGCGGTTGTGCGGGTCGAGGTTGACCATCACGAAGATGCAGTTCGTCTTGTCGCGGTTGAACTTGGCATAGGCGATGATCTGGTCGTTGAAGGCGTTGATGCGCAGCACGTTGCGGAAATCGTGCAGGGCCTCGTTCTCGCGGCGGATCGCGTTGAGACGACGGATGTAGTCCTTGATGTTGCCGGGCCGGTCGGTATCCCACAGCCGGATCTCGTACTTCTCCGAATCGAGGTATTCCTCGCGACCGGGAAGGGCGCGTGCCTCGCACAGCTCGAAGCCGGAGTAAACACCCCAGTTGCCCGACAGCGTCGCAGCCAGCGTCGCCCGCACGAGATGGGCGGCGCGCCCGCCGTTCTGCAGGTACACGGGATTGATGTCGGGCGTGTTGACGAAGAAGTTCGGCCGGTAGTACGTCCCCATCTCACCGGCAAGCTCGGCCACGTACTGTTCGATCTCCCACTTCTCGTTGCGCCACGTGAAGTAGGTGTAGGACTGCTGGTAGCCGATCTTGGCGAGTTCGCGCATCATCGCCGGCCGCGTGAAGGCTTCGGCCAGGAAGATCACGTCGGGATACTGGCGGTTCACTTCCGTGATGAGCCAGCGCCAGAACGGCAGCGGCTTGGTGTGCGGATTGTCGACGCGCAGGATGCGCACGCCCTCGCGCACCCAGTACAGGACGACGTCGCGCAGCTCCTTCCACAGCGCGGGCGCAGCCTCCTCGTTGTAGAAGTCGACGTTGACGATGTCCTCGTACTTCTTGGGCGGGTTCTCGGCGTACTGGATGGTGCCGTCGGCGCGCCAAACGAACCATTCCGGATGCTCGGTGATCCAGGGATGGTCGGGCGAGCACTGGATGGCGAAGTCGAGGGCGATCTCCAGCCCGTGGTCCTTGGCGGCGGCGACGAGGGCGCGGAAATCCTCGACCGTGCCGAGCTGCGGATGGATGGCGTCGTGGCCGCCGTCCTTCGAGCCGATCGCGTACACGCTGCCGACATCGGTCGCGGATGGCGTCAACGTGTTGTTCTTGCCCTTGCGGTTCTTGGTGCCGATGGGATGGATCGGCGGGAAGTAGAGGACGTCGAAGCCGAGGTCCTGGACGTAGGGCAGGTGCGCGACGACGTCGCGAAACGTGCCGTGGCGGTCGGCGCTGTCCGTGCACGATCGCGGGAACAGCTCGTACCAGGATGAGAAGATCGCCGCCTTGCGGTCGACCACGAGCATCAGCTCGCGATCATAGGTCGAAAGCTGATGTCGGGGGCCGCATCGATCCATCAAGGACTTGGTGTCGGTCGCGCAGATCAGGTCGAGCTGCTCGGCCGAGGCCGGCTTGGCGGCGCGGAGGCGGTCGAGCAGGGCCTTGTGCTCGCCGCGGTCGGCGCCGCGCGCCTCCGCCACGCCGATCAGTTCGACCGCTTCGGCCGCCTCGACGGGGAGGTCCTGGCCGGCGGCGCGCTTCTTGACGATACCGTCGAGCAGCGAGGCGAACGGGTCGCGCCACGCTTCCACCGTGTAATGATGGCGGATGTTCTGCGTCGGCGCGAAGCTCGCCGCCCAGCGGTCGTTGCCGCGGAACACCATCGGCACGGCGTTCCATTCCGGCTGATCGTCCGGGCGCCACAGCACGGCGCAGCCGATCTTCTCGTGGCCGTCGGTGAAGATGTCGGCTTCCACCGTCACGATGTCGCCGACGACGAGCTTGAGGGGATTGCGGCCGCCGTCGAGTTCCGGCGTAACCTTCTCGATGATGACGCGCCCCGTGCGCATCGCCATCTTGGGCTTGCGCTCGATCGTGACGCCCAGTCTCGGCGGCTGCGCTTCGATGTTCATCTTGTGCCCCGCTGCCTCCGGCTTGTGCTTCTTGCCGACGTCATGCTTGTGCTTCTTGCCGCTCACCCCCGCCTCCTGAGAACGGCGACGGGGAACTCGTGCAAAAGGTCCGCGCAGAGGACGCAACCGCCGAGGTCGTGCGTGGCACCGCCGAAAAGGTCGTGCCAGAGGGCCGGTGAGGCGGACTGGGACGCGGGTTGCGACGCGCCCGGCGGAAGGTCGATCGCGGTGGCGCCCCAATAGCCGCGTCCGACCGGCATCACCGCCTCGGCGCTGCCGCTTCCCGCCAGGCGCGGCACCACCACCAGCAGCGACTCGTCGGCGAAGCGCCGGAGGAACGCGATCACCTGCGCCGAGCGCTCGCCGGTCACGGTGAGGGGCAGATAATTGGCGTGGGCGTAGAAGCCGGAGCGCTCGCGCCGGTCGTGCAGGAGGCTCGACAGGATCTTGAGCTTGAGGGCGCCGTCGGCGCGGTGTTCGAGCAGGCCCGCCAGGGGCTCGCTCCCTTCCAGCAGCCCGGCTCGCTCGGCGTAGTCGACCGGGCGCCGGTTGTCGGGATCGACGAGGGAGAAGTCGTAAAGGCCGGTGCCCTGGTAAACGTCGGGCACGCCCGGCACGGTGCATTTGAGAACCGTGCGCCCGAGCGAGACCAGCACGCCGCGCCGGGCGAGATCGCGCAGGATCGGGCGAATGCCGGCGATGAAGCGCGAATCGTCGGCGAGCAGGCGGCCGATCAGGTCGAGCGTCGCCTTCTCATAGGTTTCGTTGGGCTCGATCCACTTGCTGAAGCGCTTGGCTTCGCGCAGGGCCTTGGGCACATAGGCGGCGAAGCGCTCGCGCAGCTCCGCCAGCACGGCGGGATCGTCACCTTCCAGCAGCTCCACCGGCCAAGCGCCCATCAGCGCCTGCAGGAACATGTACTGGTCGTTGTGGTCGGGCTCGGCGGCGGTGCCGGCCTCGGCCTTCCACACGGCCAGGGCCTGGGCCCAAAGGTCGGGCGCTTCGCTCATCGCGAGGAGGCGGGCACGGGCGTCCTCGCCGCGCTTGGTGTCGTGGGTCGCCGTCGTGGTGAGGGCGTTGGGCCAGTCCCTGGCGCGCGCCACGTTCTCGGCATGGAAGTCGGCGAGCGACACGCCGAAGCGGCTCGGTTCGCCGCCGACCTCGTTGAGGGCGAGAAAGCGCACGTATCGGTAGAACAGCGTGTCTTCCAGGCTTTTCGCCATCACCGGGCCGGTCAGCTGCTGGAAGCGGCGGCGGAAGCGCATGACGCGCTCGGGCTCGGCGCTGCCCGGACGACCCGTCGCCAGGGTGCCGAGCAGCACCGAGCCGATGAAGTCGTGCACGGACCGGTCGGGCAAGGCGGAGATCGCCTTGGCATGGGCGACGACCTCGTCGGTCATCCGCCGGTCGGCGCTCTCCAGGATGTGCTGGGTGATGTAGGTGCGGTAGACGGGGAAGGCGCAGACGAGATCGCCCAGCGCGATGCGGACGGCGTTGACGCTGTAGTCGCGGGTCAACCGGTTGGCGTCGGCGATCCGCTTCATGTCGGACACGAGGCTTTCCAGCTCCGACGAGAAGCTTTCCAGCAGAACCTGCCGCTTGGCCGCCAGCAGTGCCGCCTCGTAGTCCCCCGTGAAGCCGGCGACCTCGCGATACATGCGATCGAAGGTGCGCTCGTTGGCGGCGTCAACGAACACGCCGTCGATCAGGTTCAGCATCTCGTAGCCGGTGGTCCCCGACAGCGCCCACGGGCGCAGCGCCTCGCCCGGCTCCAGGATCTTCTCGGCCACCACGTAGAAGTCCGGCCCGATCGCCCCCTGCAGCGCCGCCGCATAGGCCTTGGGATCGGCGAGTCCGTCGATGTGGTCGATGCGCAGGCCCTGGATCAGGCCGCGGCGGACGAGGTCGAAGACGAGCCTGTGGGCGTGCTCGAACACGTCCGGCTGCTCGATGCGCACGCCGGCGAGGCTGTCGATGTCGAAGAAGCGGCGGTAGTTGACGTCGCTCGCCGCGACCCGCCAGAACGACAGGCGGTAGGCTTGGCGCTCCAGCAGGCGGTGCAGGGCGCCGAAGCTGTCGGGCAGGCCGGGCGTGCCGTTGACCACGGCCACCGCCCCCTCGATCGCCGCCGCGACCTTGGGGTGGCGGGCAAGAACGGCGAGCTGCCGCTTCAAACGCTCGCAGATGGCGACGATGTCGCCGCGCTCGCGCGCCGTGCCAGCCGCAGACGAGGTTTGCGCCAGCGAGCGCAGCACCTCGCCCAGCCGCAGCAGCCCGGCGATGCCCTCCTCGCCCTCGGCGGCATCCACCGCCACGGCGCGGTCGATGATGTCGGGATAGGTCAGCGGGCAGAGGGGGAAGCGGTGCTCGAAGAACCACACGCTGAACGAGCCGGCCTCGCGGTCGAAGCTGAGCTTGAGGTCGCCCTTCTCCAGCACTTCGCCGTATTGCGCGCCGAGGTTGGGGGCGACGAGCTTGCCGTGGGCGCCCAGGCGCTCCCAGTCGACGTCGAAGGTGTCGGCGAAGGGGGACAGCTCGCCCCATTCGAGAAGGGACAGCCACCACGGGTTGTCGGCGCCGCCGACGCCCATGTGGTTGGGCACGATGTCGAGCAGCAGCGACAGGTCGTGCGCCTTGCAGGCGGCGGCGAAGCTTTCGAAGCCTTCGAGGCCGCCGAGCTCGGGATTGATGGCGGTCGGGTCGACGGTGTCGTAGCCGTGGGTCGAGCCCGGCCGCGCCTTGAGGATGGGCGAGGCGTAGACGTGGCTGACGCCGAGCTTGGCGATCACCGGCAGCGCGGCGGTGGCGTCGGCGAAGGTGAAGCCCTTGTGGAACTGCAGCCGGTAGGTCGCCGTCGGCACCGGGGAGAAGGCACGCCGGGTATCCGCCATCAAGCCGCGTCCTTCCTGAAGCACGGCGGCGCTCGCCGCCGCGAGCGGACCGCCCGGCGCCAGGATGCGGTCGATGGATTGGGGCAGCTTGCGCCGCCAGTTCGGGTGGCCGGTCTCGGGCCCCGGCAGGTTCGCCTGCTCGGTGTCATGGAGGATATCCTCAAGCTGAAGGGCGATCAGCATCGCGGGCGTCTTGGCGACGTAGCGGAACGCAGCCTCGATCGGCGGATCGGCCGGCGGCACATCGGAGGGCGCGAGCCCCTCGCGGGCGAGGGCACGGGCGAACTCGGCACGATCGGTGACGCGCTCGGCGCGCTCGCGCTCGGCCTGATCGGGCCGGTAGCCGCCGAAGCGCTCGCGCAGGTCGGTGTCGAGGCCCCGCCACCAGCCGGCCAGCGTCGGCAGATCATGGGTGGCGATGGCGGCCAGCGCCTTGCGGGGATAGTACGACGGCGGCTTGAAGCGGGCGCCCTCGCGCTCGAAGCTGAGGATGCGGTAGCTCAGGATGCCGGAGTCCATGATGGCATCGGAGAAGCCTTCGGGCGCCGTCCCCAGGTCTTCGGCGATGACCAGCGAGCGGAAGCGGTGGCTTTCGATGCGCAGCACGGCCAGCATCGCGGCGAAGGGGTAGTTGATGTAGGCGCCCTCGGTCGCGGGATGGCCATCGGGCACGACGTAAAGGCGCTGGATCTGGAAGGCGTGATCGATGCGGATCGCGCCGGCGTGACGCATGTTGGAGGCGACAAGGGTGCGAAAGGCCTGCAGGCCCTGCTCGACCAGCGTGCGCGGGTTGAACGGCGGCAGGCCCCAGTTCTGCCCGGCCGGGCCGAGCAGGTCGGGCGGGGCGCCCACCGCGACGCCGGGCACGAACCAGTCCGGCCGCGCCCACAGTTCCGCCCCGGCGCGGTCGGCGCCCACCGCGAGGTCGCGGTACAGGCCGATGGGCATGCCGGCCTTGAGGGCGCGGTCCTGCGCGGCCGCGAGCTGGCTGTCGGCGACCCACTGCAGCCAAGCGTGATAGTCGATCCTTTCCGAATTGGTTTCGCGGAAGCGCTTGACCTCGTCGCTGCCGACGTCGCGATAGGCTTCGGGCCAATCGCCGACCCAGTGCCGCCCTTGCGCGACGAAATGCTCGGACAGGGCCTCGAAGGTGGCGTGCAGTTCCAGCGCTTCGCCGATGGCGGCCCGGTAAGTGGCGAAGGCATCGCCGCCGTCGACCTGCCGCCATGCCCTGGCGAGGGCGTCCCGCTTCAACGCCCAGGCGGCGGCGTGCTCGACGAGGGGCGTGGCGCGCAGTCGGTCGAGCTCGTCGGCCTGGGGCCGCTGGGCGAGGGTACGCCCGGCGCTGCCGGCGGCGGCCGGCGCGCTGCGGGGATCGATGAAGATCGGGTCGATGAACAAGCGCGAGGACGGCGAATAGGGCGAGATCTTGGCGCGGTCGGTGGGGAACAGGGCGTGCAGCGGCGACAGGCCGAGAAAGGCCGCGCCGAAGCGCCCGGCCCCCTCGCCAAGGTCGGCGACGTCGGAAAAATCGCCGATGCCGAAATTGCCCGACGAGCGCAACCCGTAGACCTGCGCGGTGATGCCGAAGCCGCGCATCTCGCCGGCCAGCGCCGCCGGCAGGAAGCAGGCGCGCGGCGCCGCGATCAGCCAAGCCTTGCTCAGGTTGGCTTGGCTCAGGTTGGCCTCGCTCGGGTTGGCCTCGCTGCCGCCCCGCTCGGTTCGCAGGTGGAGGCGATGGTATCCTTCAGGCAGGGCATCGAGCACGACGACCGGGCGGCCGTGATCGTGGGTCACCTGGCAACGGCCCTCGCGCACGGTGCCGCTTTCCAAGGTCACGCGCCAGGACACCTCACCGCCGGCATTTCGCACGGGAAGAACGGCCGGCTGCCCCGCCTCGACCGGGATCGTCGCGGCGACCACCTGGGCCTCGTCCTCGGCCAGCAGGCGGGCCAGCGTGTCGCGCTGCAGCTTGTCCGACGAGACGGGATAGCCGAGGGCATCCAGCACGGCCGCGATCACGCGGGGCTGGGTGTCCACGTACTGGCCGCGCGCATCCTTGAAGCCGCGCTCGACGCCGACGCGCGCGGCGATTTCGCGAATGACGTCGTCGCTCATGCCATCTCGCTTGAAGCGTCGCCGCCCGTTGCCGAGGCGCGCTTGCTCAACCGCCCCGTCCAGCCGGCGAGCGCATCGTCCTGCGCCCCGGCGCTTTGCCACACGACCTGCTCGCCCGGCGCGTGCGGGAAGGGCTGCGGCTCAGTGCCGAAGTTGGCGACGAAGCGCAACGTGCCGTCCTCGAAATGCCAGCACACGTCGAGGCCGCCGACGCCGACGCGCTCGTGGGTCGCGTGAAGGAAGCCGCTGTTCATCAAGGGCAGCACCTCGCGCCGCCGGATGGCCAGCAGCGCCTTGGTCTCGGCCAGGATGCCGGCGAAGGGCTCGCGCCCGCGCTCGTTCCAATCGAGGCGCGAGCGGGCGAAGGTGTCCAGCGCCGTCGGGTCCGGCACTTGGCTGGTGAAGGAGGTGAACTTCTCGAACTCGCGGGCGCGCCCCTTGCGCACGGCCAGTTCCAGTTCCGGCTCCTGCTCGAAGTTGACGAAGAACAGGAACGGCGTCGTCGCCCCCCATTCGTCGCCCATGAACAGCATGGGGATCTGCGGTGACAGCAGCAGGCCGGCGCGGGCGAGCTTGATCCGGCTCTCGTCGGCCAGCGCCGTCAAGCGCTCGCCCAGCGCGCGGTTGCCGATCTGGTCGTGATTCTGCAGGAAGGCAACGAAAGCCTGCGGCGGGAGGCCGTCGGTCTTCTCGCCGCGCACGTGGTCGAGGTTGGCTGAATAATCCCCCTGGTAGGCGAAGCCCTCCGCGAGGCAGCGGCCGAGGCGGCCGACCGTGTCGCCGCCGAAATCGCCGTAATAACCCTCGTTCTCGCCGGTCAGCAGGACGTGCCAGCAGTGGTGGATGTCGTCGTCCCACTGGGCGTCGTAGCTCAACGGCT
>CAXTMA010000188.1:0-8422 GCA_964245015.1 uncultured Beijerinckiaceae bacterium | reverse complement strand
GCTTCGCGCTCGCCGAGGTGCAGGGCGAGCTGGATCGCGTGGCCGGGCAGTCGCTCGCCGCCGAGGCCCGGCAGGATGTGGCCGAGACGCAGACAGCGCTGGCGGCGGCGGCCGAGCGTTACGTCGAGGCGTCGGCCGGTGCCGCCTTGCTGCGCTGGCTGATCGAGCGCCACCGCGCCAGCTCGCAGGCGCCGCTGCTGGCCCAGGCCGGCTCGTTGTTCTCCCAGGTCACCGAGGGTGCCTTCGCCGGCCTCGCCCTGGATTACGGCGACGACGACAAGGCCCGCATCGTCGCCGCGCGCGCCGACGGCAGCCGCGTCGGCGTCGAGGGTTTGAGCGAGGGCACCCGCGACCAGCTCTTCCTGGCGCTGCGCCTGGGAGCGCTGCAGCTCGGCACATCAGGGGTTAACCGAGCGGCTGTGCTGCCGCTGGTGTGCGACGACCTCCTCATCACCGCCGACGACGCCCGCGCCGCCGCCATGCTGCGGGTGCTGCGGGCCGCCTCGCAGACGCTGCAGATCCTGGTGTTCACCCACCACGAACATCTCGTCGAGGTCGCCGGGCGGGCGATCGGCGCGGACGGCTTCGTTCTGCATCGGCTGGAACCGGTGCGGCTGGAAGCGGCGTGAGCGCTAAAGCATCGGACCGAAAAGTGCGCAGCGGTTTTCGGATGACTCCGATGCGTCACAGGAGGTGAAAGCGTCGGACCGGATCCGATAGTCGGTCCGACGCTTTAGGCCTCAGCTCCCCGACCAGTTCGCCGGGCGTTTGGCGATGAACGCCTGCACGCCTTCCGCGAAGTCGCGACTGCCGTAGACCGCACGGATCAGCTCCGGGCAGTCGGCGCTGGGATCGGCGGCGAGCGCGCGCAGCATGGCGCGGGTTGCGTGCAGCGTCAGCGGCGCGTTGGCGAGCAGGCGGTCGCGAATGCCAACGACCGCCGCATCGAGGTCGTCGGGCGCAACCACGGCCGCGAAGTAGCCGAGCGGCGCTAGCGCCTCGGCGGTGGGCATCTCCGCCAGCAGCAGCATGCGCCGCACGGTGCTCGCGCCCAGCGCCGCGGTGAGGCGGCGCAGGTTGTCCGGCGACAGGCAGTTGCCGAGCGTGCGGGCGATCGGCACGCCGAAGCGCGCTCCGGCGGTGGCGATGCGCAGGTCGCAGGCGCTGGCGATCACGAGGCCGCCGCCCACCGCCATGCCTTCCACCACCGCCAGGGTCGGCACGCGGACGCGCTCCAAGGCGTCGAGGCAGGCCTCGATGCGACCCTCGTAGGCGACGCCGTCGTCGCCGTCGGCGAAGGCCGCGAACTGCTCGATGGCCGTGCCGGCGATGAAGGCCTGGCCTCCGGCGCCGCGCAGAATGGCAAGGCGGACCGCCGGATCGGCCTCGATCCGGGCGAGACCCTCGGCCAGCTCCCGGTACATGCGCCACGTCATCGAGTTGCGGGCGTGCGGGCGGTCGAAGACGAGGTGGGCGATCGCCCCTTCGATGCGGCAGCGCACGGCGCCCTCGTCGGCCGATCGCTCCGTGACGCTGCCGTCGAGATCGCCGGCGGACCCAGGGTGCCGCATCTCGTCGCCCATCATGTCCTCCTCACGCTACCGGCCCACATCGCCAACGCCAGGAGGGCGCGCCCGTTCGCGTTGCCCTGAGCGGGTGCGCGAACACCCGTCGCGTGCATGTCCCGACATGGTCGATCTCACAACTCACGAGTGCCGCCATCGGTCGATCGCATCGAGACCCTACCGTTCGGTATAGAAAACGCTTGCGGTGAGCGGGTCGAGCGGGATACCCTGCCAAGCAGTTGCAAATCAGCCGGCTCGCCCGAGCGCGGCCGGCCCGGCGGGAGCACCCACCATGAACGCTTCAACCATCGACGGCATGCGGATCGCCGGCCGGCCCGGCGACGACCGCCGCATCGCGATCGAGCCCAACCCCAACCGCGTGGTCGTGTCCTATGCCAGCAAGGTCGTCGCCGACACGCGCGATGCGCTCGTGCTGCGCGAGGGCGACTACCCGCCGGTGCTCTACATCCCGCGCTCGGACATCGACATGTCGATGCTTGAGCGCAGCGAGCACACGACCACCTGCCCGCACAAGGGCGCCTGCTCCTATTTCAGCATCACGGTGGACGGCCGGCGCTCGAACAACGCGGCCTGGACCTATGAAGCACCCTTCGAGTCGGTGATCTCCATCCGCGACCACCTCGCCTTCTACCCCGGTCGGGTCGACGCGATCGAGCAGCGGGCCGGCGTTTGAGGGCGACTGGCTGAGGGCGACATGGGCCGGCCGCGCGAGTTCTGCCCGGATGCCGCGCTGGAAAAGGCGCTGACCGTGTTCTGGCGCCACGGCTTCGAGGGCGCCTCGCTCAGCGATCTCACCGCCGCGATGGGGATCACGCGGCCGAGCCTTTACGCGACCTTCGGCAACAAGGAAGAACTGTTCGGCAAGGCGCTCGACCTTTACGACCGCAAGTACGTCGGCTTCATGCGCGAAGCGCTGGACGAGCGCTCGGCGCGGGTGGCTGTCGCGCGCATCCTGGACGGCCTCGTCGAGGCCGGCACCAAGGCCGATCGGCCCCCGGGCTGCATGAGCACCAATGGGGCGCTGGCCTGCTCGGCGGCGGCCGATCCGGTGAAGGCGGAGGTGGTGAAGCGCCGCGCCGCCTTTGAAACCGCGCTGCGCCGCCGCCTGGAGGCGGCGCAGGCCGAAGGCGACCTGCCGGCGAGCGCGAATCCGGCCGACCTCGCCGGCTTCGTGATGACGGTCGCCGCCGGTCTCGCCGTGCAGGCGGCGGCGGGGGCCTCGCGCGCTTCGCTGCAGCGCTCGGCCGGGCTGGCGATGCGCGCCTGGCCGGAGAATGCGGACGATGCCGGCGGTTAGCTCAGCGTGAGTGCTCGAAACGGCGCTGCAACAACGACCGGCCGCAGCCGGTCCACAGCGGATGGCGGTTCCATGCAAGGATCAACGGGTACGATGGCGCGCACAAGGGCCGGCGCACCGGCGCGCCCCCCGCGCCGACGCACGGGCCGCACGATCATCCGGACACTCGGCCTGCTGACGCTGCTGGCGCTGGCCGCCGTGGTCGCGCGCGGCGTGCTGCAGCCGGTACCGAGCGCCCCGCCAATGGCGATGGCGCCGCCGGCCGTGACCGTCAGCCAGCCGCTGCGGCGTCGGCTCGCCACCTTCACCACCTTCACCGGCCAGTTCTCCGCCGTGGACCGGGTCGAGATCCGCGCCCAGGTCAGCGGCTACCTCACCGCCATCCACTTCAAGGACGGCCAGCTCGTGAAGAAGGGCGACCTGCTGTTCGACATCGACCAGCGCCCCTACGACATCGCCCTGCAGAACGCCCGCGCGCAGCTCGGCACCGCCCAGGCCTCGCTCGATCTCGCCGGCAAGGAGCTGTCGCGCACCTCCAGCCTGATCCGCTCCGACTTCGCTTCGCGCGAAACGCTGGACCAGCGGACCCAGCAGCAGCATGCCGCCGAAGCGGCGCTCGATCAGGCCAAGGCGGCCGTGCGCTCGGCCGAACTCAACATGGAATGGACCCGCATCGTGTCGCCGATCTCCGGGCGCATTTCCATGCGCCGGGTGTCGGTCGGCAACCTCATCGTCGGCGGCGGCGGCACGGCGGGCGGCGGCGCGACGACGCTGCTCACCACCGTCGTGTCCGAGGATCCGATCTACCTCGACTTCGACATGGGCGAGGGCGACTACATCGCCTACCAGCGCTTCCTGCAAGGGGCGCGAAGCCAGCCCGGTGCCGGCCGCGACATCGACCGCACGGTGGAGATCGCGCTCTCCGACGAGACCGGCTGGAAGCACAAGGGCAGCCTCGACTTCCTCGACAACGAGATGGACCGCTCGTCGGGCACGCTGCACGCGCGGGCGACCGTGCCCAATGCCGACCTGTTCATCGCGTCGGGCACCTTCGCCCGCCTGCGCGTGCCCACCGCCGGCGAGGCCGACACGTTGCTGGTGCCCGACGCGTCCCTGTCCACCGACCAGTCCCGCACCCTCGTGATGACGGTCGACAAAGACGGTACGGTGGTGCCCAAGGCGGTCGAGATCGGCGAGCCGGTCGGCGATCTGCGCATCATCAAGCGCGGCCTTGCCGGAGGCGACAGGGTCATCATCAACGGCCTGATGTTCGCCCGCCCCGGCGGCAAGGTCAGCCCCAAGGACGGCACGATCGCCGTGCAGCCGGACCAGGGCTGATCCCGAAGTGCTGATCCCGAAGTGCTGATCCCGAAGTGCTGACCCCGATCCGCGGTTGAGTCCGTCGTCGAACCCCTGATCCGATCCAAACCCGGATAGATTGATGCGCCTGTCGCACTTCTTCATCGATCGACCGATCTTCGCGGTGGTGGTGAGCCTCTTCATCACCATCATCGGCGCGGTCGCCTACATCGGCCTGCCGATCGCGCAGTATCCCGAGATCGCGCCGCCCACGATCCAGGTCACCACGAGCTATCCCGGCGCGTCCGCCGCCGTGGTGGCGGAAACCGTCGCCACGCCCATCGAGGAGCAGATCAATGGCGTCGAGAACATGCTGTACTTCTCCTCGCAGGCGACGGGCGACGGCAACCTGCTCATCACCGTCACCTTTCGCATCGGCACCAACCTCGACACCGCCCAGGTGCTGACCCAGAACCGCGTCGCCATCGCCACGCCGCGCCTGCCCGACACCGTGCAGCGCCTCGGCGTTACCGTGAAGAAGTCCTCGCCGGACCTGATGCTGGTGATCCACCTCATCTCGCCCGACGGCTCGCGCGACCAGCTCTACATGTCGAACTACGCCACCCTGCACCTGCGCGACCAGCTGCTGCGCCAGGAGGGGGTCGGCGACGTCACCGTGTTCGGCTCGCACGACTACGCCATGCGCATCTGGCTCGATCCCGACAAGGCGGCGGCGCGCAACCTCACGGCCGGCGAGATCGTCGCCGCACTGCAGCAGCAGAACGTGCAGGTGTCGGCCGGCGTGCTCGACCAGCCCCCCGTGCCGCGCCCCGGCGCCTTCCAGCTCAACATCAAGACGCTGGGTCGTCTCACCAGGCCCGAGCAGTTCGCCGACATCATCGTCAAGGCCGACGCGGCCGGCCGCGTCACCCGCGTACGCGACATCGGCTATGTCGAGCTGGGCGGCCTGAACTACGGCGCCAACGGCTACCTCGACGGGCGCAACGCCGTGCCGCTGCTCGTCTACCAGCAGCCGGGATCCAACGCGCTGTCGGCCGCCGAGGGCCTGCGCGCCGCGATGGCCGGCCTCGCAAAGCAGTTCCCGCCCGGCCTGAAGTACGACATCGTCTACGACACCACCATCTTCATCTCGCAATCCGTGCACGAGGTGCTGATGACCATCCTGGAGGCGATCGGCCTCGTAGTGGTGGTGGTGATCGTGTTCCTGCAAACGTGGCGGGCGTCGATCATCCCCATCGTCGCCATCCCGATCTCGCTGGTGGGCACCTTCACCGTGCTTGCCGCCTTTGGTTTGTCGCTCAACAACCTCAGCCTGTTCGGCCTGGTGCTGGCGGTGGGCATCGTGGTCGACGACGCCATCGTGGTGGTGGAGAACGTCGAGCGCAACATGAGCGCCGGCCTCGGGCCCCGCGAGGCGGCGCACGCCACCATGGACCAGGTCGGCGGCGCCCTGATCGCCATCGCCTTGACCTTGTGCGCGGTGTTCGTGCCCTCGGCCTTTATTTCCGGCATATCGGGTCAGTTCTTCCGGCAGTTCGCCGTCACCATCGCCGCCTCCACCATCGTTTCGGCCTTCGTTTCGCTGACGCTGTCGCCGGCGCTGTGCGCCCTGCTGTTCAAGCCGCATGCTGACAATCACGCGAAGCCGCCGTTGATCGCGCGCCCGCTGTTCGCCTTCTTCAACGGCTTCAACCGCGTCTTCACCTGGGCGTCCGACAGCTACGGCCGCCTGGTCGGGCGCCTCGTGCGCCTCGCCGCGCTGGTGCTCATCGTGTATGCCGGGCTGATCGGCCTCACCGGCTTCCAGTTCTTCCGCGCGCCCACCGGCTTCATCCCCGACCAGGACCTCGGCTACCTCATCACCGTGGTGCAATTGCCCCCCGGCGCCGCCCTGGGGCGCACCGATGCGGTGATCCGCGAGGCGAGCGAGGCGTTGAAGTCCATCCCCGGCGTCGCCCACGAGGTCGCCTTCGCCGGCTTCGACGGCGCCACCTTCACCCAGGCCTCCAACGCCGGCGCCATCTTCGTCGCCCTCGACCCCTTCGAGGAGCGCGTCGCCAAGGGCATCACCCTTCACCAGATCCTCGGCCAGATCTACGGCAGGCTCGGCAGGATCCAGGATGCCTTCATCATCACCATCCCGCCGCCGCCGGTGCCGGGCCTGGGCACGGCCGGCGGCTTCAAGATGTACCTCGAGGACCAGAACAACCTCGGGTCGCGCGCCCTCGCCGCCGCCGCCCAGGACCTGATCGCAGAGGCGGGCAAGGTGCCGGGCATGGCGCAGCTGTTCACGCCCTTCTCCACCGGCACGCCGTCGATCTACGCCGACATCGACCGCGAGCGGGCGGAAAAGCTCGGCATCTCGCCGCAAGCGGTGTTCGACACCATGCAGACCTACCTCGGCTCGGCCTATGTCAACGACTTCAACTATCTCGGCCGCACCTACGAGGTGCTGGCCCAGGCCGACGGGCGCTTCCGCAACACGATCGAGGACGTGTCGCACCTGAAGACGCGCAACGCCGCCGGCGCGATGGTGCCGATCGGCTCGGTGGCGAAGCTGCACCGGACGTCCGACCCCTACCGCGTGCCGCGCTACAACCTGTTCCCGGCGGCGGAAGTGCAGGGCGGCACGGCGCCGGGCTACGCGTCGAGCTACGGCCTCCAGGTGATGGCCAAGCTCGCCGCCGAGCGCCTGCCGCTGGGGATGGGCTACGAGTGGACCGACCTCGCCTACCAGCAGACAACGGCCGCCAACACCACGCTGCTGATCTTCGGCGCGTCGGTGTTCTTCGTCTTCCTGGTGCTCGCCGCCCAGTACGAGAGCCTGACGCTGCCGCTGTCGGTGGTGCTGATCGTGCCGATGTGCCTTCTGGCGGCGGTCACCGGCCTGATCATGCGGCAGATGAACGTCGACATCCTGGCCCAGGTCGGCTTCGTGGTGCTGGTCGGCCTGGCCGCCAAGAACGCCATCCTGATCGTGGAATTCGCCAAGCAGGCGGAAGAGGGCGGCGACACGCCGGCCGCCGCCGCCGTGGGCGCGGCGCGGACCCGGCTCCGGCCGATCCTGATGACGTCTTTCGCCTTCATCCTCGGCGTGATCCCCCTGCTGATCGCCACCGGCGCCGGTTCGGAGATGCGGCAAACGCTGGGCACCACCGTGTTCTCCGGCATGCTCGGCGTCACCGGCTTCGGCCTGATCTTCACGCCGGTATTCTATGTCACCGTGCGCAAGGTGTTCGGCGGCAAGGTCCGCCGCAGCCAGATGGAAGAAGCTTTGGGCTTGGGCGCGCCGGCGGAATAGCGGCTCAACCCGCGAGGCGGGCGGCGAGCCAGGCGTCGAGGTCGGCGATCTCGGCGTTGGACGTGCCGTGCCCGAGGCCGGGATAGCTGTGGAAGGCCACGGGAACGCCGAGCCCGGCCAGCGCCGCCTCGGCCGCCGTGGCGCTGGCGAAGGGGATGCGGGCGTCGGCCGTACCGTGGGCGATGAAGAACGGGGTGTGCGCGCCATCCCTTGCCGCCGCCGCGCGCGCCGACGGGAACAGCGTTCCCGACAGCGCGGCCGCGCCACGGAAGCGCCCGGGCCGGCGCAGCGCCGCCTCGTAGGTCATCACCGCTCCCTGACTGAAGCCGCCGATGAAGACACGGCCGGGATCGGCGTTGAAGCGCCCGACGGCATGATCGATCACGAGGTCGATGAGACGCAGGCTCGCGGCGATGTCGGCGTCCTGGCCGGCGCCCTTGCGATACCAGCGATATCCGCCGCCTCCGCCGAAGGGCGCGCGGGGCGACACCACCGCGAAGGCGCGCGGCAACTGCGACCACAGCCCGATCATGTCGCGCTCGTCGGCGCCGCTGCCGTGCAGCAGCACGAGCAGTGGGGGCCGCCTCGACGCAACGATGGGCGGGTGGGCGAGGTAGGTGGGTGCTTCCGCTGCCGCCACCGGCCCCTGCAGCAGCAAGGCCAGTGTGCCGCCGGCGAGCACGGCCCGGCGCGTCGGGGCCTGATGCAGCGGCGTCGGAGCTTTTCGTGGGTTCGGCCGTTCCATGGCTGAGGCATAGCTCGACACGGCCGGGCGCGACAGGCTCGCCGCGTGGCGCCATGCCCCTTCCCCGGCGTCGCCGGGTGCTTCGATCCGGAAAAGGCGAGATATGACCCAGCATCCCGGCAAGTGGTGGATCGGTTTGCTGCCGCTTCTTCTCGTGTGGATCGGGGCCAACG
>CAXTMA010000187.1:0-8447 GCA_964245015.1 uncultured Beijerinckiaceae bacterium | reverse complement strand
TGATCGACGTAGGCCGAAAATGACGCCTCGCTATCTTGCGTCCAGTGCTCCATCGTAGCTCGCCCGGTCCATCGTTGATCAACGACGCTACAAGCTTCTCCACACAGATCGACGATGACTTTCTGACGCAGTAGTATTAGCAGGCCGCTGAAAAAGGGTTGGTTCCGGCTCGGATTGCTGATCTCGCATGACTTTCGCGGGCGGCCCGGCCCTTGTCGGGAAGACCGGCCCCTTCAACCCTGCCGGTCTGCCCGGTGCGCCGGGCACCAGCCCGCAGCTTGGAGCGCCTGCCTTTGCGACGTCATTCTCACGCTGCCACCGGCTCCTCCACAGTTTGGGCAGGCGGATGAGGTTGCAGGCTGCGGCCGAGAAGGCGAAGGCCATGTCGACGCGCTCGCGGCCCCGCACCCGGATACGGCGCAGCAGCCCAAACTCCTTGCCCCAGCCAAAAGCTTCCTCGATCCGCTTGCGGATGCGCTGGCTCACCGCGTAGCCGGGATGGCGCGTGGTGCGCCCGTCCACGGCGGAGCGTCGCCTCGCGGTGTTGCGGGCGATGTGCGGCGTCACGTTCATGGAGCGCAACTCGTTCACGAAGTCCGCGGCGTCGTAGCCCTTGGCCTCGCGCTGTCGCCAGCGCTCGGCCCAGAGGTCGAAGGCATAGTTGTAACGCGACAATCTGGATGCGACTTGCGCGGCAATCAGGATGAGACTGATCGTGACGCGGCGATGGTGATCATCGGCGGGGGTTGCTGCCATGGTGCAAGCGGTTTCGGTGGCCTGTGTCGCGGCGCGTCAATCGGCCGAGGTTTTGATTGTCGCGCGGGTCGGCGGGCGTCCGGGACCGCGCTTGCGTTCCATCGCCACCCGCCGGCGGTCGCTTTCGACGTTCATCTCGAAAATGGTTGCGTGGTGAACGAGGCGGTCCACCGCCGCGAGCGTCATGGTCGGGTCGGGGAAGACCTTGTTCCACTCGCCAAAAGGCTGGTTGGCCGTGATCAGCATCGAGCGCCGCTCGTAGCGCGCGCCGATCAGCTCAAACAGAACGCTGGTTTCGGCCTGATCCTTGGTGACGTAGGCGAGGTCGTCCAGGATCAACAGGTCGAAGCGGTCGAGCTTGCTGATCGCCGCCTCCAGAACGAGCTCGCGCCGCGCCGCCTGGAGCCTTTGCACAAGGTCGGTGGTGCGGGTGAACAGCACCTTCCAGCCGTTCTCCACCAGGGCAAGGCCGATCGCCGCCGCGAGGTGGCTCTTGCCGCCGCCGGGCGGCCCGAACAGCAGCAGGTTGGCCCCGGTCTTCAGCCAGGCGTCGCCGGCGGCCACCGCGCTCACCTGCGCCTTGGAGAGCATCGGCACGGCGTCGAAGTCGAAGCTGTCCAGCGTTTTGCCGGGCGGCAGGCGAGCCTCGACGAGGTGGCGCTCGATGCGCCGGCGGTCGCGCTCGGCCAGCTCGTGTTCGGCCAGGATGCCGACTCACCTTGATTGTCGCGGGACACATAGTGCAGGTAGACGTTGGCCAGCAGCGGCGAGATCACCGAGCCCTGCCCCGTTCCCGTGTCGCTCACCTCGACCTGTCCGTCCTCGAGAACTCCGGCCCTGAGCCATTTGCGATCCGGTGTTCGAGGAAGCGCATCAGCCAGTCCTGGCTGACGTCGTCGAAGAACGACCGGATGTCCGCGTCCAGGATGTAGTTCACCTTTGTGCTGGAGATCCCGACGCAGAGTGCGTGCAGCGCGTCGTGCTGGCCGCGCCCCGGCCGGAACCCGTACGAGAAGCCGAGGACGTCTTCCTCGTAGAGTCGTGGCCGCGCTCACCGTTCCGGGCGTCACGGCGAGCGGCGGGGCGCGCAGCCGACCCAGCACCTCGGCCGCGGTGAAGCGGCGGATGCGGTGCTGTTTCAGCAGGCGAGCGAGGGTGCCGTAGCTCGACGGCAGCGGTTCGCCGCTCGACAGGATGCAATCGACCAGGGCGTTGCGCCCGAGCCACACCCAATCCGGCGGCCTCGGCTCCTTCGCTTTGGCCGCGCTGCGCGGCGCGTCATCGACGGGCTCGACCACGCAAGAGCTGATGGGATCGCCGTCCTCATCGGTGCCGATTTTGACCGTGACGAGGCGGATGGCGATGGCTTTGCCTTCCGGGCCGTCCTTCGTCCGCTCGACCGTCGCGACGATGCTGCCGACATTCTTCTTCGCCGCGATCAGCACGTCGGCAGCGCCGGCGAGCGATGTGTGCCCGCGCGGACGCGATCCGCAGCAGGCTCGTCACCGGGCGCCCGCCCGGGCGCCAGAATAGCACCCACCAGCAGCACCTGAACATGCCGCCAGGATCGCTGGACGAAGAGCGGCGCGAACGCAGGATGATTCCGGCGGAGCGGGCGGGTAAAGGCAGCATGGCGGTATTTCTTGGCGGGGATGCCTCCAGACTACCCCTCACGCCCGCTTCGTCACCCCACCTCGCAAGCAGCCAGATTGGCCAAAGTCGAGCTGAGAGCGACATGCAGGGTCCCGCGTCGGCGAATGGCGAATGAAGCATTGCAGCGTCGTCCGCTCGTCACCGCTCAGTTCCACCCTGGCCGTCTTGAATCAAACGTGCTTCACAAGTGAGTCCAAAGCTCATCAGCGCTGAAACCCGCAGTGCCCCTGGCACGATGACCCAGCTATGCAGTTACAGCGAGCTGCTCGAGGAGCTTTCGGGCAGTCGCTGCGGATGATTGCGGGTTTTGACCGGTGGTCAATAGACCGTCGGTCACAACGCGGACCTCCCAAGCCTGCGTCTTTTCGAACAGGCCGCCCTTAGCAATTAGCTCGTCCTCCACCAGGAACGGAACCACCTTCGTTAGGCCGACGGCTTCCTCTTCGCCGTTTGTGAACCCGGTAACGCGCTTGCCTTCGACAAGCGGCCGCCCATCGGCTGCCTTGGCGTGTCGTAAAGCCCCCGGAGCGTGACAGACCAAAGCTATAGGTTTGGCAGCACCGATGAAGGACTCGATTAGCTTGATCGAGATGGGATCCTCGGCGAGATCCCAAAGGGGGCCGTGGCCGCCGGGATAGAAGGCAGTATCGAAATCCTCCTGTCGGACGGTATCGAGCCGCACAGTGGCGCCGAGCTGCTTCTCGGCCGCAGCATCGGCTTCGAAGCGACGTGTGTCGTCCGTTTTGAAGCTAGGCTCGTTGCTTGCCGGATCGAGGGGGGGCCGGCCACCCTTCGGTGAGGCCAGCGTGATATCCGCGCCAAACTCCTTGAAGATGTAATATGGCGCAGCCAGCTCCTCGAGCCAGAACCCGGTCTTTCGTCCGGAACTGCCCAGTTTGTCATGTGATGTGAGGACCATCAGAACTTTCACTGCAGTGTCCCTTCAGGATCCCTGCCTAAGGCAGCAGGTCCGCCGACGTAATAGCCGCTGTGAGTATATTCGCTTCCAAGGTTTTCATTGGCGAAGTCGATAGCGATGAGGGTTGGCGAAGTGGATTGCATCGAGCACTTCGCCGCCAAACTTACGTCGGCACGGCGGCGCAACGGCAAACTCGATCTTCTCGATCATAATCGATAGGCTCGGATTATACTGACTCACAAGCCGTTCTTTGGTCGAAGCGGATAGGAGCACCTAGCGGCGCCGCAGCGGCCTCGGTGTTTTCCGAGGCTATCCACCGAAGTCTTCCTATCCCAGTGATGATGTCACAACCCTTCGCAAGAGTCTGCGTGAGATCCACCCTTCCTTGACGCAATGCTTAATACCAGAAGAATTTCTTCCTTTCGCCAGCAGGACCGTCCCACAGATCGACCGATGACTTCCACCCCACGAGACGCGATCACAACCAGCTAGAATAGATCGCCAAGCAACATCGTTACTTAAGTCTTATGACTTATTATGTTGTAGGGGCAGAAGTCTTTAGAGAATTAGACGCCGGCAGGTCCAGCAGGCGCGCTAAACGCTTGGAGTCTCGACAGTGCTAAACGGATTTCCATCTGTTGTCTCGATGAAGAAGCCGTCCATCGAGCAACGCAAGACGCTTGGCCATTTCCTGGCGAGCCGGCGCGCACGCCTTAAGCCAGAGGGGCTGGGCTTGCCGTCGACGAAGCGCCGCACACCAGGACTCCGCAGGGAAGAAGTGGCGGTTCTCGCCGGCGTCGGCGTTTGCTGGTATACTTGGCTTGAGCAGGGGCGCGACATCCAGGCGTCCGCCGACACACTCCGTCGTGTCGCCGACGTGCTTCAGCTCGACCGAACCGAGTCGACCCACCTTTTCGCTTTGTCTGCCCGAGACCGACCTTCATTCTCTTCGAGCGAGGAGTTAAGTGAAGGAGTGTCAATGTTCATCAAGGCGATCGATCCACTTCCTGCTTACGTCCGCAACACCCGATTTGATATACTCGCGTGGAATGCAGCAGTAAAGAATTTATTCGTCGATTATGCCACCTTGCATCCGCACGAACGGAATATTCTGAAACTGCTCTTTCTACATAAGCCGTATCGAACCTTGATGTATGATTGGGAGCAGATAGCGCGCGGCATGATCTCGACGTTCCGCGCCTCTCGAGCGAAAGCGCAGATCCAGGCACCGTTCGACGAGCTGGTGGAGGAGTTGTGCGGGTCCAGTCCGGAGTTCTGTGCTTGGTGGCCCGATACAGACGTGAAAGGATTCGACGAAGGTAGCGAGCGCCTCCAGCATCCCAAGCTCGGTCGCATAGATCTTACTTACGTTTCCCTGGCGCAAGAGGGCCGCCCGGATCTGTCGATCGTCATCTACGTGGAGGATAGAGATCCGATGGCTCGCAGTGACATGATGGAGAGCCATCTCCCAAGTGCTTTCCTGACCTGCTAGTCAAAATACAAACCCGCTACTTCTTGAGAGAGTCCGCCTCCTAGAGCATCGGACCCTAAACCGGGTCCAGTCAGATGCTCTAACCTATCGTGCCGCATCGGATTTGTCCAAAAACCGCTGCGCACTTTTCGGTCCGATGCTCTAGAGAAAGCAAGCGGACGAGACAGCTTAATGATAGAGAAGCAATTCATGACCTCGACTTTCCAGGGTCCTGGCGTTGGATGAATTGCCTACTCGGCTTCGAATCCGATTCTTGAGGGCGCCATCGATTGCAAGCTGCAACCGCAGCAAGGCTCAACTTACGCAGCTAAAATCATTTGAAAACAGATCACTCGACAGTTGCAAATGAGTAATTCTCCGAGTTCCGAAAGCAGGTCGGATGCTGACTCACGTTTCGAACATTGCCGTCAGTATAGGACAGTCCGCCATCCAGCGTAGGTCCATCATTTAGGCCAGAGCGGGTCAGACCGCCTTCCGAAGGAAACCGCAATGCTCGACAACGCCCTGCCCACCAAGGTCCCGGTAACGCTGACTGTCAACGGCGATGTGCTGCACTTGTCGATCGCGCCGTGGACGACGCTGCTCGACCTCCTTCGCGAGGATCTCGACCTCACGGGCACCAAGAAGGGCTGTGACCACGGCCAGTGCGGCGCCTGCACCGTGATAGTCGACGGGTGGCGCATCAACTCCTGCCTGGCGCTCGCAGTGATGAAGGATGGGGCGAGCGTCACCACAATCGAAGGGCTGGCGGACGGCGGATTACACCCGCTGCAGGCCGCCTTCATTGAGCACGACGCCTTCCAGTGCGGCTACTGCACCCCGGGCCAGATCTGCTCCGCCGTCGGCATGATGGCGGAAGGGCACGCCCACAGCCGCGCGGAGATCCGCGAGGCGATGAGCGGCAACATCTGCCGCTGCGGCGCCTACACCAACATCGTCGACGCGATCGAAGAGGTGATGGGCGGAGCCGCCGCTATTGCTTCGGTCAAGGAGGCCGCCTGATGAACAACTTCGGCTACGAGCGCGCCACAACGGTCGCGGAGGCGGTTCGCGCCATCGCGGCGACGCCCGGCGCCCGCTTCATCGCGGGCGGCACCAACCTTGTCGACCTGATGAAGTACAACGTCGAAAAGCCGGCCCGGCTGATCGACATCACCCGGCTCCCCCTCGACGCGATCGAGGAGCACGGGGGCGGCCTGCGCATCGGCGCCCTCGTGCCGAATGCGGATGTCGCCTACGACGACCGCGTGCGTACGAAATACCCCCTGCTCGCCGACGCCATCCTCGCCGGCGCCTCGGCGCAGCTGCGCAACGCGGCGTCAACCGGCGGCAACCTGCTGCAGCGCACGCGATGCTACTATTTCTACGACGAGGGCACCGCCTGCAACAAACGCCAACCCGGCTCGGGTTGCCCGGCGATCGAAGGTGTGAACCGGGTCAACGCGATCCTCGGCACCTCGCCGTCCTGCATCGCGACCCACCCGTCCGACATGTGCGTCGCCCTCGCCGCGCTGGAGGCCACCGTCCGCGTCGCCGGCCCAAAGGGCGAGCGGACGATCGCCTTTGCCGACTTCCACCGCCTGCCGGGCGACACGCCGGAGCGTGACAACAATCTCGGATCGGACGAGCTCGTCCTTTCCGTCGACCTGCCGGACGAAGACTTCGGGACGCACCACACCTATCTCAAGCTGCGCGACCGGCTGTCCTACGCCTTCGCCCTGGTTTCGGTGGCGGCGGCGCTCAAGCTCCGCAACGGGACGGTCGCGACGGCGCGCCTCGCGCTGGGCGGCGTGGCGCACAAGCCGTGGCGCGACACGGAGGCCGAGGCCGCCCTGGTCGGCCAGCCGGCGAACCGCGAGAGCTTCGCCAAGGCCGCCGCGATCGTGCTCCGCGACGCACGCGGCTATGGCCACAACGCCTTCAAGATCGAGCTTGCCCACCGCGCCATCGTGCGCGGCCTGGAGCAGGCCGCCGCCGGGACGCCGCAGTCCCTGTCCGACAAGCGCATTCGGTAGGAGCACCCCATGCCCGTCACCATCTCCTCCACCGGCACGGACACCTACGTCGGCACCGCGCGCAGCCGCGTCGACGGCCCGGCCAAGGTCACCGGCGCGGCCAAGTACGCCGGCGAGTTCAAAGCCGAGGGCCTGCTGCACGGCTACGTCGTGTCGAGCACGATCACCAAGGGCCGGATCACCGCGATCGACACGAGGGCGGCCGAGGCCGTGCCGGGGGTCGTCAAGGTGTACACGCACGAGAACCGCCCGCGCACGGCGTGGCTCGACTACAACTACCGCGACGCGGTGGCGCCGCCGGGTTCGCCGATCCGCCCCTTGTACGACGCCAAGGTCGCCTTCGCCGGCCAGCCGGTGGCGCTCGTCGTGGCCGCCGACTTCGGCACCGCCCGCCACGCCGCCTCGCTCGTCAAGGTGAGCTACGACGCCGAGGCGCCCGCGACCGACATCAAGGTCGAGCAGGCGAGGGCCTACGATCCACCGAAGAAGCGCGAAGGCATCAAGCCGCCGCCCAAGCCGTGGGGCGACGCGGACGGCGGGTTCGACAAGGCACCGATCAAGCTGCACGGCGAATACCGCATCGCCAACGAGCACCACAACGCGATGGAGCCGCACGCCACCACCGTGGTCTGCGAGGGCGACGGCGCCTACACCGTGTACGATAAGGTGCAGGGCGTCTCGAACAGCTTCGCCTACCTCGCGGCCGTGTTCGGCCTCGACAAGAAAAAGCTGCGCGTCCTCAACCCATACCTCGGCGGCGGCTTCGGCTCGGGCCTGCGCCCGCAGTACCAGCTGTTCCTGACGATGCTCGCCGCGCGCGACCTCCAGCGCTCGGTGCGGGTGGTGCTCACCCGCGACCAGACGTGGTCCTTCAATTACCGGCCGGAGGCGCTGCAAAAGGTCGACCTCGGCGCCGGTCCGGACGGTACGCTCCAGGTCATCAAGCACCACGCCGTGCAGGGCACCTCGCATTACGAGGACTACCAGGAGGTCCTCGTGAACTGGTCGGGCGTGCTCTACCGCTGCGACAACGTCGCGCTCACCTACGCCCTGGCCAAGCTCGACACTGCGACGCCCGGCGACATGCGCGCGCCAGGCGCGCTCACCGGCGTGTTCGCCATCGAGACGGCGATGGACGATCTGGCCCACGCCACGGGCGTCGATCCGGTCGAACTCCGCCTGAGGAACTACTCGGAGCGCGACGCCACGGCGGGCAACAAGCCGTTCGGCTCCAAGGCGCTGCGGGAGTGCTACGCGCAGGGCGCCGCGCGCTTCGGCTGGTCGAAGCGCAATCCGGAGCCGCGCTCGACGCGCGAGGGTCGCGAGCTGGTCGGCTGGGGCATGGCCACGGGCGTGTGGGAGTCGATGATCATGTCGACCAAGGCCCAAGCCATCCTGACGGCCGACGGGCGGCTGGAGGTCGGCAACACCGCCGGCGACATCGGCACCGGCACCTACACCATCCTGACGCAACTCGCCGCCGACGCCCTCGGCCTACCGATGGAGCATGTCACGACCAAGCTCGGCGACACGCGGCTGCCGGAGGCGCCGGTGTCCGGCGGCTCGTGGACGGCGGCCTCGTCGGGCACCGCCGTGGTCAAGGCCTGCCGCG
>CAXTMA010000186.1:5682-8476 GCA_964245015.1 uncultured Beijerinckiaceae bacterium | reverse complement strand
TGCAGGCCAACGGCATGTGGCTGGACAAGGACGGCAATCCGACGCCGCACTTCACCAAGGACGGCAACATGGACTGGTTCACCTTCTCCGGCTATCGCCGCTATGGGGCGAACTGCCTGCAGTGCCACGGTCCGGATGCGTTGGGATCGAGCTACGCGCCGTCGCTCGTCGACGCCCTGAAGACGCTGGACTACGGCACGTTTCTGCAAACCATCGCCGCCGGTAAGCAGAACGTCAGCAATTCGGAAAACCTGGTGATGCCGTCGTTCGGCGACAACAAGAACGTCGAGTGCTACGTCAACGACATCTACGTCTACATTCGCGCCCGCTCCCTCGGTCTTCTTGACCGTCAGCGTCCCAGCGGACATGAGCCCAAGCCGGCGGTCTACGGCACGCAGGAAACCGCCTGCATCGGCTTCTGACGTTTCGAAAAAATGCGTAACCGTTCGCGGATGGCGCCGATGCGAAGCAAGCGCTCGCTGCGCTTGTTCGATGGGGACCGAACCTTTCGAGTCGGGCGATCCGCCCGGTCCGGGGCTTTGGCCGCGCTGGTGAATGTCGCTGCCCGCGCGCTTCTTCTTGCGCCCGGCCTGACGCTGTCCTCGCCGGGCGTCGCGCAGGTTTCTCCGGATCTGGTCTCGCGCACGGCGCTGCGCGTGTGTTCGGATCCGGCGAATCCGCCGTTCAGTGATCGTGACAGGACCGGGTTCGAGAACAAGATCGCCGACATCGTCGCCGACCAGCTCAAGGAGCCGGTCCGCTATCTTTGGGCGCCTTCAGGACCGGGGTTCGCGCGCAACACCTTGAACGCCGATCTTTGCGACATCATCATGGGCTACACGATCGGGTCCGATGTCGTGCAGTCCACCAACCCGTACTATCGCTCGACCTATGTGCTGGTGACGCCCGCGCGCAGCGCCCTCGCCGGCGTCCGCAGCCTCGATGATCCCAGGTTGAAGGGACATGCCTTGGGCATCTTCGCTGCGACGCCACCGGTCGACGTGATGCTGGCCAAGGGTCTGATGGACAAGGCCAAGGTTTATCCCCTGCTGGTCGATCATCGGTACAATTCGCCGCTTGCCACCATGATCGGCGATCTCAAGTCCGGCACCATCGAGGCGGCGGTGGTTTGGGGTCCGCTGATCGGTTCGGACGTCAAGCAGTCCGCCGGCTCGCTGGTGATGACCCCGATGCTCGGCGACGTCGATAAGCCCGGTTTCGCTTATCGCATCACCTTCGGCATCCGCCACGACGAGCCGGATTGGAAGCACAAGCTCGAAGCCGTGATCCGTGTGCGCCAAACCGATATCAACAAGGTCCTGCTCGACTACGACGTGCCGCTCATCGACGATGCCGGCCGAACGATCTCGTCCGACGAGGCCCTGCACGGGACATCCGTCGCCGGCGCAGCTCCGCGCGCGCGGCGAACGCCGGCGGACTCCAAGATGCCCGGACTCGTTCCGCAAGGGTTTCAGATGCCCGGCCCGGCGCCGAGCGGTTCCGCGGCCCAGCCCTGAGCGGCTCAACTCCGACAGCATCGGACCGGAAAGTGCGAAGCGGATGTCGGGTAAGTCCGAAGCGCTACACTAAGCAGGTTTCGCAAAAGTGCCCCGCATTTGCGATCAAAACCTGCGGCCTGTCGAAGAGCTAAGCGGGTGGAGCGTTGGCCTGCCAACGCGAACCTGCTTAGCTTCGCCGGACGCCGTGCTGATCCGTCCCGCGGCCCCGGCGACAAGGAGTTGTTGCATGTTCGTGATCCTGTCCGTCTGCCTGCTGTCCTCGCCCACGACCTGCAAGACCGAGCGGGTGCAGCAGTCGGTGGAGGAGCGCCCGCCCGTGTCGTGCATCGTCGAGGGGCAGAACACCGTCGCCGTTTGGGGGCAGCAGCATCCGGCCTGGCACGTCGAGAAGTGGAAGTGCGTGCCGCGCAGCCGGCTCGACACGGCGCTTTGAGGTCGTCCGGGCGCTCCGGTCGGGGCTGAGGCGGGACCGGCTTGCGCTCCATCGCCTTCCGGCTCGGCGTCCTGGTGTTCGGATGCCTGCTCATCGCCCTTCTCGCCGGCGCCGGCGTGATCTACGGCGTGCGCGTCACCGACCGCACGGTCGACCGGGCGCTTGATGCGCAGCGCCGCCTCGACATCCTCACCGAAATGTCCGGCCGCATTCAGCAGTACGGGCTGATCGCGATCGCCTCGGTCGACGACCAGGCTTCGGGCAACGCCAGGCTGAAGGACGCGGAAACGGCGGTCGACGCGGCCATCGCCTCCTTCGAGCCGGAGATCGCCAAGGCGATCCGGGCGGCCGACCTGCCGGTGGGCGTCAATGCCGCCGCCGCCCGCGCCCGCCCCCTCGAACAGGTGCGCGCCGGCTTCCACGTCCTTGTTCGCCAGGTCAACGATGCCCTCGCCCAGCCCGATGGCCAGCGCCGCGGCGACCTCATCCGCGGTGCCTTCAACGGCTTCGCCGCCCTGACCGGCCCCTACCTGTTCTTCCTGATGCAGGCCGACCGGCGCGGCGTCGAGGCCGGGCGCAACGAGGAGCGCGAAATGTCCGCGACCCTGACCCGCTCGGCGCTCGTCTCCGCCGCTGTGGCGCTGGTGATCGCGCTCGTCATGTACCGGCTCATCTCCCGGCCGATCCTGTCGGCGGTCGCCGAGATCCGCGAGGCGGCGGTGGCGATCGGCCAGGGCGAGCGCAACCTGCGCCTGCCCGTGCGCAACCGAGACGAACTCGGCCTGCTCGCCGTTGTGTTCAACCGGATGACGGCGCGGCTGCGGCGCGGCGAGCAGCGCGT
>CAXTMA010000186.1:0-5582 GCA_964245015.1 uncultured Beijerinckiaceae bacterium | reverse complement strand
GGCGAGCGCGGCGACGCCCGGCCCGCCGGCAACCGGCGCGGCCCCATCGAGAACGTGTCGGGCCATGGGATCGGCCTCTCGCTCGTCGGCTGGGTGGTGGACAAACATGGGGGAACTGTCAGATTGACGACGGCTCCGCTCGGCGGCGCCGAGATTTCCATCCGTCTTCCGCTGGCGTGAGAACCATGGCGCGTCGACCCATTCCAGCCTGCCGGGCATGATGGCGGGAAGAAACGTGCTCGTCGTCGAGGACGATCCCGACATCGGCGCCCTGCTTGAACGTGGATTGGGCAGCGCCGGCTTCCTCGTCACCTGGGTGGATACGGCGGGTGATGCGCTGGAGTACATGGCCGGGGCCAGGCCGGGCGCGGTGCTGCTCGACGTGACCCTGCCCGATGGAACGGGCAACGACCTGTGCCGCACCTTTCGCCAGAAGGGCTACACCGGCCCCATCCTCTTTCTCAGCGCCAAGGACGAAGTGTCCGACCGCGTCGAGGGCCTCGCCGCGGGGGGCGACGACTACATCGTCAAGCCCTTCAGCTTCGACGAGCTGGTGGCGAGGCTGAGCGCGCAGCTGCTGCGGCGCGAGGGGATGGCCGGCGGCACCAGGCTGCGCGAGGCCGGCGGACTCAGCCTCGACTCGGAAACGCGCCAGGCGCACTTCAAGACCTTGACGGCCAAGCTGACGCAACGCGAGTCGGAGCTGCTGGCCCTGTTCATGGAGGCGCCCAACCGGCCGATCTCACGCGGCGACATCTTCGACAGGCTGTGGCTCGACCAGGGCGGCGCCTCGCTCAACGTGGTCGACGTCTACATCGGCTATCTCCGCAGCAAGCTCGGCGATATCGTGCGCGGCGGCGGCCCCAGCATCTCCACCGTGCGCGGCCGCGGCTTCATGCTGGAACTGGCGCGCTAGGGCACCGGACCCTGGATCCGGTCCGATGCTCTCCCCTAACTCATTGTGCCGCATCGGATTCGCCCGAAGTCGCTGCGCGGTTTCCGGTCGGAAGCTTCTGGATCTTCGCCGGAGCGGCGGGGAGCTTGCATCTTCTTCGCCGGGGTTCGAAGGCGCGAGAGGATACTTGCCTTTTCTTCCCGGCCGCAACATATGACGGCTGGCTGCTCTGGCAGTCGCAAAATAATCTCAGGATCTTCTCAAGAAGACCGGATCAGGGAGAGAAATAATGAACTGGGTTGCCCCCATCGTTGAGGAAATCTGCGTCGGCATGGAAGTGACGAGCTACGACTCGGCCGACCTTCCGGTCGAGTTCTAGAGCACCGGACCGAAAAGTGCGCAGCGGTTTTCGGACAAATCCGATGCGGCACAGCGACTTGGAGCATCGGACCGGATCCGGTTTCGGGTCCGGTGCTTTAAAGCCCGTTTCCGCGGTCTCGCCTTCGTGAGGACGATCATCCTCGGTTCCGCGGCCGGCGGCGGCGTTCCGCAATGGAACTGCCGCTGCCTTGTTTGCGAACTGGCGCGCCTGGGTGACGGGCGCGTCGAGCCGCGCACGCAGTCCTCCATCGCGGTGACGCGGGACGGCGAGAACTGGCTGCTGGTCAATGCCTCGCCCGACGTGCGCCAGCAGATCGCCTCGACCCGCGACCTGCGTCCGCGTCACGGTGCGCGTCACTCGCCGATCGCCGCCGTGCTGCTGACCAATGGCGACGTCGACCACGTCGCCGGCCTGCTGACGTTGCGCGAAAGCCAGCCCTACAAACTCTTCGCCACCGAAACCACCCGCGCCTCGCTCGACGACAACCGCATCTTTTCCGTCGCCAACCCTGAACTGGTGCCGCGCTTGCCCGTCGTGATGGACGAGCCTTTCGAGCCCGTGCCCGGGCTGAGCGTGACGATGTTCGCCGTGCCCGGCAAGGTGCCGCTCTGGCTGGAGGATGCGTCCATGGTCATCGGCGAGGCCACGGAAACCACGGTGGGCCTCGACATATCGGCCGGAGGGCGCCGGCTTCTCTACATTCCCGGATGCGCCGCCGTCACCGACGCGGTGAAACGACGCGTCGAGGGCGCCGACGCCCTGCTTTTCGACGGCACGCTGTGGACGGATGACGAGATGATCGACGCCGGCCTCGGTCACAAGAGCGCGCGTCGCATGGGGCATGTGCCGATGTCGGGCGCCGGAGGCTCCCTCGAAAGTTGGAAGGGCGTCGCGGTCGGACGGCGCGTATTCGTTCACATCAACAACACTAACCCCGTTCTCGTCGCCGACGCGAGGGAGCGGGAACAGGCCGAGGCTTCCGGATGGGAGATCGGCCGCGACGGGATGGAGATCGCGCTTTGAACACCCTTGTCTCGCCTCAGCAGCTTCTCTCGCCCGAAGAGCTGGAGAGCGAACTGCGCGCCATCGGCGCCGGCCGCTATCATATCTTGCACCCGTTCCATAAGCTGCTGCATTCCGGCCGGCTGAACAAGCGGCAGGTCCAGGCGTGGGCGCTCAACCGCTTCTATTATCAGGCGATGATCCCCATCAAGGATGCCACCATCCTGGCGCGGATGAACGATCCCGAGCTGCGCCGCATCTGGCGTCAGCGCATCGTCGACCACGACGGCGAGAATGCCGGCGACGGTGGCATCGAGCGCTGGCTCATGCTCACCGACGGCCTCGGCTTCCGCCGGGATTACGTCACCTCGCTGCAGGGCCTGCTGCCGGCGACGCGCTTCGCCGTCGACGCCTACGTGCATTTCGTCCGCGAAAAGCCACTGCTGGAGGCGATCGCATCCTCGCTGACCGAGCTGTTCTCGCCCAACATCATCTCCGAGCGGGTGTCGGGCATGCTGAAGAACTACGATTTCATCTCCGAAAAGACGCTGGCCTATTTCGGCAAGCGCCTGACCCAGGCCCCGCGCGATGCCGATTTCGCCCTCGCCTACGTCAAGGCGAACGCCCATACCGCCAGGGAGCAGGCGGCGGTTCTCGATGCGCTCCGCTTCAAGTGCAACGTCTTGTGGGCCCAGCTCGACGCGCTGCACCACGCCTACGTCGAGGAAGGTCAGATCCCGCCCGGCGCCTGGCAGCCCGGCGAGGCGGTGATCGCCGCGGCGGCTTGAAAGGGAACGTGATGGCCGAGCTGTCCGGCGCCAGCGTGCCGAAACTGCCGCGCGGTGTCCGCCTGCACTTCGACGGCGTGCGCAACGCCCACGTCCTGCTCGCCCCCGAACGGGCCTTCAACGTGGACGGCAACGCCGTCGCCGTGCTGCAGCTCGTCGATGGACGGCGCTCGATCGCCGCCATCGCCGCCGACCTCGCCGGCAAGTACAATGCGGACGCGAGCGTGATCGAGCGAGACGTTGCCGCGATGATCGGCGACCTCGTCGCCAAGAGGGTGGTGGAGGCAGCGTGACGACATCGGCCCTTTCCGTCCCCAATCCCATCGGCATCCTGATGGAGCTGACCCACCGCTGCCCGCTGCGCTGCCCGTACTGCTCCAACCCGCTCGAACTCGACAAGCGCTCGCGCGAGATGGACACGGCCACCGTTCTGCGCGTGCTGGGCGAGGCGGCCGGGCTCGGCATCCTCCATGTCCACCTGTCGGGCGGCGAGCCGACGGCGCGGGCCGACATCGTGGCCATCACCGCGCGGTGCGCGGAGGTGGGTTTATATTCCAACCTCATCACCTCGGGCGTCGGCCGGGCCACGGCCGTTCTGCCCGACCTTGCCGCCGCCGGGCTCGATCACGTCCAGCTCTCCCTCCAGGGGGTCGATGCGGTCGCGGCCGACAAGGTGTCGGGCCTGCGCGGCTCGCACGAGGCGAAGATGCGGTTTGCCGAAGAGATTGCCCGCCAGGGACTGGCCCTGACCGTGAACGCCGTGATCCATCGCGGCAACATCGATCAGGTCGAAGGCTTCATCGACCTCGCCGTGAAGCTCGGGGCCCGGCGGCTGGAGATCGCGCATACGCAGTATTATGGGTGGGCCTACACGAATCGCGCGGCGCTGATGCCGGCGCGCCCCGACGTCGACCGGTCCATCCGCATCGTGGATGCCGCGCGCAGGCGGCTCAGCGGCTCGCTCGTCATCGACCTGGTGGTGCCAGACTATTACGCCCTGCGCCCGAAAGCCTGCGCCGGCGGCTGGGGGCGCAAGCTGATGAACGTCTCGCCCTCGGGCAAGGTGCTGCCCTGCCACGCGGCGGAGTCGATCCCCGGCCTGGAGTTCTGGCACGTCCAGGACCATTCGCTGTCGGATATCTGGCGCCGCTCGCCGGCCTTCAACGCCTACCGCGGCACCGACTGGATGCCCGAGCCCTGCCGATCCTGCGAACGCAAGGAGATCGACTGGGGCGGCTGTCGATGCCAGGCCTTGGCTTTGCTCGGCGAGGCGGGGGCGACCGACCCGGCTTGCGGCAAGTCGCCGTTCCACGCCAGCATCGAGGCGCTGGCCACGGCCGAATCGGCGACGGATCTCCCGCCCGACTACGTTTATCGCGGTCCGGGCAGGCCCATATCGCGCGAGATAGAGGAAACGTTGTCTTGAGATTGCGATTTGTCGGCATGGCGGCGTTCGCGACCGTTGCCCTTGGTGCGGGAACGGTTCTCGCCGACCCGCTCCCGCCCATGGGACCGAGCCGGGTCGCGGAGGTCGGCAAACCGCCGGCCGCCCCGCAGGCCGACGTTGCCTCGCTGCTCTTCTCCGGCACGCAGTGGAAGCAGGCTCCCGCCGCCTCCGTCATCACCTACGACTATGCAAAGAAGGTGGCGGACGCTTCCTTCGGTCCGTCGTTCGACGATCACGTCGTTCTCACTCTCGCGGCCGGCGAAGGGCCGGGGAGCCGTACGGCCGAGGTCCGGATGTTCTCCGGCGAGAATGCCAAGGCCGCCGGCCCTTTCCGCTCGGACGAGCAGAACCCCGTTCTTCTCCTCGTCCTGGAAGAGAACGTGCAGGAACTGTCCAAGAGCTTCAAGGCCAATCCGCGCTACCTCAAGAACGCGATCCGCAAGGCGTGGCGCGACCACGCTCGGATCGAACCGGCGCAGCTCGACATCGGCGGCAAGACCGTGGCGGGTACGCGGGTCACCGTTCAGCCATTCCTTGGCGATGCCGAGGCCAACAAGATGAAGGGCCTGGAGTCGATGACCTATACGGTCGATGTGGCCGACGCCATGCCGGGGTACATCGTCGGCATCGACATTCACGCGCCAGCCGATGGGCCGGCGACCTTCAGCGAGCGTCTGCGCTACGGAGCGGTGAAGCTGCCATGAAAGCCCTGCTTGTCTCCGTTCTCCTTTGGGCGGGAACCACCGTCGTGGCCACCGCCGCGAGCGAGGCGATCAATGACTATCCGACAACCGCCCGCGCAGACTACGTGCTCGGCTGCATGGCGGCCAACAGCCAGACGAGGTCGGCGCTCGATCATTGCTCCTGCTCCATCGACGTGATCGCCTCGATCCTGCCCTACGACAAGTACGAGGAAGCGGAGACGATCCTGTCGATGCGGCAAGGGTTGGGAGCACAGTCCCGCGAGTTCACGGCGGTGAAAGGGCTGAACGACGTGATCGCCGACCTGCGCCGCGCCCAGGCCGAAGCCGAGATCCGCTGTTTCCGCTAGAGCATCGGACCGAAAAG
>CAXTMA010000185.1:0-8486 GCA_964245015.1 uncultured Beijerinckiaceae bacterium | reverse complement strand
CTATAGCCGCGAGCGAGTTGCGGCGCCCGCAGCCGCTGGGTCGGTGACAGCTGATGACACGTCGGTCTTGGGGCAAGGTGCCCGAGGTGACGCTCGGCTCCTGGCTCAAAATGGTTGCGGCGACGAGGCCGACAAGAAAGAACCTCGCTCGGCCTGGTATCGCCAGGACGGCGTCTGCCCTCGCGGGCTCTTGGGGCTCAACGGCCGAGGTCACGAGCGACAAAGGCAAGTCGCAGCGGCGGCTGATGGCGTTTCTCGACCGCTCCGCCGTTGAAGCAGCCATGTCCCTTCGCTGCGCAACGACCAGCGACGCTCGTTGCGCTCACCGGCGCGACCGAGTTGTGGCAACGGCGCATGTCAGGTCGAAGGAAGGGACGAAGCGGTCAGCGCCGGGCGCGAACTGCTGGCGAAGAAAGCGGCTCGGGCCGGTCACGGATGTCTTCGCAGTGATCCACTCGGCCCCTGGATTGGCGTTCGCAGGTGGAGTGAGGCTGCTTCTTGATCGATCCCAGCCCAGCTTAGTCCTTTTGCGGATATTCTCCTGACGGCTGCAAGGGCAATCTCACCGCGCAGAAAAGATCATGAAGGCAAGGTGGCGATCTGAAGGACTTTCCGCAATCTTTGCGCCGCTCGTCGCCGCTGCGCCAACATAACGAGCCGCCCGTTTGAAGCCCGTTGCTTGGTGCGCCGATGACCGATGATGAGATGAAGGGCGAGCCGCTGACGGTCGACGCGGTCGAAGCCGCGAACCTGTACCCGTATGACGGCCGGGTTCCGCATGTACCCTTCGGATTCGGCAACGACAAGTGGCAGCGGTTCAAGGCCGCGATGCAGCCGGGCGATCGCCTTTATGCGTTCAGCAGCGCTCCCGAGTCATGGGCGGCGTTGGCGGGACGGGCGGGATATGTGCTCGTTCGTGAGGGCAAGCCCGTCGCGCAGTTTGTGACCCTCATGAATTAGCTGCCTGGAGCATCGAACCCTGGACCGGATCCGGTCCGAGGCTCTGGAGCATCGGACCGAAAAGTGCGCAGCGGTTTTCGGATTCGCCGGCGGCGAACGACAAGCGCGTCGGGCAGTTCGCCGCCGGCGGGCTCGTCGGCACCAACTTCGGCCCATTCGTGTTGCAAGCGATGGTGGCAGGCGACGTCACCGTGCACAACTATGCCGGCAAGGAGACGCGCGGCTGGACCCGGCTGATCGTGCCGCTCTATACCGCTCCCGCGTCGGCACCAGCGGTGCCGTTCCGCAACAGGTTCTGAAACGCAGCAAGGGATGGCCGAATGTCCCGGCCGACGCGACCACCATCCACAAGTCGCAAGGCTTGGCGTCCATGCCAATCATCCCCGCTTCGAAGGCGTCGCGGCGTAGGGCCTCAACGCCGACCATCCGGTCAGCACCGCAGCCACCATCGACAGAAGGTGGCCGGCGAGGGCGACGCCTCGCCGACGGCCACCGCGATCCGGCAGGCAAGACGTCCGCCGAAACCGCTCACCAGTCCGAAGGCGCAGGTCGCCAGGCTCCACAGCAGGACGCCCGCGGCGATGACCGTCAGGCGACGCGTGCGGTCGACAAGGTTCCCGAGCGGCAGACCGCTCACGACGAAGAACATCGAGAAGGCGAAACCCTGGATCAGAGCCACCGCAGTGTCCGACAGCGGGAAATCCCGCTTGATCGGCTCGATCACGAGATTGAGCGCGTAGCGGTCGCAAAGGACATGGTCATGGCCAGCGTCAGAGCCAGAACCATCGCGACCGCCGATCCCGGCATGGCGCCGCCTTCGCATGGGGTATCGGCAGCGCGCATGGCCCATCATCCTCCGCCCGGTGTTCGCGCCGAACCGACGGCTTCGACCGGGATCATCGCTCATCTCAAAGCATTGGGCCTGGGCGAAAACCGCCGCGCGCGTTCCGGTCCGACGTTTAAGCCTCCGGGGGCTCGGCTGACGGCAGGACCTGCTGCACGCCATCAGGACCTGCTGCACGCCATGTCGCCGCACGACCCGCCCGGAAGCGCATCGGACTGTTCGGGCCGATCTCCCTCGCGTTGATCCTGGATTTCTCGCCGGCAGACGAGTTGCTCGCGCGTCTTCCCCAATGCGGCTTCGTCGGTCATAATGGCGACCGCTATGCTCGCATATGCTCCAAAGCCCGCAAGTGTCGGCGCGGGATCATCCCTGAGGGCCCGCGCGCAACGATACGCGTCCTGCTACGTGATTGCGGTCGCCGCGCCCTCGTTTGCCGGACCTTGGCTCGGGCTGCCCTCGCCCACGATGGCCGAAGAGGGCGCATCTCCGGTTCAACCGAAACGGCAGGTCAAGGCCAACACGACGAAGGCCAAGACGAAGAAAGATCTGTCGCGGCGCGCAACGGCGCGCGCCGATGCGCAAGCGCCCGAGGCGACCGCCGCCGCGCCGGACCTCCAGCGCCTGGACAAGGCCTACGCGATCAGGATGTGGGATTTCCGCTCCCCGTCCCAAGCCGATACCCTGCTCGGCGACGCCGGCGGCCTGCGCACCACGCTCGACCGCTACGGGCTCGGCATCATCCAATACAACATCACGCAGTTCACGGACAACACGCTGGCGACGCCGCCGAAGGTGCCCGAGGCCTATGCGCCGAGCCCCAACAGGGGAGCGGTCGCCGCCGGCAACCAGGTTTACAACGGCGAGCGCCCGACGCTGGCCAACATCAGCCTGCTTTACGCCATCGCCGACACGTCCCGCCTCGGCGTTCCCGACGGGCAGGTCGTCGTCGGCGCATCGAAGCTGAACTCGACGTGGCAGCCGTTCCTGCCCAATCAGTTCTCGCTGCAGCAGTTCACCTACTATCAGACGCTGCTCGGCGGCAAGCTCGAGCTTGAGGCCGGCCTGCTGTCGAACACCTCGAACTTCGTCGGCACCAACATCGGCGGCACCTTCGCGACGACGTTCGGGCCGGCGGCGGCGGTCCACGTGCTGCTGGGCATGTCCTTCGTCCAATCGCCCGCCGTGGTCCTGAAGTACCACCTTGGCGAGCACCTCTACTCGCAAGCCAGCGTGCAGCGCAGCGATCCCGTGCACGGACCGACCGGCAATCCGATCTTCGACGGCGCCAAGCAGAACCCGGCCGGCGTGCGCTTCAGCGCGCCCGGCGACGGCGTCTTCCTCGTCAACGAGGTCGGCTACCGGCGCGAGGCGGCGCCGGGCGTCCCGGAAACGTGGATCCGTGCCGCCGGCATGTACAACGACGCGCGCTTCACCGACTTCAGCCGCCTCGCGAGCGACCCCGACGCGACGCTCAAAGGCAACGCGGGCACCTATGTGCTCGCCGATCGGCAGATCCTGCAGTTGGCGCCCGGCTCGGCGCCGAGCGCCTATCGCGGCCTCTACGTCGGCGCGACGTTCGAGTACGCGCCGCAGCGCACGACGCCGATCTCGCAGTACGAAGAAGCCCGAATCTACGCGATCGGCCCCTTCGACGCGCGGCCGACCGACCTCGTGTCGTTGGTCTACGATCACCAGGTGTTCAGCCGCTACATCCCCGACACCCTCAACCCCGCCTCAGCGGTCGCGGCGCGGTTCGGCATCGCCGTGCCGACGGCGGTTCACGCTTCCAACGCCTGCACGCTCTCCTACCTCGCCCATCTCGCACCGGGCGCCTACGTTTCGGCTGGCATCGGCTACACCGACCATCCCAGCACCGTGACCTTCCCGGGCGAGGGCCATGCGCTTAACGCGCTCGTCGGCCTCCTCACCGTGTTTTGAAAAGCGGGATTGGTTTGTTGTCCCGATCTCCGGCGTAGCCGAGGGCGGCTTGCGCCCGCACATCGATGGGTGACGTGCCGAAGCGTCGCCGAAAGGCTCGGGTAAAGGTCGTGTATTCGAGGAATCCGCAGCAGCGGGCGATCTCCTCCAGCGTGCGGTGACGTTCTTCGGATGCCGCAAGCCGGAGGCGGGCGCGTTCGAGCCTGGTATCCCTGATCGCCGAGGCGACACCGCCGCGCGCGACGAAGGCATCGTAGAGGCGGGAGCGCGAAACGCCGATCGCCCGCGCCAGCGTGGCGACGTCGAGCTTCGGGTCGCCGAAGAACATCTCGATGTGCCGCAACGCCAAGGTCAGCAGGGAGTCGCGCGCGAGAGGGGCGCCGATGTCGCCCGACGCGCTCAACGACGTGTTGACCAGTCCCGACAGCAGGTGAAGCACGCCGTCCATGCCGACGTCGGCCTGCCGCGCATCGAGGCTCGGCAGCGACGCCGCGTAGCCCTGGAAGTAGGACGTGAACAAATCCACGAGGCCGTCCCCGCCCCGCAACTGCAGACCGGACAGGATTTCGATGCGCCCGACACGCCTGGCGAACGTGTCGCGCGGCACGTAGAGCCTCAGTTCGCGATAAGGTTCGACCGAGGCGGCCGTGTAGGGCCGTCCGAGATCGTAAAGGATGAGGTCGCCCGGCCGCAGGAGGTCCTCGGGCCGGCTCACCTGGTTGATGACGCCGCTTCCCGCCAGCGCGACGACGAGGCAGGCATGGTCGATGCCGTCGCGCGTGATCTTGCTCTGCGGGCGATGCATCGACATGGGGTGGCTGGTGGTCTCGATCAGCGTTCCATGCGCCGTCTCGGACACCGTGCGGTGAGCCTCGAAGGCTGCGGGATCGCCGGCGGCCTTGGCATCCACTGGCGCTAGCGTCGTATCCTTCCAGTAATCCCAACGCTCGCGCGATGCGACGCCCTGGGTCGTCTGCACGAAGCGCTTGACCAAACTACTGGTATCCCAATTGCCCCGATCATGCCGGATACAACGGAAAGGCAGGCTCGACCAGTTGCTTGCGGTCGAATGCAGTGCATGGCCCGCAAAGGGCGCGCTTCTGCCACGTCACGACTACGGCACCAGCCACGTCGCTTCGAGTTCGCCGTACGCGCGCCAAGTGAAGGCGGCCCGCCGGTGTCCTTCACAGCTCAGCCAAAGCCATTCGAGTCGATCGAAGACGACTTGCAACACCGCGAAGTTCGCGGCGCCCGCTTCGGCGTCGTCGGGAGCGGCGAGCGGGGCCGGGATGGGCGTTCCGGGTGCCGGGTTGATCGCGTAGGCAAGTCGGCTCATGGCCGGACTTTGCATCCAGGCGCTGCGGGTCACGGCATCGTCGAGATGAATGGCGGCGACGGCGTCGAGCCGGACCTGCAGCGACGCCGACCGATCGTAAACCTGCAGCGAAACGAACGGCCGCGCTTCGATCTCGCGCAGCTTGGTCGAACGACGGTCAGTGTGGATCGTCAAGCGGCGCGTGGCTGGGTCGAAGCCTCGCAGCACGACCGTCCGCAGGTGGGGACGTCCTTGCGCATCCACGCTGGCCAGCGTGGGGTTGTGAAAGCTGCTGCGGCGGTCGGAAACGCCTCGGCCGAGCAGTCGCCAAGCCTCGGCCAGCACCTCGTCAAGCGAATCGGCGTGGGACGGACGGCTGCGCATCAGAGGTTGAGATGGACGAACACGCTCGCGGCTGCGGCAAGCTGCAGCACGTTCACGATGACCGACAAGCGGTGTGCCCGGTCGAACGCCTGTTTCGCTCCGTCCTTGCCGGCCTGCGCGCGGTCGCTGCGACGGTTGATGGCAGGCATCAGGCCCAGCATCAGCCAGAGCATGACGAGCGCGACGACTGCCATGATCGCGGCATCACCCGGGCGCTCGATCGACAGGGCGGCCGCGCAAAGGCCGGAGGTCACCAGGAGATAAAGGTAGTAGCGCGGAAAGAGCGCGCGGATGAACGGCCCCGCGTATTCCATCGGCAGGCGCGTGAACACCTTGGGGGCGACAACCCCGGCGAAGAACACCATCCCGCCCAGCAGAAGGGCAAGGGCGAGCAGGGCGGCGACATGCAGGGCGATGGTCATGGTGCGGAGATCGGCTGCGTCGCGCGCCGAGCAAGAGGTCGCAAGCGAAACGCATCGCCGCAGACTCTGGCCGAAGACCCTGGATCGCAGTTGAGCAGTCCTGCGCAAAGGCCGGCGGACCGAGCCGCCGCTGCAGCGGAGCAGGCAAGCGCCTATCTGATCCACCGCGAGGAGTGCCTGCCGTGACCGATATCGACGCCCTGATCGCCGCCATGACGATCGAGGAAAAGGCCGGGCAGCTCAACATGCTGGCGTGGGGGCTGGCGCTGACCGGCTCGACGGGGGCCGGCGATGCCACGGCCGATGTGCGGGCCGGCCGGGTCGGCAGCCTCATCAACCTCGTCGGCGCGGCGGATGTCGAGCGGCTGCAGCGGGTCGCCGTGGAGGAAACGCGGCTCAAGATCCCGCTGTTCTTCGGCTTCGACGTCATCCACGGCCACCGCACGATGTTTCCGCTTCCCATCGCGGAAGCCTGCGCCTTCGATCCCGAGCTGTGGGCGCGCACGGCGCGGGCGGCGGCGATCGAGGCGACGGAGGACGGCCAGGACCTCACCTTTTCGCCGATGATCGACGTGGCCCGCGACCCCCGCTGGGGCCGCACCTGCGAGGGGGCCGGCGAGGATCCCTGGGTGGCGGCGCGCCTGGGCGAGGCCAAGACGCGCGGTTATCAGGGCCCGGCGCTCGACGCGGCCGACTCGATCGCCGGCTGCGCCAAGCATTTCTGCGGCTACGGCGCCGTTCTCGCCGGCCGCGAATATGCGCCGAGCGAGATGTCCGAGCAGACGCTGCGCGACGTCTACCTGCCGCCCTTCGAGGCGGCGGTGCGCGCCGGCGTCGCCGCGATCATGCCGGCGCTGAACGCGCTGAACGGCGTGCCGATGACGGCCAACGCACCGCTGCTCCAGGATTGGCTGCGCGACCGGCTTGGCTTCGCCGGCGTGGTCATCAGCGACTACGGGGCCGTGCGCGAACTAATGAACCACGGCGTCGCCGGCGACGAGGCCGAGGCGGCGGCCCTGGCGATCAAGGCCGGCTGCGACATCGACATGATGGGTTACACCTATGTCGGCCACCTCGCCGGGGCGATCACCCGCGGGCTCTGCACCGTGGCCGACGTCGACCGCTGCGTCCGCCGGGTGCTGGCCTTCAAGGAGCGGTTGGGACTGTTCGCCGATCCCTACCGGCGCTGCCGGGCCGGCACGCGCAGCTCGTTCCGGCCGCTGGCGCGCGAGGCGGCCGTGCGCTCGGTCGTGCTGCTCACCAACGGTGGCGGCGTGGTGCCGCTGATGCCGGGGCGGCAACGCATCGCCGTGCTCGGCCCGCTGGCCGACGCGCCCCGCGAGATGGTCGGCTCCTGGGCGGCGAAGGCGGATCCTGCGGCATCGGTAAGCGTGCTGGCCGGCCTGCGCGCGGCCTATCCCGACGCGATCCTCGACCACCACGCCGGCGTCAGCATCGAGGGCGGCGGCACGGAGGGGATCGCCGCCGCGGTCGCCGCCGCCGGGCACGCCGATGCGGTGGTGCTGTGCGTGGGCGAGGGCGCGGTGCTGAACGGCGAAGCGACCAGCCGCAGCGACCTCGACCTGCCCGGCTGGCAGCGCCGCCTCGCCGAAGCCGTGCTCGACACCGGCACCCCCGTGATCGCGATCGTGTTCTGCGGCCGGCCCCCGGTCGTGCCCTGGCTGGCCGAGCGGGCGCGGGCCCTGATCTGCGCGGGGGTGCTCGGCTCGGAGGCCGGACACGCGCTCGCCGACGTGATCTCGGGCGCGGTGGCGCCGCGCGGGCGGCTGGCGATGAGCTGGCCGCGCCGCATGGGGCAGATCCCCATCTTTGCCGGTGCGGCGCCCAACGGCCGGCCGTTCAACCCCGACGACCATTACACCAGCAAGTACCTCGATTGTTCCAACCAGCCGTTGTTTGCGTTCGGTCACGGCTTGGCGACGACGGGCTTCGAGCTGGGCGACCCGCGGGCCGAGCCGGCGGTGATCGCGCCGGGTCGGCGGCTCGCCGTCACGATCTCGGTCGCCAACACCGGCGGGCGCTCTGGCGAGGCGACGCTGTTCCTGTTCCTGCGCGATCCCGTCGCCAGCGTGGTGCGACCGGCGCTGGAGCTGCGGGGGGTTGGGAAGATCACCCTCGAGGCGGGGCGGAGCGGCACCGTCGGCTTCGAGCTGACAACGGCCGACATGGCCTTTGCCGGCGCGGACGGCGCCGTGCTGGAGCCGGGCGCGATCGAGATCCTGGTCGGTCCCTCCGCCGAAACCGCGACGCTGCGCTCGGTCCGCATCCGGGTCGAGGCGGCCCCGGCGACGTCCTGACGCCCGTCGGCACCGCCGCCCCTATCCGCGCGTCCAGGTCTGTCCCTGGCAGATGAAGCCGCCCATCGCGCAACCTCGGATCCCCAGCGTGCCGGAGTCCTTGAGGGACATGGTCGCATCATAGAGGCCGCCGCCCCGGGGATCGCGGACGCGCCCCTTCCAGAACCTATCCTTGACCGGCTTCATGTCGATGAGGACCTTCTCGCCGTCGCGCGCCGATTTGGCATCGACGGCATAGCCGCAGAAGTTGGACCCGCAGGGCACGATATGGATGCGCCCCTCGCTGTTCTCCGTCAGCCACGTGC
>CAXTMA010000184.1:0-8505 GCA_964245015.1 uncultured Beijerinckiaceae bacterium | reverse complement strand
CCCGCCAACGAGGCGGCCGAACCCGCCCCCGCCGCCCCGGCCAGCCAGCCGCAGGCCGGCGCACAGAACAACCGGCTGCCGCTGGTCGCCCCGCAAAAGGAATGGACCAAGGTTTGCGGCAAGGATCCCTCCGCCAACAAGCAGATCTGCTACACGACCCGCGACTTCAGCGCCGAAGCCGGCAAGCCGCCGGTGCTCGCCCTCGCCGTCTACGACATTTCGGGCGAGGACACGCGGGTGGTGCGCATGCTGATGCCGATCGGCCTGATGCTGCGTCCCGGCTTCCGCTTCGTGGTGGACAATGGTTCGCCCAGCGACGGCACCTACGAGATCTGCTTTCCCAACGGCTGCTTCGCCGAATCCAAGATCAAGGGCGCCCTGCTCGACACCATGAAGAAGGGCAAGGTGATCGACGTCAGCGTGCGCAACCGCGACAACGTCGAAGTGGTCTTCGGCGTGCCGCTCGACGGTTTCGGCTCGGCCTTCGAGGGGCCGGCCATCGACCCCAAGGTATTGCAGGAGCAGCAGCAGAAGCTGCAGGCCGAGTTGCAGAAGAAGGCCGAGGACGAGCGCAAGAGGCTCGAAGCCAACTCCAAGTCGAGCCCGACCGGCGGCGCCGCCATCCCCAGCGGCAGGTAGCCGGCCTCCGCACCTCGATCGGAATCTTGGCGAGTGTCGCGGTGGTGACAGGGGCGCCGGCCGCCCATGCACTGGCGCGGATGATGCCCCGCTGCGATGCCTTCCCTCGCGAAGCACGGGGAAAGGCCTGGCGGCGAGGCGCCGTCCGCGCGCCGCACCATGCGCGACCCATCAGCACCCTAGCTGGCCGGCTCCACGGTGAAATAGCTTGCCAGGCTCGCGCCGGGCCGATCCAGGGCCAGCGCCTCGACCTTCCAGCGGCCGGGATTATCGGCGACAAAGGCGACGTGCTTGGTCTTGCCCGGGGCAAGGAGCACGCTTTCGCGCCAGTACGGGTCCCAGCCGTCATCGAGGTCGTGCAGAACCCGGAAGACGTGGCCGTGGATGTGGGCCTGCTGAGCGTACGGCGTGCGGTTGCTGAAGGCCAGGGTCACCGGCGCGCCGCGCTTCACGCTGAAGAACGGCCTGCCGGCGAGCCCGTCGACCGGCTTGCCAGCGAGGGTCCAGGCCAAGGCGCTCTCCCTCGACGGCTGCGCGGCGCCGGGCTTGGCGGCAAGGTTGGCTGATGCCGCCTCGACGATCACGAGGTCGCGCTTGAGGGACTTCTCCAGGTGGATCCGGGTCGGCAGCAGCGGATTTTCCGGCAGCTTGACGACCGGGCCGCGCGGGTCCAGCGCGCGGCCGGCCGCGGTCAGGTGCAGCAGGGGCTGATCCGGCAAGCCCGCGCTTTTCACGATCACGGCCGCCTCGGCAGGCTGGCGCGGCAGGTCCAGGATCAGCTCGAAGCGCGACCCCGGTCCGATGGGAACCGTCCCGCGGGCCGGCTCGAACAGTTCGCTCGGCTGGCCGTCGACGGCGATCACGGTGACGGTCACCCCGACGCAGCTCGCCACTGCGAGGCGCGACCCGCTTGCGTTGAGCAGCCGCAGCCGCACCCGCGCGCCCGGTCGATAGGTGCGCTGCAGCGGCGCGGGTTGCGAGTTGGCGGTCAACAGCGCAGCGAGCGGCGAAGCACCCGGCGGCTCGTCCCGGATCTGGCCGTCGGGTCCCAGAACCCAATCGTCGAGTACCACGAGCAGGTCCTCGTCCACCGGAGGCGGGACAGGCTCGTCCACGATCAGGACGCCGTAGAGGCCGCGGTCGACCTGCCCGGCCGAGCTCGGCCAGACGTCGGGATGATACCAGAACAAACCGCTGTCGGGCGGGGTGAAGCGATAGTCGAAGGTGTCGCCGGCGCGCACCGCCGCCTGGGTCAGGCCGGCCACGCCGTCCATCGCGTCGGGCAGCCTCACGCCATGCCAGCAGATGGTGGTCGGCCGGTCGAGCTTGTTGGCGAGCCTGACGGCGACCGCCTCGCCCTTCCTGACCCTCAGAAGCGGCCCCGGCACCTGCCCGTTGTAGGCGAGCACGGTTGTTTGCGCCTTGGCAACGAGGGCGAGCTTGCCGGGCTCCGCCACGAGAACGGATGGCACGTCGGCGGCGGCCGGCGGACTGGCTTTCAGGCTGATGATGGCCGGCGCCACGGCTGCGGCGAGTCCTCCCAGCACCAAGCGGCGATCAACGGCCATGACATCTCCTCCGCGCCGCCTTTACTGAAGGTGGCGGCGGAGAACAACCTGTCGATCTCGTGCCGACGGCAAAGGCGGATGGGTTTGACTCCGGGCCCCGCTGGCACAACAGTTGCCGAATCGCGAGAGTACCGCCGCAATCGGTGGCCTCAAAATCGACGGAACAACGATCTTGGCCGATGCAAGTCTTCTGGAGGATGACCGGGTCGAGCACCACGGCGCGCCGCTTGCGCTCGGGCTTGCGGCGCTTGGCATCGTGTTCGGCGACATCGGCACCAGCCCCCTCTACACCTTCAAGACCGTTCTGGAACTCACCGGCGGCAAGCCCGACGCATCGGTGGTGCTCGGCACCCTGTCCTTGATCCTGTGGACCCTGTTCGTCATCACATCGATCAAATACGTGATCTTCGCCATGCAGATCGACAATGACGGCGAGGGCGGCATCGTCGCCCTGATGTCGCTGCTGGGCGGCAAAAGCCGCAAGCGCCCGGTCATCATCGCGCTGGGCCTGTTCGGCGCCGCCCTGATCTACGGCGACGGTTCGGTGACGCCGGCGATTTCGGTGCTGTCCGCCCTTGAAGGGCTCGACCAGGCGACCCCTTTCTTCAAGCCCTACATCCTTCCGATGGCCGTGGTGATCCTGATCGGCCTGTTCGCGATCCAGCCCCTGGGGACGCAGACGATCGGCAAGGCCTTCGGCCCCGTGATGATCATCTGGTTCGGAGTGATCGCGCTGTTGGGGATCGGCGGCATCGTACATCACCCGGCGATTCTGGCCGCGCTGAATCCCTACCACGCCGTCGACTTCCTGGCCCACCATGGCCTCGTCGGCTTTCTCACCCTCGGTGGCGTGTTCCTGTGCGCCACCGGCGCGGAAGCGCTTTATGCCGACATGGGGCATTTCGGGCCGCGGCCGATCCGCTTGTCCTGGTTCGCCGTGGTGTTTCCCAGCCTGCTACTCTGCTACGCCGGACAGGGCGCCCTGGTGATCGACGGCGCTCCCGTCGACGGCAACATCTTCTATGAACTGTGCCCGCGCGCCCTGCTGGTGCCGCTCGTGGTGCTGGCGACGCTGGCCACCATCATCGCCAGCCAGTCGATCATCACCGGCGCCTTTTCCATGACTCGCCAAGCGATCCAGCTCGGCTGGCTGCCGCGGCTGCGCATCCGGCAAACCTCGGCGGAGGGCTACGGCCAGATCTATGTCGGCGTGGTGAACTGGCTCCTGATGATCGTGACGCTCGGGCTCACGCTCGGCTTCCGCAAGTCCGACAACCTCGCGGCCGCCTACGGCATCGCGGTGTCGCTGACGATGCTGATGACGTCGGCGCTCCTGTACATCGCCATGCGCGAGATCTGGGGCTGGAGCCTCGCCGCCGCCGGCTCCGTCGCGGCGGTTTTCATCGTCATCGATGCTTCCTTCGTTCTCGCCAATTCGGCCAAGCTGCTGGAGGGCGGCTACGTGCCGTTGCTGCTCGCCGGCGTGATCTACGGTGTGATGGTGATCTGGCACCGCGGCGCGGTGGGCGTTGCCGCCAAGATGGCCGCCTCGCTCACGCCCATCGACGCCTTCATGGACGAGCTGCGCACCTCCAAGATCCCGCGCACGCCCGGGACGGCGGTGTTCATGACGCGCACGGCGACGGATACGCCGCCGGTGATGGCGTGGCAGGTCCGGCACAACAGGGCGCTGCACCGTTCGTGCGTCATCCTGCATGTCGAGATCCTGCCCAAGCCGTGGCTGCGTGACGCCGACCGGCTGCACCTTCGCGAAATGTGCCCCGGCATCTGGCGCGGCGAGGTGAGCTACGGCTTCATGGAGCGGCCCGACATTCCGGCCGTTCTGGCGAATTGCAAGGCGTCCGGTCTCGCCGCGATCGATGTCGACGACGTCACCTACTACATCGCCCACGAGACGGTGATGCACCTCGAGGACGGCACCGGCATGCCGCTGTGGCAGGAGTCGCTGTTTGGCATGATGGCGCGCAACGCCCAGCACTATGCCGATTTCCTCAGGCTGCCGGCGGACAGCGTGATCGAGATCGGGCGGCAGATCGCGATCTAAGCAGGTTCGCGTTGGCAGGCCAACGCTTCATCCGCTCAGTTCTTTGCTATGCCGCAGGTTTGGATCGCAAAATTGCGAGGCACTTTTGCGAAACCTGCTTAGGCAGGCATCCGCGAGCCTGCTGACATCGCGGCTTCGATCTGGCTGCGAGCCGGCGGAAGCGGCCATCGCGCAAGCCGCGAGAGGCCGCCCGGTCGGCCGGGTCCGCGCATCGGGAAAGCAATCTTCCGGCAGGCTGCCGTCCTCGCCTCACCGTGGCCGCAAGCGGCTTTTTTTGCTGCAACCGCTCCGGGCGGGTGTTAGAGACCGCAGTTCGACTGTGGCAGGAATTGCCGGGATCCACCCGGCCCGCGGGCGTGGCGGAACTGGTAGACGCGCCGGATTTAGGTTCCGGTGGTGAAAATCGTGGGGGTTCGAGTCCCTCCGCCCGCACCATTCGCCGCGACCGCCTCGCGATGGCTCCGCGGGCGCTCGCGTTCACCCAGGTTTTCAAAGGCAGGCTTCGACGTCCATGCAAGTCAACCAAACCCACGCCGAGGGGCTGAAACGCGAGTTCGAGATCGTGTTGCCGACCCGAGACCTGTCGTCGCGCATGGACGGCCAGCTCAACGAAATGCAGGCCAAGGCGCGCATCAAGGGGTTCCGGCCGGGCAAGGTGCCGGTGGCCCACCTCAAGCGCCTGTACGGCCGATCCATCATGGCGGAACTGCTGCAGCAGGCGGTGGAAGAAGCCCGCAAGCGTATGATCGATGAGAACGACCTGCGCATCGCCGGCGAGCCTCGCTTCGACGTGGACGGCGACGGCAACGTGCTGGAACAGGCGCTGGAAGCCAGGGGCGACCTCAGGTTCAAGGTGGCGCTGGAGATCCTGCCCAAGGTCGAGGTCGGCTCGCTCGACGAGATTTCGATCGAGAAGCTCGTCGCCGACGTGCCCGACGAGGAGGTCGAGCGCATCATCAAGCTGATCGCCGACCAGAACCGCACCTACGAAGACAAGGGGGCCGGCGCCGTGGCCGCCTCGGGCGACAAGGTTTCGATCGATTTCGTCGGCAAGGTCAACGACGAGACTTTCGAGGGCGGCACCGGCCAGGATGTCGACCTCGTGCTCGGCTCCAACTCCTTCATCCCCGGCTTCGAGGATCAGGTCGCGGGCATGGCCACCGGCGAGAGCCGCACCATCGCCGTCACCTTCCCCGCCGACTACGGCGCGGCGGAGCTGGCCGGCAAGGCGGCCAACTTCGGCGTCACGTTGAAGGCGATCGCCGCGCCGGGCGAGCTGGCCATCGACGACGCGTTCGCCAAGAACTTCGGCATGGACGGGCTCGACAGCCTGAAGACGTCGGTGCGCGGCAACATCGAGCGCGACTACGGCACCGCCTCGCGGGCGAAATGGAAGCGGGCTCTGCTCGACACCCTGGACAAGCGCTATGCCTTCGACCTGCCGCAGGGTCTCGTGGATCAGGAGTTCGCTCAGATTTGGGGCCAGGTCGAGGCGGAGTCCAAGCGCACCGGCAAGAGTTTCGCGGACGAGGGGACGACGGAGGAAGCGGCCCGCGCCGATTACCGCGCCATCGCAGAGCGCCGGGTCCGGCTCGGCTTGGTTCTGGCCGAGATCGGCCAGGAAGGGGGCATCACCGTGACCCAGGAGGAGATGACGCAGGCGTTGATGGAGCGGGTGCGGCAGTACCCCGGCGAGGAGAAGCAGGTGTACGACTTCTTCCGCAACAACCCGCAGATGATGGCGCAGATCCAAGCGCCGCTGTTCGAAGACAAGGTGGTCGATCACATCCTGACCAAGGCCCACGTCACCGAGCGCAAGGTGACGCGCGAAGAGCTGACCGCGCCCGAGCCGGAGGACGAGAAGGATGCCGCCTGAGGCAAACGCCCTCGACGGGGTGTCTGGCGGGATGTCGGCCGCAGATATGGCACCGGCGGCCTTTGCACCGCCGCGCGCGAGCACCTATGTTGCAACTGCGAATCCGGTTCGCTCTGTCGTCCGGCGATGAGGAGGCTTGGAACCATGCGCGACCGCGATCCCATGGAGATCTACGACAACTACCTGATCCCGCAGGTGATCGAGAACACGACGCGGGGCGAGCGCGGCTTCGACATCTATTCGCGCCTCCTGCGCGAGCACATCATCTTCCTGACCGGGCCGGTCGAGGACCACATGGCCTCGGTGGTCATCGCCCAGCTGCTCTTTCTTGAGGCGGAAAATCCCAAGAAGGAGATCAACATGTACATCAACTCGCCCGGAGGTGTGGTGACGGCCGGGCTTGCCATTTACGATACGATGCAGTTCATCCGGCCCAAGATCACCACGTTGTGCGTCGGCCAGGCCGCTTCGATGGGCTCGCTTCTCCTGTGCGCGGGCGAGGCGGGGATGCGCTACGCCCTGCCCAACGCCCGCATCATGGTGCACCAGCCCTCAGGCGGCTTCCAGGGACAGGCGTCCGACATCCTGCGCCATGCGGAGGACATCATGAAGGTCAAGAAGCGCCTCAACGAGATCTACGTGAAGCACTGCGGGCGCGACTACGACACCATCGAGCGCACTCTCGACCGGGATCATTTCATGTCCAGCGAGGAAGCCAGGACGTTCGGTATCATCGACAACGTCATCGAGAAGCGCCCCGAAGAGAAGGTCGAGGTGAAGACCTGAGGCAGGGGGGCTGCCTTCGAATGGCAGCGTCCTCGTTGCCGTTCGCGAGATTTTAGAGCTCGATTAACCGGTTTGCCGCGACAGTTCGGGCCTGCAGCGAACTTTCTTGCGTCGACATGCTGCACACTGTCACGGTATCTGCACTACGGCACCGACAGGGAAACGTGAGACACGTGGGTCCGGCGTGGCTCGGTTGTGAACCGTCGGATCGCGTAAGTTCGTCAAGGAAAGTGGCTCGGCAGGGTCGCTCGGGAGCGGTCCGGGTCGTCGCATCGCGCAGGGTGGTGGGATCAATCGGGACCTTGCCGGCCTTACGCAAAGGCTTGAGGCGGCGGAGCGGCGGTGCGTGCAGCGCCCCGGCTCCAGCGGACGTCCGGCGCGTTGCATTGGCCGGACTCATCAGATCATAATGCCCTGCCGGCGTGCACGCGTCGGCGGCCTGGAGTGAACAGCCATGACCAAGGTCGGCGGCAGCGACTCGAAGAACACGCTCTACTGCTCGTTTTGCGGCAAGAGCCAGCATGAGGTGCGCAAGCTCATCGCCGGGCCTACCGTGTTCATCTGCGACGAATGCGTCGAGCTGTGCATGGACATCATTCGCGAGGAGAACAAGTCGGCGCTTGTGAAGAACCGCGACGGCATTCCCACGCCCAAGGAGATCTGCAAGGTTCTCGACGATTACGTGATCGGCCAGTTCCAGGCCAAGCGCGTGCTGTCGGTCGCGGTGCACAATCACTACAAGCGCCTCAACCACGCGACCAAGCACAACGACGTAGAGCTGGCGAAGTCCAACATCCTGCTGATCGGGCCAACCGGCTCGGGCAAGACGCTGCTGGCGCAGACGCTGGCCCGCATCCTCGACGTGCCCTTCACCATGGCCGATGCGACCACACTGACGGAAGCCGGCTATGTCGGCGAGGACGTCGAGAACATCATCCTGAAGCTGCTCCAAGCCTCCGACTACAATGTCGAGCGGGCACAGCGAGGCATCGTCTACATCGACGAGATCGATAAGATTTCGCGCAAGTCCGACAATCCGTCGATCACCCGCGACGTGTCGGGCGAGGGCGTGCAGCAGGCGCTTCTGAAGATCATGGAAGGCACCGTTGCCTCGGTGCCGCCGCAGGGTGGCCGCAAGCACCCGCAGCAGGAATTCCTGCAGGTCGACACGACCAACATCCTGTTCATCTGCGGTGGCGCCTTCGCGGGTCTCGAGAAAATCATCTCCAACCGCGGTAAGTCGACCTCCATCGGCTTCTCCGCCACCGTTTCCTCGCCCGACGACCGGCGGATGGGCGAGCTGCTGCGCAAGGTCGAGCCCGACGATCTCCTGAAGTTCGGCCTGATCCCCGAATTCGTGGGCCGCCTGCCGGTGATCGCGACGCTGGAGGATCTCGACGAAGCGGCGCTGAAGAAGATCCTGACCGAACCCAAGAACGCCCTGGTCAAGCAATACCAGCGTTTGTTCGAGATGGAGAACACCTCGCTGTCGTTCCAGGACGAGGCGCTGAACGTGGTCGCCAAGCGCGCCATCGAGCGTCGCACCGGGGCCCGCGGCCTGCGCTCCATCC
>CAXTMA010000183.1:0-8512 GCA_964245015.1 uncultured Beijerinckiaceae bacterium | reverse complement strand
GCCACCGTCGCCGAGCCGAACGGCGGCACGGCGATCTACACCGACAGCGGCGCCACCCTGTTCCAGAACGGCACCGCGCGCACGGTGAGCTTCACCGCGACGACCCCCTATACGGCCGAAACCACCGGCAGCGCGGTGACGGTGGACGGGGTGCCGATCACCGGCGCCAATGCGGTGCTGCCGATCGCGTCGGGGGCGCTGGCCGGCCTGACCGCGCTGCGCGACACGACGGCGGTGAATTACCAGAACCAGCTCGACCAGATCGCGTCGGGCCTCGTCAGCACCTTCGCCGACAGCGGAACAACCGGGACGTCGCCGACGCTGCCGGGACTTTTCGTGGCGTCCGCCACGTCGGGGCTGCCGGCAACGATCACGGGGCTCGCCGCGACCATCGCGGTGAACGCCGCCGTCGACCCGACCGCCGGGGGCACCGCCACGCTGCTGCGCGACGGCATCAACTCGGCGAACTCCGACTACGACTACAATCCCGGCGACGATGCCGGCTCCTCGACCTACCTCGACGCGCAGGTGGCGGCGCTGGGTCAGGCCCGCGCGTTCGCTGCCACCTCCGGCGGCGCCGGCTCGGGCTCGGTGGCAAGCTACGCCGCCTCCTCGGCGAGCTGGCTCGAAGCGCAGCGGCAGACGGCGTCGAGCGGCGCCACCTATCAGAGCGCGGTGGCGGCCACCGCGACCACGGCCCTGTCCAACGCCACCGGCGTCAACCTCGACGACCAGCTCTCCGACACCCTCGACGTCGAGCACGCCTACCAAGCCTCGGCGCAGCTCCTGAACATCGTCAACACGCTGTATTCGTCGCTTCTCCAGGCGTTCAACTGATCCCCGCGCAAGCTCAAGTCGTGCAAGCCCAACTCCGGCGTTCAACTGGCGTGCCGTCCCGATGACCTATGTTTCCTCGCTGTCCCTTTCCTCGCCGATCCGGCAATCGGTGCTGCAAGCGCAATCGGCCCTGACCCAGGCGCAGACGGAGATCTCGTCGGGGGCGCCGGCCGACCTCGGCCTGACGCTGGGTTCGCGCACGGGAACGGTGCTGTCGCTGCGCTCGCAGATCGACCAACTCAACGGCTACACCAGCAGCAACGCGTCGGCGGCGACGCGGCTGTCGGCAACGGCGAGCACCCTGTCCACCCTGCTGTCGACGGCGCAAACCACGGCCGCCTCGCTGCTCACAGCCTCCTCCAGCGGCGGCGACATCGATTCGGTGTCGACATCGGCGCAAGGCGCCCTGTCCGCGCTTGCCTCCGGGCTGAACACCAGCGTTGCCGGCGAGAGCCTGTTCGGCGGCATCAACACCGGCCAGACGCCGGTCGCCGATTATTTCAGCACGCCGACGTCCGCCACGAAGGCGGCCGTCGACAGCGCCTATGCCGACTTCATCGCCAACAACGGCGGCGACCCCTCGACGATCACCGCCGCGCAGTTCCAGACCTTCCTTTCCGACAAGATCGCGCCGCTGTTTTCCAGCGCGGGCTGGACGGGATCGCAGGGCCTGTCGGTGGCTTCAAGCACCACGGCGCAGACGGCGATCTCGCCGACGCAGACGATCTCGACGTCCGTGAGCGCCAACGAGAGCGCGTTCCGCCAGGTCGCCGAAGCCTACACGGTGCTGGGCGCCTTCACCGGCTCCGGCTCGACGCTGAGCGCGGCGGCGAAGGCGGCCGCGGCGGGCGCCGCCACCACCCTCCTGTCGTCGGGTACCGCCGGCCTCACCGGCCTGCAGGCGAAGGTCGGCGTCGCCCAGCAGTCGGTGGATGCGGCCAACACGCAGGTCGCCGCGCAAACGACCACCCTGCAGTCGAGCGTCGGGGATCTCGACAGCGTCGACGTTTACGCCCTGTCGAGCCAGGTCACCACCCTGCAGAACCAGCTCGAAGCCTCCTACGAACTCACGTCGCGGCTGCAAAGCCTCAGTCTCACCAGCTACCTGTCGAGTTGATAACGTCATGTACCAGTCGTCATACGCGGAAGTCCTGGAAGACGATCAAACGGCGGCGCGGCAGATCGAGGCGCTGGCGCTGGGGCGGGCGATCGAGATGCTCGGCCGCGCCGCCGCCGCCAAGTCCCCCTCGCGGGAGGGCGTGGAGGCCCTGCATTTCACCCGCCAGCTTTGGATGACCTTCATCAACGAGCTGGCTTCCCCTGAGAACGCGCTCCCCGCCGCCGTGCGCGCCAACATGATCTCGATCGGTCTTTGGGTTCTCAGGGAGGCCGAAGCCATCCGCCTGGAAACCTCGACCAACTATGCCGGCATCGCCGACATTTGCGCGATCATCCGCGACGGGCTGAGGTGAGGCGATGCACATCACCCTTCGCGCCGGCGAGAAGCTCTACCTCAACGGCGCCGTTCTTCGCGCCGACCGCAAGGTCTGCCTCGAACTGATGAACGACGCGACCTTTCTCCTCGAAGCCCATGTGATGAGCGTGGAGAAGGCGACGACGCCGCTGCGCCAGCTGTACTTCATCGTCCAGATGATGCTGATGAACCCGCACGACGCGGCCTCCGCCCTGCGCTTGTTCGAGGAAAGCATGGCCCGCATGAGCGCCGCCTACCGCGACGCCGCCGTGCTCGACGCGCTCAAGCAAACCCGCGGCCTGGTGGCCGGCGAGCGGTATTTCGATGCACTCAAGACGTTGCGCGGCGTGTTCAAGCGCGACGACGTTCTGATCGAGCCGCGGCTGGCGCTGGCCTCGTAAAGGCATCCTTGACGAGGCGGTCAGGCTGGCGAAAGCCGCCGCCTTCAGCATGCGGGCAGGTCCAGGCGCGATCCCCGCGCCGTTCGGAAGGGCTCGCCCGTGCAGGTCACCTCCCCAACCCAAACCGTCGGCGCCACGAGTACCCCGTCGACCAGCGCCACCTCGGCCACCTCTTCGGCCGGCGCCAGCAACACCGTCGACTACAACACCTTCCTGAAGCTGCTGGTCAGCGAGATCCAGAACCAGGATCCGACCAGCCCGACCGACCCGACCCAGTATCTCGGCCAGCTCGCCTCCTTCTCGGCCGTCGGCCAGAGCGTGCAAACCAATGCCAAGCTCGATCTGATGCTGACCACGACGGCGCTGTCCCAGGCGGAGGGTGCGATCGGGCGCACGGTCACCTCCGCCGACGGGCAAACCAGCGGGGTCGTGTCGTCGGTGGCGATCGGCACCGATGGCACGGTCACGGCGACGCTGCAAAGCGGGTCGACCCTGGCGCTCGGCAACGGCGTGAACGTGAGCTGATGAACGAGGCCGACGCGCTCGACATCGTGCAACGCGCGGTGTGGACGGTGATGGCCGCCGCCGGCCCGGCGGTCGGCGCGGCCATGATCGTCGGCCTGATCGTCGCCCTGTTCCAGGCGCTGACCCAGATTCAGGAGCTGACGCTCACCTTTGTTCCCAAGATCGTCGTGGTGCTGCTGGTGATGGCGCTCACCGCCTCCTTCATCGGCGCGCAGCTCTTCACCTTCACCGCCGACGTCTACGGCCGCATCGAGAAGGGCTTCTGAGGGCCGCGTCAGCTGCCGGGGAGTTGCGCGAAGCTGCCCGGCGCGAAGGGCGTCGTGCGGGAGAATTGCAGGCTCAATCCCGCCTTGCGCAAGGCGGCTGCTGCGACGGTGTTGGAGTTCTGGCTGATGGGCGAATAGGCGAGGTGCATGGCGTCGAGGCTGGCATAGGTGCGCAAGATCGCGACCCACTGCGCCGACAGGTCCTGTCCGTGGGCAACAACCGCGGAGGGGTAGGCACGGCCCTGATCATTCCTGGTGTAGATGTCGCCGGGCCCGTCCTTGCGGAACGGCGTGTTGTTGTGGGGATCGGCGATCAGCATGCCGAAGGACGAGGCTGTCCGGCCCTTGGCGGCGGCGGCGAGGGCCGTCAAGGCATTGGCCGGGGTTTGCTCGGCGGAAAGATCGGACGGCCCCGAACTCGCGCCGTAGCTGAGGCCGGCCGCGTCGGTGTAGACGATGGCCATGTGATAGGCCGTGCCGAAGCCGACGAAGCGGCTGACGTCGGTCGATGTGAGCGGCGAGTAATACACGGTCAGCGACTCGCGGGAAGCGGCGTCGCTCCAGGGCGCGGGCCGGGGCACCGTCGGCTGGTCGGGCGTGAACGAGATGTCGCTGATCCAGCGAGGCGCCCCGATCACGACCGCGACGCTGACGACGGCCAGCACGGCCAGCTTGGTGAACATCGATCGAATCCTTGGAAGTGGCCCGTAGGAGACGACGTAGTCCGGTCCGGTCGCGCGATAAAGATGCATATGCATATTTCTAGTGCATGCAGGGCATGCGCTTTGTGCAGAGATGACCGAAAGCGTGCAGACACGGCAGGCGGTGGAATGCGAGGGCTACGACCCTGTGCCCAAGAAAATGCCCCGCCGCGAAAGAAGCGAGGCTGCGACGACGTATCCCAAGGCAGCCGGCGCAGCCGACTCGCGGCACCCCGCTTATGTCCACGGCCCTTGTCGGCGACCGGCGTATGATCGCTCGACACGGCCGGAAAGTGGTATATGCATCTTTCTATGGACGGTGTGCCATGCGCCCACAGCATCGATTTAGGTCGGGATGATGACGATCGACGGATGGGATCGTTGGCATAAGCACTTATTTCGAGCCCATGGTAGAACACGCAAAATCGGATGGGATCTCTGCCGTGCAAGCCTGCAGCCTGGGCGTCCTCACACCGCGCGCGCACCTGCCGGGGCGGTCTGCGACGGATTTGGGGGTGAAGCCGACAAGCCCCTGCAACAACATCGAGCTTCGCAAGGCCACGCGCCACCTCGGCCAGTTGTTCGACGACATCGTCGGTTCCAGCGGGCTGCGGGCTGCGCAGCAGGGGCTTCTCTTCTTCATCGGCTCGCAGGACGGGCCGACGATGAAGGGGATGGCCAAAGCGATCGTGATGGACCTGTCGGCCCTGGGCCAGACGTTGAAGCCGCTGATCCGCGACGGCTACGTGAAGCTCGTTCCCTGCGAAAAGGATGGCCGGGCCAAGCGCGTCTACCTGACGGCGGCCGGGCGCGACAAGGCTCGGGAGGGCGTGGATCTTTGGCGGACCGCCCAAGGACGCTTCGAGGCGGTGCTCGGGGCGGACAGGTCGCGCGATTTGCGCGAGATCCTGGCCTTCATTTCGTCCGACGGCTTCGCCGACGCCTTCCGCGCCGCCGTGCCGCGCCAGCCGTTCATGGAGGTCGACGCGGACCTTTCCCTGCCAGCTTAGAGCATCGGACCCGCTAGTCCCGCGCAAGCTCGCGGCCCCATCTTCGCCCCGGGCCGGCGATGGGCCCGGTGAAGCGGGCGGCGGATGCGATGGCGGCGACGGCGGCGAACCGGCTCAAGCCTCCCAGGATCGCTTCACCCCCCGCGGCGGGGACGGCGTCGCCCGGGCACAGCCCCGAACGCACCAGCGGCCGCGACATCGGCTTCGCCGCCGGCATCGTCGCCATCCTCGCCGTCTTCTTCCTGCCGATCCCCGCCTTCCTGATCGACCTCGGCCTCGCCTTCTCCATCGCGCTCAGCGTGCTGATCCTGATGGTGGCGCTGTGGATCTCGAAGCCGCTCGACTTCTCCGCCTTTCCCACCGTACTGCTCGTCGCGACGCTTCTGCGGCTGTCGCTCAACATCGCCACCACCCGGCGCATCCTCGCCGACGGGGCGGAGGGCGTGACGGCAGCCGGCTACATCATCGGCGGCTTCTCGCGCCTCGTGATGTCGGGCGATTTCGTGATCGGCCTGATCGTCTTCCTGATCCTCATCACCGTCAATTTCCTGGTCATCACCAAGGGCGCCACCCGCATCGCCGAGGTGGGCGCGCGCTTCACGCTCGATGCCATCCCCGGCAAGCAGATGGCGATCGACGCCGACCTCAACGCCGGCCTCATCAACGAGCACGACGCGCAGCGCCGCCGCCGCGAGCTGGAAGAGGAGTCCTCCTTCTTCGGCTCGATGGACGGCGCTTCCAAGTTCGTGCGCGGCGACGCCATCGCCGGCATCATCATCCTCGCCGTCAACATCTTCGGCGGCATCGTCATCGGCGCCACCCGCCACGGCATGACGCTGTCGGACGCGGCCGACGTCTACACCAAGCTGTCGGTGGGCGACGGCCTGGTGAGCCAGATCCCGGCGCTGATCGTGTCGCTCGCCGCCGCGCTGCTCGTGTCCAAGGGCGGCACGCGCGGCTCGGCCGACAAGGCCGTGCTCAGCCAGCTCGCGCACTATCCCCGCGCGCTCTTCGTCGCCGCCCTGCTGATGGGCCTGCTGGCGCTGATCCCCGGCCTGCCGATGTTTCCCTTCGCCGTGCTCGGCGGCCTGATGGCCTTCACCGGCTATGCCATTCCCCGACGCCGGGCCGAGGCGGTCGCCGCCGACGAGGCCAAGCGCCGGGAGCTTGAGCGCGAAGCGCAGGCGGAAGCCTCCACCTCCGTCAAGGAGTCGTTGAAGACGCACGAGATCGAGCTGGTGCTGGGCAAGCAGCTCGCCGGCAAGCTGCTGATCGGCCAGAACGGCTCGGGGCAAGGCGGCGCGGGAACCGGCGGCGCGGGCATGGGCGAACTCGGCCTCCGCGTCGCCAAGCTCCGGCGCAAGTTCGCCAGCCAGTACGGCATCGTGGTGCCCGACATCAAGGTCGGCGACAGCCTGCTGCTGCCGCCCAAAACCTACCAGATCAAGATCCACGGCACGGTGACCGCCCAGCAGGAAGCCCGGCTCGGCGAGCTTCTCGTCATCATCGGCGAAGGCGCGCCCCCCGGCGTGCCCGGCCACGCCATGCGCGAGCCGGCCTTCGGCATGAAGGCCGTGTCGATCGCCGAATCCTTCGCCACCGAGCTGGCCCGCGAGGGATTCAAGGGGATCGACGTGCTGTCCGTGCTGCTGACCCATCTCGCCGAGGTGACCCGCAACAACCTGTCGCAGCTGCTGTCCTACCGCGACCTGCGCTCGCTGCTCGACCGCATGGAGCCCGAATACAAGCGCCTCGTCGACGAGATCTGCCCCGCGCACATTTCCCATTCCGGCCTGCAGGCCGTGCTCAAGCTGCTGCTCGCCGAGCGGGTGTCGATCCGCAACATCCACATCATCCTGGAAGCCGTCGCCGAGATCGTGCCGCACGTCCGCCGCTCCGAGCAGGTCGTCGAGCACGTCCGCATGCGCCTCGCCCCGCAGATCTGCGGCGACCTCGCCGAGGGTGGCGAACTCAAGGTGCTGCGCCTGGGGCCGCGCTGGGACCTCGCCTTCGCGCAGAGCCTGAAGCGCGACGCCAAGAGCGATGCGGTGGAGTTCGACCTCGACCCGCGCATGGTCGAGCAGTTCTCGACCGAAGCCTCGCCGACCATCCGCGAGAAGATGGACGCCGGGCTCTCCTTCGTGCTGCTGGCGACGCCGGAAACGCGCATCTACGTCCGCATGATCGTGGAGCGCATGTTCGCCACCCTTCCCGTGCTGTCGCACCTGGAGATCGCCCGCGGCGTGCAGATCAAGACGCTGGGCTCGCTGTCGTGAGCGCCCGTCCGTGAGCGCCCCTCCGTGAGCGCTTGTTCATGGAGGCGTTGAGCGCACCGGCGCCGGTTCTCGTCCTCGCCGCCTTCGTCGTGTTCTGCCGGGTCGGCGGCTGCCTGCTGGTGATCCCTGGCTTTTCCTCCTCGCGCATTCCCGTGCGCGCGCGGCTGTTCGTGGCGGTGGCCGTGTCGCTGGCCCTGACGCCGATCCTGCTGGCGCAGGTGCAGCCCTCCGTCGAGGGCGCGGCGCCGGTGGCGCTGTTCGGGCTCATCGCGTCGGAAAGCCTGAAGGGCGTGCTGATCGGGCTGCTCGGACGCTTCTTCTTCATCGCGCTGGAAACGGCGACCATGTCGATCTCGCTGGCGATCGGCATGTCGAGCACGCTGGGGTCGGCGATGGAAAGCGAGGAGGCGATGCCGCCGGTCGCCTCGCTTCTGTCGGTCGCCGCCGTTCTGCTGGTGTTCGTCAGCGACCTGCACTGGGAAGTGTTTCGCGGCCTCGCCCAGTCCTACCGCGTGCTGCCGGTCGATCAGGGCTTCGACCCGCGCACCGGCCTGGTGCAGCTTGCCGACGCGGCGACGCGGACGTTTCTGTTCACCCTGCGCATCGCCGCGCCGTTCCTCGCCTTTTCCGTGGCCGGCAACTTCGCCGCCGGCCTCATCAACAAACTCGTGCCGCACATCCCCGTGAGCTACATCGTGCCGCCGTTCCTGCTCGCCGGCGGTCTGCTCATCCTGTACTTCACGGTGCACCCGGCCCTGGACCTGTTCACCTCGGCGTTCACCGGCTTCCTGCGAAATGGCTGACCGGCTCAAGGCGCTGCGGCGGATCGAGGCCGTGCAGTCCGAGATGATCCGCCTCGCGCAATGGCGCCTCGCCGGCGCCGAGGCGCAGGTCCGGGAACTGGCGGAAAAGGGAGAACGCCTGCGCGACTACGCCGCCGGGGACGCGTCGCAGTCCGCCGCGCTCGATGCGGCGCTGGGCGCGACGCTGGCCCGGGCGGCCCTGCGCTCGCTCGGCGACGT
>CAXTMA010000182.1:0-8562 GCA_964245015.1 uncultured Beijerinckiaceae bacterium | reverse complement strand
AGCGCGGACGCTCGGACGGCGCTCAAAGCTGTCGGCTCGATCCTCGCTCGGCAGCGTGTCCAGCGTCACGCCGCCGGTCCACTCGACCGTTCTGGCGATGACCTTCTCGATTTCGGCGAGGTAGCGCTCGTCGCCGCGCGCCACGATGGAGAGAGCGGTGCCCTTGCGTCCGGCGCGCCCGGTGCGCCCGATGCGGTGGACGTAGTCCTCGGCATGGGTCGGCAGGTCGAAGTTGAAGACGTGGCTGACGTCGGGAATGTCGAGGCCGCGGGCGGCGACGTCGGAACAAACGAGAAGGTCGACTTGGCCCGTCTTGAAGGCGTCCAGCGACAGCATGCGGGCGCGCTGGTCCATGTCGCCATGAAGGGCGCCGGCGGAGAAACCGTGCTTTTCCAGCGATTTGTAAAGAAGGGCGACATCGCGCTTGCGGTTGCAGAAGATGATCGCGTTCTTGAAGGCATCGGCGCTGCGGATCATCCGGCGCAACGTTTCGCGCTTGGCCGGTCCGCCGTGCGAGGCGACGAGCCCCTGGGTGATGGTGGCGGCGGTGGTGGCGGCGCGGGCGACCTCGATGCGGACGGGATTGGAGAGGAATTGCTCGGTCAGCCGCGTGATCTCCGGCGGCATGGTCGCGGAGAAGAACAGGGTTTGCCGGGTGAAGGGCACCAGCTTGCAGATGCGCTCGATGTCGGGGATGAAGCCCATGTCGAGCATGCGGTCGGCCTCGTCGATGACGAGGATCTCGATGCCGGTCAGCAGCAGCTTGCCGCGCTCGGAGAAGTCGAGCAGGCGGCCGGGCGTGGCGATGAGCACGTCGGCACCGCGGGTGATCTTGGCATCCTGGTCGCCGAACGACATGCCGCCGATCAGCAGCGCCACGTTGAGCTTGTGGTTGATGCCGTAGCGATCGAAGCTTTCCTCGACCTGAGCGGCAAGTTCGCGCGTCGGCTCCAGGATCAGCGTGCGCGGCATGCGCGCCCGCGCCCGACCGTTTTCCAGGCGCGACAGCATGGGAAGAACGAAGGCGGCCGTTTTACCCGTGCCGGTCTGGGCGATACCGAGGATGTCGCGCCCGCCGAGCGCCGGAGGGATGGCTTGAGACTGGATCGGCGTCGGCTCGGTGTAGCCCGAAGCTTCGACGGCTTGCAGAACCTTGTCGCTTAGTCCGAGGTCATGAAAAGGCATTGAGTTCCTGGAAGGAGATTTCCCGAGACGGGCTTTCGCGGCGGCCAACGGGGAGGGGCGGCGCGTTCGCAGCATGCCGCAGCGGCGGGCGGCGGCGCGCCCTGCCCGATCATCGCGCCCGGTCTCCGGATCGGGCGTGGGCCGACCGCAACCTGCAAGCGAACCTTGCCAGCAGCCCGCTTCACGGATGGCATTTCGGCGCAAACGACGATGAAAGCAAGAGCCTAGCCGGACGGCGCGCGGCACGACCCGCGACATATCGACGCTAGGCGCTGGCCCGTTGCGGCTGGCCGAGATCGGATCGCAGGGGCAAAGCCAGCAGGGCGCGCAGCAGCACGCCGTCATTGAGAACGGCCATCTGCTCCTTGGGCCTGAGCCAGGCGACGGCATCCTCGAGGCACTCGGCATCGTCGAGCTTGGCGTCGGCCAACGCCCAATCAGCCGTGATCTCGCCGCGCCGTCGCGGCCGGTCCTGGCCCTGAAGGATATCGTGGACGACCTGGAGCTGGCGATCGCCGTGCAGGACGCGCAGCCCGTTCTCCGGAGTTTCCGACGTGCCGCCAATCTCGGCCACGATGGCGGCAGCCCGCTGCACCACGGCCGGCCTGTGCCGCTCTTCCGGCGTCAGAAGCAGTCCGATGCGGCGCAGGGCGAGGCCGACCGACAGCAGGCCGGTCGCCCAGGACAGGAAGATCGCGAGGACGAGGCCGCCGATCGTCGGCGACATCCACGCCACCAGCGAGGGCGAGATCAGGAGGCCGCTGACGAGTGTCAGAATCCCGAACAGAACGTGCGAGCGATGCCGACGCACGATCGCGAGGAAGGGTATCGAGCCGTCGTCGCGGCGCTGCGGGTTCCATCCCGTATCGAAGCCGAACACGATGTGCACGACGTGGCCGGTTTGAATCAGCATCATCACGGGGGCGAGCAGCGCCGACATCGCCACTTCGAACAGCGCCGAGATCACCAATCGGATCGCGCCGCCGCTGCCGCGCCGCGTGCCGGACTGAACCAGCGACAGCATCAGCCCGAGCAGCTTGGGAACCAGCAGCACCACCATGGTCATGCCGAAGAGTTCGAGCGAGCGTTCGGCATCGAAGCGGGGGAACGCCGGCACCAGCGACGAGTCGCTGGTGAAGTATTCCGGCTTCACGTAGCTCGCCTGCAGCACGAGCACCATGCCGACGAGGAGCTGCAGCATCCACAGCGGCGAAGCGAGGTAGGCGAAGATGCCGGTCGCGAAGTGCTGCCGCGAGGCGGGGTGCAGGCCCCGCGCCGGCAGGATGCGGGCGTGCTGCAGGTTGCCCTGACACCAGCGCCTGTCGCGGGCCGACAGGTCGATCAGCGAGGGCGGGCTTTCCTCGAAGGAGCCGCCAAGCGTCGGCAGCATGATGACGGAATAGCCGGCGCGGCGGATGAACGCCGCTTCCACGAAGTCGTGGCTCATCACATGGCCGCCGAAGGGCGGCTTGCCCTTGAGGTGCGGCAGGCCGCAATGGTCGGCGAAGGCCCGCGTCCGGATGATGGCGTTGTGGCCCCAGTAATTGCCATCGCGACCCATCCAGGCGGCGAGACCGCCGGCGATCACGGGTCCGTAGATGCGGGCAGCGAACTGCTGGACGCGGGCGAACAGGGTGTTGCGGTTGATGATGAGCGGCAGCGTCTGGATGATGCCGGCGTCGTGGTCGCCCTCCATCGCCGCCGCCAGCGAGACGATGGCGTGCGCCGACATGAAGCTGTCGGCGTCCAGCACCAGCATGTGCTCGTAGCCGCCGCCCCAGCGCGTCACGAAATCGGCGATGTTGCCGGCCTTGCGCGCGGTGTTCTCGCGACGGTGCCGGTAGAAGACGCCGCACTCCGGGCCGAGTCGCTCGCGCAGCAGCACGAAGTTCTTTTCTTCCGCGATGAAGATGTCGGGATCGGTGGTGTCGGACAGGAAGAACCAGTGGAAGGCGTCGCCGAGCCCGGTCGCCGCGACCTCCTCGAACATCGCCTGCAGGGCGGCAAAGACGCGCTCGGGGATCTCGTTGTAGATCGGCATCACCACCGCCGTCCGGCTCGCCAGCGCGGCGGGGATGGCGGGCGGCTCCGGCGCGAAGAACAGCAGGTGGACGAAGCCGACGAGGGCGCTGGTGCAAGCGAGCGCGATCCAGGAAAAGTTGGCGACGAACAGGAGCAGCAGCACCCATTCCAGCGCCGTCGTGCCGCCGAGCGACACCACCTTGTACATCTCGTCGGCGCCGTAGCAGGTCAGGGCGAGCGCGCCGCCAAAAATCAGCAGACGTGCCAGCCAGGTGCCGCCGCCCGCCCGCGTCACCTTCGATGCGCGGGGGGCATCGTAGCGCCGCAGGCCCTGCGCCGGCATGGGCAAAGGCGCAAGCTCAGGCATCGCCGGATGCAACGGGTTCCCGGTCCCCGGCCGGCGAGCCCGGCCGGCGAACGTGCCGAGATCGGCGGAGGACGGCTGGCTGGCGGCGGCATGCGGGCCGGCATCGCCCGACGGGGACTGGACGGGCACCGTGCCGGCAGCCGCGCTCATGTCCCCGCTCATGCCGGTGTCCAGCGGTACAGCCAGGTTTCGCTGATGCGATCGCCACCCGCCTCCAGCACGAGGCGCAGCTCGGACGAGCCGGCGCTTTGCGGGTCGAGCTCGAAAAGCACGCGGTAAGCCTTTCGTTCGCGGACTGCGAAGGTCTTCATCATCGTGATGGAGCCGGTCGTCGCCGTCAATGAAACCTTGATTGCCGCGATTCGCTTTTCGTCGGCGAGGACGTCGCCTTCGAACTCCACGAAGAAGCGGCTGCGCTTGCCGGCGGTGCCGCTGTGCGAGCGGGCGGTTCGGGCGAGGTCGGGGCGCTCGGGCGGGTCCCAGCACCAGAACTGCCGGTAGGCGAAGCTGGTCTCGCTGCCGGCCTTCAACGGCGCCTTGGGCCGCCAGAAGCACAGGATGTTGTCGTTGGCATCCGAAAGCGACGGGATCTCGATGAGCTGAACGCCGCCGTCGAGCCAGTCGCCGAGCGGCTCGACCCAAAGCGAAGGACGACGTTCCCAGTGCTGCTCCTCGTCGAGGTAGCTTTCGAAGTCGCGGTCGCGCATCAAGCAGCCGAAGCCGCGCGGCTTCGAGTCGGAAAAGGTCGAGATCTGCAGCTCGTCGCGGTTGCTGACCGGGCGCCACACCCATTCGTTGGCGCCGGTGAGCATCTGCAGGCCGGTCACTTCGCACACGTTGGGACGGTAGTCGTCGATCCGCTTGTGGTCGATGAAGCCGAGCAGGTGGGTCGCGCTCATGGAGGCGAGGCCGTAGTTGTCGAGGGCGGCACGGGCAAACAGCGTGCATTCCACGTCGACGATGGTGGCCTCGCCTGGGCGGATCGTGAAGCGGAAGGCACCCGACAGGCTTTCGGAGTCGATCAGCGCGTGCACCACCAGCAGGTCCGCGACGATGGACGGCTTCTCGATCCAAAGCTGGCGAAAGGCCGGCATTTCCTCGCCTTTGGGGTCGGCGACCTTGAGGGTCAGCGCGCGCGCCAGCAGCCCCGGCATCTGACCGGGGGCCAGCGCCTGGTAGAAGTTGGATCCCAGGAAGCTCGCGATCTCCGCCGTGGGGAGACCAGCGCGCATCCTCATCACCCGGAACCCTGCGAAGCCGATGTCGCCGATCTTGAGCGAGGGCGTCAGCTTGCCGAAATCGAACAGGCCGGTCTCGTAGACGAGGCGTTGCGACTGGCCGTCGGCGACGAGGTGGAGCTGGATGAGGTTGGTGTTCTGGAACCCGCGGTGCAGCGGCTCCACCGTGAACCCCAGGGTTTCGTCGGCCCAGATGCGCGCGGCGGGCCGAGGCCTGATGGCGGCGTATTGCTCGGCGGTGAGCGCCCGGAACGGTTCGGGAAGGTCGGAGGACACAGGCTTGAAGGCTTGCCTGGCCAGTTCGCGGGCAAGCTCGACCACCGTGGAGGACGTGAAGGGAACCGGCGGGGCGAGGGTCAGGGCGGGGTTGGCGAGAACGGGCGGCCGGACCGGCAGGGAAGATGGCGGAGGCGATGACGGAGGGGGTGACGCCGGCGCACCTTGCGGCGGCACGGCATCGCTGGCGCGGACGGCATCCACAGCCTCGGCCCCCTTCGCAACGTCACCCAGCGGAATGGCCGGCAGAAGAACAGCCCCGCCGATCCCGCCCAGGGCCAGTTTGAGCACGTCGCGACGCTGAGGCATGATGATTTGGGCGAACCACTGGGGAGGATTCTCGGCCAAGCGTTAGCGCAGTTCCGTCCAAGAAATGCTAACGCAGCGTTGAGCTTGCATTGAACACCACTCGATCGCTTAGCAAGACCCAGGCGAGGAAGAAAATGGCGCAGAGTTCGGAAAACGGCGGGCGTGGCACCCTGGCCGTGGTTCTGGCGGCGGGCGAGGGCACCCGGATGCGCTCGATCAAGCCCAAGGTGCTGCACGAGGTCGCCGGCCGCTCGATGCTCGCCCACGTTCTCGCCGCGCTCGCCGCCGCCGGCACTGCGGAAGCAGCCGTAGTGGTCGGGCCGGGCCGGGACGACGTGGCGGCCCATGCCGAAACCGTCGCCGCCGGCTCGGCTACCCAGTTGGCCGCCCCTTTGGCCGTCCGCGTCTTCGTGCAGGAAGAGCGGCGCGGCACCGCCCATGCCGTGCTCGCCGCCGAGGTCGCGCTCGCGGCTTCCGACGCCGAGGCGAGCGACCTCCTGGTCGCTTTCGCCGACACGCCGCTGGTCGGCGCCGAAACCTACGGGCGCCTTCTCGCGGCGTTGCGCCAGTCGGGAGCCGCGGTGGTTGTCGCCGGTTTCGAGGCGAGCGACCCGACCGGCTACGGCCGCCTCCTCACCGCGGGCGACGGCGAGTTGCTGGCGATCCGCGAGCACAAGGACGCGACCCCGGCCGAGCGCGCCGTGACCCTGTGCAACGGCGGCCTGATGGCGCTCGACGGACGCCACGCGCTCGCCCTGCTGCGCGCGGTTGCGCCCAACAATGCGCAAAACGAGTTCTATCTCACCGACGTCGTCGCCCTTGCCCGCGCGCGCGACCTCGCGGCCGTCGTGGTGCGCGTGGCGGAAGCGGAGGTCGCCGGCGTCAACGACCGGGTGCAGCTGGCGCAGGCCGAGGCGGCGATGCAGGCGAGGCTCAGGCTCGCCGCGATGAGCGGCGGGGCGACGCTGGTCGATCCGGCGGGCGTGACCTTCAGCTTCGACACCGCCCTGGGACGTGACGTCACGGTGGAGCCGCACGTCGTCTTCGCCCCCGGTGTCCGCGTCGGCGCCGGCAGCCGCATCCGCGCCTTTTCGCACCTCGAAGGCGTCACGGTCGGCGAGCGGGCGGTCGTCGGGCCCTTCGCCAGGCTGCGACCGGGGAGCGTGCTCGGCGACGAGGTGCACGTCGGCAACTTCGTCGAGATCAAGGCCTCGACGCTGGAGCGCGGCGTCAAGGCCAATCACCTCAGCTACGTCGGCGACAGCAGCGTGGGCGCCGGCAGCAACCTCGGCGCCGGTACGATCACCTGCAACTACAACGGCTTCGAGAAATTCAAGACGCGCATCGGCGCCAATGCCTTCATCGGCGTCAACGCGGCGCTGGTGGCGCCGGTCACGATCGGCGACGGCGCCTTCATCGGCACGGGATCGGTGGTGACGCAGGACGTCGCCGCCGACGCGCTGCTGGTCGCCCGCGCGCGCGGCGTGGAAAAGCCGGGCTGGGCGAAGCTGTTCCGCGAACGCAGGGGTAAGCCACGCCGCGCCGCCACGGATGGCCCGCGCGACGGACAAAGCTGAAGGGTTCGGGACATGTGCGGGATTGTTGGCATCCTCGGCCGCGAGCCGGTCGCGGGGCAGCTCGTCGAGGCGTTGAAGCGACTGGAATATCGCGGCTACGACTCGGCCGGCGTCGCGACGCTGGAGAACGGCCACCTCACCCGCCGCCGGGCGGAAGGCAAGCTCAAGGCGCTCGACGCGCTGCTGCGCCGCGAGCCGCTCCATGGCCACATCGGCATCGGCCACACCCGCTGGGCGACGCACGGGCGGCCGACCGAGGCCAACGCCCATCCCCATGCCACCGACAAGGTGGCGGTTGTGCACAACGGCATCATCGAGAACTTCCGCGAGCTGCGCGACGAGCTGCGCGGCAAAGGCCACGTCTTCCGCTCCGAAACCGATACGGAGGTCGTCGCCCACCTCGTGTCCGCCGCGATGGATGGCGGCCTCGCGCCGGTGGAGGCCGTGGCGGCCAGCTTGCCCCGGCTGAAGGGCGCCTTCGCCCTCGCCTTCCTGTTCGAGGGCGAGGGCGACCTGCTGATCGGCGCCCGCCAGGGGGCGCCGCTCGCGGTGGGCCACGGCCGGGGCGAGGCGGACGGCACGATGTACCTGGGCTCGGATGCCCTCGCCCTGGCGCCGTTCACCGACACGCTGACCTACCTTGAGGAGGGCGACTGGGTGGTTCTGCGCCACGCCGGCGCTGAGTTCCGCGACGCGGCCAACCTGCCGGTGGAGCGCCGCCGCATCCGGACGATGGCCTCGGCCTTCCTGGTCGACAAAGGCAACCACCGGCACTTCATGGCCAAGGAAATCCACGAGCAGCCCGAGGTGGTGGCCCGCACGCTCGCGCACTACCTCGACATGTCGGCCGGGAGGGTTGCCCTGCCCTTCGCCCTGCCGGCCGACGTCGCCCGGCTCGACCGGCTCACCATCACCGCCTGCGGCACGGCCTACATGGCCGGGCTGACGGCGAAGTACTGGTTCGAGCGCTTCGCCCGGCTGCCGGTGGCGATCGAGGTCGCGTCCGAGTTCCGCTACGCCGAGGCGCCGATGACGCCCGGCGGCCTGACGCTGGTCGTGTCGCAGTCGGGCGAAACAGCCGACACGCTGGCCTCGCTGCGCTACGCGCGGGCGCAGGGCCAGCGCATCGTTTCGATCGTCAACGTCGAAACCTCCACCATGGCGCGGGAAAGCGACGTGGTGGCGCCAACCAAGGCCGGTCCGGAGATCGGCGTCGCCTCCACCAAGGCCTTCACCTGCCAGCTCGCGGTGCTGGCCTGCCTCGCCCTGGCGATGGGCCGGGCGCGGGGGACGCTCGATGGCGTCGACGAGGCGCGCCTGGTGGGCGAGCTGATCGCCGTGCCCGGCCTGATGGCGGAAGCGATCAAGCGCGAAGCGGCGATCGAGGCGCTGGCCCGCGAGTTCGGCCGGGTCCGCGACGTCCTCTACCTCGGGCGCGGCACCTCCTACCCCCTGGCGATGGAAGGCGCGCTGAAGCTCAAGGAGCTCAGCTACATCCACGCCGAGGGCTACGCGGCGGGCGAGCTGAAGCACGGGCCGATCGCCCTCATCGACGAGGCGATGCCGGTGATCGTGATCGCGCCGCACG
>CAXTMA010000181.1:0-8564 GCA_964245015.1 uncultured Beijerinckiaceae bacterium | reverse complement strand
CTTGTTGGAAGCCGATAACACCGTCAACGGGGTACCTATTGCACGCTTATTCACAATCATGGACGGCCATCGGCCGGCGGTGTGGCTGCGGACCGCACTGTCGCCCAGCAGGGTCACGCCGATCGCCAGCAAAGCTGCTTGGCGCATTTCGCCCGCAACGTCGCCCAGGAGCTTGGCCCATACCGTCGAGGCCGGTGACGACCCGGTCGCGCTGCGCCTCAAGCTTTGGTTCTGCTTTCGCCCTGGCCCAGCGCATCACCGCCCTGGCGGCCGCAACGGTGAAAGGCCGGCGCGCTAGCCTGAAGCGCTTGCTCGACGACATCCTTGCCGCCCCGGTTTCTTGCGACCTGGCGCGCGACATCCAGCGCCCGCTGACCACCTCTGGCTGATTACATTCGGCTTACGCGTGAAGCAAGACCGCCAAACCTCTGGCACTAGTTTGGGGGTGACGCACGATGGAGTGATCGGAGATCATCACAAGCAACCACTTCGTCTCGCCACGCAATCTTTCTACAAACCTGACGTTCGCTAGCAAGGTGTTCAATGTGAACACCTTGCTACTGATCGAACGGACACTGCAACGCCTCACGATGCGCGACCGCACAAGCAAGATGCTTTGAGGTGTCCGCAACCGGACTATGTAAGCAGGCGTGATTTCGGCTGAGGGTACAGCGCCGAAACTACCAGTGCCCTACGATCGAGGATTTAACGATGTCTAAGTTCGACCCACCATCAAAAACTACAGGTTTTTACGCTTTAAATCCGCCACAGGCCAGAGACTATTGCCCTCCCAAGCGCATCTGCTTGTTGTACTCGTGACGCCGATACATGCCGACGGCGCATCCGGCCAGGAAGCCCCTCACGCCGTGGTGGACCATGTGCCCGGCAGCCGCACCGCCGGCACCGTACTTCAGGCATCCTCCCGGCTTGGCCACAGCCGCGGTCCCGAGTGTCATCATGCCGAGCACGGCGAACGAGAGGAGAATCTTCATTGAACCAGGTCCCTTACTGATGATGATCAAGCGAATTTCGTAAAAGCGCCGCGGTTTTGCGATGAAAACCTGCGGCTTGTCAGAAAGCGAAGCGGATGAAGCGTTGGCCTACCAACGCGAACCTGCTTAACGAGAGGCGTTGTAGAGCTTGGTCGCGATCTCGAACATCTCTTCTGGCGCGTAGTCCGGCGCGAAGGCTGAGGCGTGCCCCGTGAGGTCGTGGATCTTGCCGCCTTCGGGCAGACCTTCCACGACTTCCAGCTCGCCCTGGGGGTCGCCCGGCAGCGCCCTCTCGCCGTTGCCCCAGATGCCCGACATCTGCCGGTAGTCGCTCGGGCTCCAGGTGTAGAGCCGACGATGCGAGCCCTCGTCGAGGTACTTCTGGCACTCGGGGATGTTCGACAGGTCGATGTTGGGCGTCGGCAGCATTTTCTCGATGGCCACGCCGGTGACCTGCTTGAGCGCCAGCGCGTAGGCATGGGCGTGCACCGAGCCGCGCACCAGCAGGTAGGCGCAGACTTCGCGCCCCGTCGCTTCCGTCATCGTCTCGTACACGCGCAGCTTGTGGATGCGGGCGCCGCACTCCAGGTGGAAGTTGTGCAGGAGGTCGACGATCAGGTTGCCCGTGGTGGTCACGAAATCCATGTTCCAAGAAGCGCCGTTCGAGTTCATCGGCATGGCGCCGCCGCCGTTCGACAGGAAAGCGCCAGCGAGGCGGGTGTCCTGCATCGCGTTCCAGGGTGCCTTGGACACGTCGGCGCCGCCCTTCTCGCTGGCCGCCTTGTCGGGGCCGTTGGCCAGCATGGCGACGCCGTTGCAGGCGATCTCGAGGTGGCCGAGTTCTTCCGCGGTGATGGAGGCGACCAGGTTGTAGAACGGCTTCAGCTTCGACTTCGAGCGAAAGTTGAAGCTCTGGAACATGTAGTTGCCCAGCGTCGACATCTCGCCGTACTTGCCGCCGATAAGCTCCTGCAGCGCCGCAGCCGCGTTCGGGTCCGCCTTCTTGGGCGCCGGAAGCTCGGCCTGTAGCTTGTCGATGCGCATGAACATGAAATGTTTCTCCGTGTTGTTAAGGACGTTGGGTGAACCGCCCGACGCTACCGATATCGGCTAGCAAAGCGAGCGGGATGAACAGTGCGCAGGCGCGCAGCGCGGCGACGACGGGGCTTATTGGGGGGCGCCAGGGTTCCCGCCGTTGCGGAGCTTCTCGCGTTCCGCGTCGATGCCGTTCTTGATCCGCTTGAAGCAGCCGGCCTCGTAGCAGCCGATCACAGCGATCGCGCCGGCGCCGATCGCCACCTTCTCCCCGGTCGACAGTCCGGTCCGCTTGGGAACATCCTGGCGCGGTGTCGCAGCGCGCCCGCCTTCACCGACAGTGACGCCGACGCGCTGCGCCTGCTTGGGACCGCCATCCGCCGGCATGTAGTCGACCTCCAACTGCCGTCCCGGAGCAATCGAGCCGACGTATTCGGCGAAGGCCTTGATATCGGGGAACACGCGACCGTCGACGGCGATGATCTGGTCGCCGACGGCCAAGCCGGCCTGCGCCGCCGGCGAGTCGCGCCCGACGCCTTCGACCTTCAGGATCTCGAAGGTCATTCCGCCGCTGGTGATCTCTTTTTCCGGGCCAACCTTCATGCCCAGCGATCCGCCGGCACGCTGCAGGTTCGCCGACGCCTGTGACGTCTGGAGCTGATAGCCCATCTGATTCTCGGCCGAAGCAGTCGTCGGGCCGCACAGCAGGCCGAACAGGGCGAGCGCCACAATCGGCACTCGTCGATTGGGCCGGAAGGATCGGTGGATCATGATGTCAACCTTCCAACAAGGGGCGAGGTACTGATGTCGATGCCGAACTTGGCATGTCAGACGTTCATCGAGCCATCGTCGGGGAGCTGACCATTCGGCGTCATGCCGTGTACCGCGTTCGGCAGGTGCTGGCTGAGTTGCGAAAGGAAGTCGCCGGGCTGCATGCCGGCCTGAGAGGCCATGCCCTGCACCTGGTCCTGACCGAAGACGTTCTGCAACTGCTGGGGTGAGACCGGCTGGTTCGGCCCGTTCCCGATCCAGGACTGCGCGATGTGACCGAGTCCGGCGTTCTCGAATTGTGAAACGAGGCCGCCGATCCCGCCGCCCATGCCTTGACCGCCCATGCCTTGACCGCCGGCATTTTGCCCGCCCAACAATCCGCCGAGGCCCTGGCCGCCCCCCGCCTGACCGCCACCGAGCAGGCCCGACAGTACGCTGCCTATGCCGCCCATGCCGCCGGCCGTTCCGGCGTTGGAGCCGCCGAGCAATCCGCCCAGCACCGAGTCAAGAAGTCCCATGTCCCTGTTCCTTGTCGTTGAAGCGAGTGATGCCGAGGAGATTGCGTATGGCCGGGCGATCAGAGCGTACGACTGCGTCCTGTCACGGCATGGTAGATGCCGAGCACGATGATGGCGCCGACGATCGCCACGAACATGCTGTAAAGATTGAAGCCGGTGACCGGCGCGGCCCCAAGAAGCGTGAACACGTAGCCGCCGACGACTGCGCCGACGATGCCAAGGATGATGTCAACGATCAGTCCCTGCCCGGAACTGTCGATGATTTTGCTGGCGATGAACCCGGCGATCCCGCCTAGAACCAGCCATGCGATGATGGACATTTCAAACACTCCTTCTTGCTGCGGGTGCCGGTTCGCTTGCAAAGGCGGGCCGGCGAGTCATTGCTTCTTGGCGGCGCTCTTGCCGTGAGCATCCTTCGAGGCCTCGTGCGCCTTCGTTGTGTGCGCATGAGCCTCGTCCGAGTGCTTCTTGGCTGTCGCCGTATCACCTTTGGTATGATTTTCGGCGGCGCTGTGGTGAGCCTTGGCGGCCGCCTCGTGGTGCTAGGCATCTTCCTTGTGAGCTTTTTCGACCATGTTTGGTTCCATCCCCTTGTTGTCTCCGCGTCCCACCCGCGGAGACATTGTGAAGCCGGTCACCCGGCCGGGTGATCGGCAGGTCGAAGGCGGGATCACATCCCGTGTCGCTTCAGACCGGCGTCGAAGACTGCCTTGCAGATCGCGCCGAGCGAGGCCCTGTTCGCCTTCAAGCAGAGCAGCGGTCGCCGCTCGTCGGGGTAAGTGAAGGCCCAGAGCCGTTCCGCGTCCTGGGTGCAAGCGACTTTCTCGGCATCTGTGACCCGAAAAGGATCGTGCGCATCTGCGCCGATAGAAATGAGCAGAACGGCGGCGAGGAGGAACAACTGCGCGAGTTGCCGATCATCGGATGCGGTATCAGTGAAAGGGCGCCGATCCGGGATCGGCGCCCTTGAAGTTCGCCGGGCGAGGTCAGATCTTCTTGTTGCCCGCCGGACCGCCAACGGCGTTCTCGACGTCGGTAACAACGCGGCTCGCGGCATGGCCGGTGCGGCCGTCGTCGACCTCGACCTCGGTCCTGCGCACGGAGTCGTGGATTTCCTGCGTGCGCTCTTGCGCGACCTTGCCCAGGCCGATCTCCTCGTAGACGCGGGCTTCCTTCGAGACGACCGCCTCCTCGTCGTGCTCCTCGGCCGAAATGGTACGCTCCTGGAACAGGTTCTCGCCGACGCCGAGCGCCCGGTCGACCGGACGGCGGCTCACGTCGACCCGCTCGGAATGCAGGCTGATCGCCTCGTTGACCGGCTTCTCGACGACGTAGGAGCGAAGGCGCACCCGGCCGTGGTTGACGTCGCGCTTGCCTACGCGCAGCTTCTCTTCGGCGAGTTGGATCGTCTCCTCGCCTAGCGTACCGGCCAACAAGCCGGTCCGCTCCGTCGTCGCGGACGTGGTCCCGGTCGTCGCAGCCGTCGACGTTCCCGTGCGGCCCATCAGGCCAGTCCCCGAAGCGGCCGTCGAGGCGGCCATCGGAGCTGCGACGTCGCCCGCGGCGGTGGATGTGCCGACAGTCGAGGCATATTGCTCGTTGCGACCCGTCCAGCCTTCCTGGCGCCACTGCGACTCACGTTGGTCCATGTCGACGGCGCCCTCGCTGTCCAGGATGTGCAGCACGCGGTCGTAGTCGGTCTCGCTGGTGTGCGCCGTCAGCAGGTACCCGCCGCGGTGCAGGCCCTCCGCATAGACGTGCTTGTCTTCTTCCGGCGCGAAGATGTTCTTCAGCGAACCCCAGAGTCCCTCGTTGCCGGTTCCCACCGTGCCGCCCGCACCGGTCAGGCCGGACGACGTGCTGCCGGTCGCACTCCCCTGTCCTTGCGTGATGGTGACGGTGTCGCTGCCCAGCCCGAGGGTAAGCACCTCCGCCTTGGCCTTCTCCGCCGCCGCGTGGGTATCGAAGAACGCGGTGATGACGCGGTCGTGGTGCGTGTCGGTCATGCTCATGCTTCAGGTTCCTTGTCTGCCGGGTCGGAGGCCTGCGGGAGGGTGCCGGCCTCGTGGCGTTCGATGACCGCCCGCTGCCGGCGAAGCGGGACGGTTTGTTCAACAACTTCGCTGTGGACGGTCCGCGTGATGTGGACCTCTTCCTTCAGCAGGAGGCGCTTTTCGATCACCAGCACCTCCTCGATGACGGGGACGATGGTGACATCGCCTTCCGTCCGCACCGCGGGTGCCGCGTCGACGTAGCGGTCGATCGGCACGCGGGTTACGGCAACCGTTTGGCCTTGCACCGTCGATCGGACGATCTCGTCGACGGTGTCGGTGATGGTGCGGATGTCGACCCGGCCGGTCGCGACCCTGCGCTTGGAAACGTCTGCCTCTTCCGCGACGAGTTGCAGGACATCTGCGACCTGCTTTTCGTCTCGAAGACCGCTTCCGTCGTTGGGCGCAACGACCGGAGGGGACGGCGCCGCGCCGGCCATCAGGGCTGGACGGTGCGCGACGTGTCGACGACGCGCTCCGTGCCGATCACCCGGCGCTGGATCGCCACCATGCCGCCGAGCGCGGCGGCGATGGCGCCGAGCAGCGAGGCGACGAACACGCCGAAGGCGGCCTTGGCGGCACCCGCGGCCGTGGCATCGGCCGCGTCCTTGGCCTTCTGCTTGGCCTGCGACGCCGTCTGCTGGATCTTGGCCTGGGCGTCGTCGAACTTCTTGGCGGCATCGGCGCGGCTGATCTTCATCTGGGCGGCCGTGATGTCGATGATGCGCGACTTCGCCGCCTCGGCGCCTGGGCCGCCCTGCTCGTAGGTCACGAGGTCGGTGGCGATCTCCTTTTGCGCATCCTGCGGGCTCATCGTCGCCGGATCGGGGTTGGTCGGCTGCAGGTACGCCTTCGCCTGCTGCTGCACCATGTCGGGCGAGAGGCCGACGGCGTTGGCCACGGGTGCCGCCGCCTCCTTCACCGCGCCGCCGGTCGCCGAGGCTGCGGAGCCGAGAGCGGAAAAGCCGCCGCCGACGATGCTGCCCACCGCCGTTGACAGCAGGTAAAGGGTGACGATGGTGGCGATGCCCCAGGTGACGAGGCCGTGGAGCATGCCATCGAACTTGATCTCGTTACCGGCGAGCCAAGCGGCGGCATAGCCGCCGAGGAACATGGCGAGGCAGCTCGTCACCACCCACCACAGGCCGGCACCGATGCCGAAGCTGCCGGCGTCAGGCGTCGAGCCGGCGTTGGTGTTGACGGTGTTGAAGCCGATGCCGGCGCCCAGCAGGCTGAGCAGGATCTGCGTTGCCAGCACCAGCACCACGCCGGCGAGGATCGCCTGCCAGGACACCCGCAGGTGTACGTGCTTCCAATTGCCGCCCATGGCGCCGGCCACGCCGGGTGCGACCCGGTCGTCGGAATAAGTTGTCATTTGCGAGGAATCCTACAATCGAACGCGGTCGTTCTCGCCAGACAAATGGATCCAACCAGAAAACGATCCATGACACCGAAGGACTATTTCTATGACCTGTCTTCTAGTAATTTGCGGAAAGTTCAGATTTGACGGGTGATCTTTGCGACGATTTTGTGACCCGTCGGTCGTTCATTCGTGGTGTTGATGCACCTGTCGATCGATCCAGACCTGGAAGGCGCACCTGGGACCCGACGCGAGACTCTAGCTTCACTCGTGGCAGCACCGGCACGTAGGCTGTTTCAACGCCATTGAGGAGCGCACGAATCCAGTGATCTCGCGTTGCCTTCAGCTCTTTTCTCGTACCTCGACAAGTTTCGAGGTACGCTGAAAGCCGATGGCGATCGGGCTCGCTGCGGAAGCCTGCGACACTTTGCTCGGCAGCCCGGCGCGACGCCAGACCTGCTCGCCTCCGGCCTTCCCACCTCGTTCCAGGTTATCCGTCTCCGCGACAGCACCGGTTCACGTCAAAGGGAAGGGCGTCACGGTCGGCGAAGCCGCAACGACGCCGGAGCGACAGGCATACCAGCCGTCGGTCGTCGGCTTGATCAGCCCCTTGCTGCAGAGGAGGTTGACTTGCAAGGTGCAGTTCCACCCATCGAGCTCGAAGCGTTTCATCGCGCTCCTGGCCTTGATCGACGAGTGTCCCGGAGTCACGCGATCGATGTTGGCGAGCACGTAAGCCTGCATGTCCGTCAGGGTCACGATGAGAGCCTCTTCAGGTCGGAAGCGATCTCGGCTTGCCTCGCCATGACGTCCTTCCGGAGCTGGCACGGATAAGGGATGGGGAAGTATTGTTGAGCCTTGCATCGGCGAAGAACTGAATTTCAGCAGATATCAAGATAGGCGGGAGAACGGCAGCACGCTCGTGACCTGCCGGTCTTGAGCCTTCAAGTCCTCCGCCCGCAGCTTGGCTGCGAGCAAGGCACCGTGACCGGCGCTGCCGGCTGAACCCCTGCAGCCGAAGTCCGAGGCAAGTCAGCGTCGCGGTGTCGACCGCCCTGCCGTCCTCGTCCCTGACGACGATGGCGAAGTGCTGCTGATCGCCATTGCGCGGGATCTCGTCGGCCGCGATCTCGGGGAGCGTCCTGATCGCGTCGGCATAGGCCGGCCCGACGTCGAACAACTCGCAGCCGTCGCGCAGGACACCACCGTCGTGAACGCTGACGAAGCGAGCCGTCGCACTCTCCCCGTCGCCGGCGAGAGCACAATAGAGACCCTCGCCACCGGAGCCCACGTATCGCGGATCATGTTCAACATCGCAGCTGTGGGAAGCTGGCGACAAACCGCCGGCTTCACAGGCCGGAACTCTTCCGTAGTATCCCATGGAGTATCCGGCCTGAGCGACGACCCTCGTCCGCAAGGGATCGCTCGGTTCTCAGACGCAGCTTCCCTGCTCGGGTGAGATAGAAGCCGAGAGGCGTCGGCTTGATAAAATCAAGCGCAACGAGTTTTGCCGTCGCTTCCGTTGGCTTGGTGTCGTAGCCGCTGGGCAAGTCGATGTCTTCGAGCGTCGCCAACTCCGCAACGGACAATTGGGCTTGATCGTCCATGGCTTCGCTCCCGGTCGGAGCAGGCATCGTATACGATGGTTTGTTGAAAACCTTCACAAAGGTTAACAATCCGTTGCCAAACCGTAGCGATTTCGGCCTTCGGGAGTTGGTCGCTGGAGACCCGGCTTTCCACCGCAAGACGACGCGTCACAGCATGGGGCCGGCCTGACACATGACATTTGTTACGATCATCGCGGCCGCCGCGAAACTGGTTGACGGCGGCGCTCCGG
>CAXTMA010000180.1:0-8659 GCA_964245015.1 uncultured Beijerinckiaceae bacterium | reverse complement strand
TCGTCGGAGTCGGTGCTGCCGCAGGTCATGGAGAAGATGGAGCGGCTCGGCTGCTCGAAGCCGGTGGTCGGGCTGGTCGTGCCGACCGGCTATTCCTTCAACCTCGACGGCACCAACATCTACATGACGCTGTCGACCCTGTTCATCGCGCAGGCGTTGGGCGTCGAGCTGAACCTTGGCCAGCAGCTGACGATCCTCGGCGTCGCCATGCTGACCTCGAAGGGCGCCACCGGCGTCACCGGCGCCGGCTTCATCACGCTGGCGGCGACCTTGGGTTCGATCAGCCCGGTCCTGGTGCCAGGCATGGCGATCATTTTGGGCATCGACAAGTTCATGAGCGAGTGCCGGGCCTTGACCAACCTGTGCGGCAACAGCGTCGCGTGCGTGGTGGTGGCCGCGTGGGAAGGCGAGCTCGACCGCGACAAGCTGCGCGTCGGCCTTGCCGGCGACGTCGACACCTCGGACCTGCGCACGGCCGTAACGACCGGTTGATAGGCCTCGGCGGCAAGCGGGACAGGCGGCGTGCGGCGCTCATCAGGCGGACGGGAATGCAGGTGAGATCACTGGCGCGCCGGGGACGGATCGTCCTTGCTGTTTCCGTTGTTGCTCTATTCGTTCTTGTTGTCTCATTGCCCGCGCCCTTTGCGTCGGCCGAACAGGAGGGGGCCCGCGAAACCATCCTGTTCATCCGCCACGGCGAAAAGTCGCCGGACGGCTACGGCCAGCTGTCGTGCAAGGGCCTCAACCGGGCATTGGCGCTGGCCGGGCGTCTCGTCCAACGATACGGCCGCATCGACGCCGTCTTCGCCCCCGATCCCTCGCAGCAGAAGCGCGACGGCGCGTTGAGCTACGACTACGTGCGACCCCTGGCCACGGTCGAACCCACGGCGATCCGCTTCGGCCTGCCGGTTCATGCCGCGATCGGCTATGCCGATACCGACAAGCTCCTGGCCGCGCTGCTGGCGCCGTTCTATCGCAAAGCCACCGTGCTCGTCGCCTGGGAGCACCACCAGCTCAACACCATGGTGCCGCAGCTGGTCGGCTCGCTCGGCGGCGACGCCCACGCCGTTCCCGACTGGACCGGCGACGACTACGATTCGATCTGGCAGGTCACCGTGTCGCGCGATGCGCAGGACAAGCCGACGGTGGCTTTCGCCAGTCTGAGGCAGAACCTCGACGGCCAGCCGGTTGGCTGCCCGCAGTGACGGCTTCGCCGCCTCGGCGGTCGCGGCGTTGACCGGACACGCATTCACGATGCCTCGTGAAAGCGGCCGGCGCCGGCCAAGCTTCTGTGAGGGAGCGAGGCGCGCGCGTTGACTTGGCGGCGTCCTTCGCGTTCCGTTGGAACTCGCGAAGTGGGAGCGGCGCATGGCTGGCAGCGTCAACAAGGTAATCCTGATCGGAAATCTCGGCCGTGATCCCGAAACCCGGCGCACGGGCGCGGGCGACGCGGTCGTCAGCTTCTCCGTCGCCACGACCGAGTCGTGGCGCGACAAGGGTACGGGCGAGCGCAAGGACCGCACCGAGTGGCACAACGTGGTGATCTTCAACGAGAATTTGGGGAAGGTCGCGGAGCAGTACTGCAAGAAGGGCTCGAAGGTCTACCTTGAGGGGCAGCTGCAGACCCGCGAGTTCACCGACAGGGAAGGCAACCAGCGCAAGACCACGGAAATCGTGCTGCAGCGGTTTCGCGGCGAGCTGACCCTGCTGGACAGCCGTGGCGAGGCCGGACGGGGGGCTGGCGGGCGCGAAATGGAGGACGCCGACTCTGGCCCCGGCTTCGGCCGCTCGTCTCCGATGCAGCGCACTCCCGATCGCCGGCCGGCAACGCCCGGCGGCGGCCGGATGAACGAGATCATCGACGACGATATACCCTTTTGACGACCGCGCGCCGTCCGGCAGCGTTCGCGGAGTTCGTCGGTTAGGCTGAGCGGTCGGAGTCGCACTCGGGCGGCGGATCGAATCCCTTTGCCCCGCATTAGCTCACCAAACATGGAAGGTAGATGCGGATGATTGGGATTTGGAAGGCGGCAGCAGCCGGTGCGGCGGCGATGCTGATCGGCATCGCCCCGGCGATGGCCTTCGGCGGCGGCCACGGTGGTGGCGGCGGCGGTCACGCCGGCGGTGGCGGCGGCGTCGGCCCGCACGCTTTTGCCGGAGGCGGTGTTCGCGCGGGCGGCGGCTTGCAATCGGGTCGCAGCGTCGGCTTCGACCGCGGCGGCAGGGGTGGTCGTGGCTTCGGCTACGGCGGCTTCTATGGCGATGGCTTCGGCTACGGTCTGGGTTACGGCGGATATGGCTGCGATCCCTATCAGTACCAGGACGGCGTCTGCGGCGATGGTTACTGAGATCGGCGCCGCTCGGGTATAGCCCCGCGCGGTGCCGGACCCGGTGTTGCAGCGGTTCGAGACGATGATCCCGGCAAGCCCCGCTTGACCGGGATCTTCTTTGTCCCGCGGCGTTTCGCGCCTATTCCGCTGCCTTGCGCGCCGGGTTTTCCAGCCTCTGGATGACTTCGAACCCTTCGAATTCGGGATGGCCGAGCGTCATGCGCCGGTTGTTCTGCTCGCCGGCATTGCGGTGGGCGGCGCGGAAATGTTCCGACCGGGTCCACATCTCGAAGGCCTCGCGGGACGCCCAGATCGTGTGCGAGGAATACAGCACGTGATCCTCGCGCTCCGGCCCGCGCAGCATGTGGAACTCGATGAAGCCGGAGTTCTTCTCCAGGAGCGACTCGCGCCCGAGCCAGAGCGCCTCGAAGGCGCCGCCTTCCTCCTTGAGAACCTTGAAGCGGTTCATGGCGATGAACATGGGATTTCCTCCGGTTGCTTTGGCGGAGAGGTTATCGCACTTCGGCCGCCCCTCCCACCCCGCCGCGCCCGCGACATGACGCGTTAAAGGATGGCGCGCTCCCGAATGCGGCCAAGTGCGCAGGCGAGGGCGACGAAGCCGTCCACCGGTACCTCCTCCGCCCGGCACGTCGGCTCGATGCCAGCCTCGGCCAGCATCTGCATGACGTCGTCGCCGGACGACTCCGGCAGGGCGCGCAACGACTGGCGCAGCATCTTACGGCGCTGACCGAAGGCCGCCTGGGTGACGGCCTGCAACTCAACGGCCGGGCAGGGCAGGGGATCGCGGCGCGGCACCAATTCCACCACGCTCGACGTCACGTTCGGTGGCGGCACGAAGCTTTGCCGGGGCACGTCGAACAGGATGCGGGTCGTGCATCGCCAATTGGCGAGAACGCCGAGCCGGCCGTAGGCTGCGCGCTCGCGCGGCGTCGCGACGATGCGCTCGGCCACTTCGCGCTGGAACATCAGGGTAAGGCGATCGAACCACGGCGGCCAGGGTTCGCTCAACAGCCAGCCGACGAGCAGCGGGGTGGCGACATTATAGGGCAGGTTGGCGCACACCCGCGTCGGGCGATCCGGCGCGGCCAGGAGGGGGTAATCGACGGTCAAGGCATCGGCGGCGCGCACGTCGAGCCGGCCGGGATAGCGGGCGCCGACGGCGGCCAGCGCGTCGAGGCAGCGCTCGTCTCGCTCCACCGCGACCACTTCCGCGCCCTCGGCGAGCAGGGCGCGTGTCAAGCCGCCCGGCCCCGGCCCGACCTCGACGACCCTGACCTGACCGCCGGCGAAAGGCCCGGCGGCGCGGGCGATGCGGCCAGTCAGGTTGAGATCGAAGATGAAGTTCTGGCCCAGGCTCTTCTTGGCGGCAAGACCATGAGCCGCCACGACCTCGCGCAACGGCGGCAGGCCGTCATCCACCCCGGACGGCCAGATCGGCCGCGAGCCGCAGCGCGGCAACGAGGCTGGCCGGATCGGCGCATCCTTGCCCGGCGATATCGAAGGCCGTGCCGTGATCGGGCGAGGTCCGCACGAAGGGCAGGCCCAGGGTGCAATTCACCGCCGTGTCGAAAGCGACCGTCTTGATCGGGATCAAAGCCTGATCGTGGTACATGGTGAGGGCGACGTCGTATCGGGCTCGGGCGGCGGCGTGGAACAGGGTGTCGGCGGGATGCGGTCCGGTCGCATCGATCCCCTCGGCCCGCAAGCGCTCGATCGCCGGAGCGACCACCGCGATCTCCTCGCCGCCGATGTCGCCGCCCTCGCCGGCATGGGGATTGAGGCCGCTCACCGCGAGGCGCGGGTTGCTGACGCCGAACCGGCCGGCCATGTCGCGCGCCACCACCCGCGCGGTCGCCACGATCAGCTCGACCGTGACGAGGCGCGGCACGGCGGCGAGCGGTTCGTGGATGGTGACCGGCACCACGGCCAGCTCCGGCGACCACAGCAGCATCACCGGCGCGTCGACCCGCCCATCGGCGGTGGCGAACAGGCGCCGGGCAAGCTCGCCCATGAACTCGGTCTGGCCGGGATGGGGATAGCCGACCCGGTGCAGGACCGCCTTGCTGACCGGCAGCGTCACGACGGCCGAAGCCTGGTTGGCAGCGACCAGTTCGACGCAGCGCTCGATGGCCCGGATTGTGCCCGGTGCGTCCGCCGGATCGGGGTGGCCGGGTCGGCCTCGCGTCGGAAATCCGAGCGAGAGGACCGGCAGGGCGGTGGTGAAGCAGGCGCGCGCCGTTTCGGGCGTCGCCTCGGCGAACGGCAGCGTGAGTCCGAGCGAGGCGGCTTGGCGCCGGCAATGGTCGATGTCGTCGACGAGCAGGAACGGCGGCACGCCGCCGCCGGCCCGATCGCCGGGGCGGCGATCGGCATCCCCGCACGTCCAGGTTCCGCGCGCCAACCACGCCTTGCAGGCGACCTCCAGGCCGATGCCGGACGGGTCGCCGCGGCTCAGCGCAAGAAGGGTCAATGCTTCTCGATCACGGCGGCGGCGCGCATTTCCCGGTATTTGACCTGCGTGGTGGCGTCCATGTGCTCGCCCAGCAGGCGGTCGGAGATGTTCTTGCGCAATTCGTCGTCGTTGCCGGCGCTGGTCCGGTCGCACAGGGCGATCAGCTCGACGCCGTTGGGCGAACGGCTGGGCGGGGTGAGATGCCCGACCGGCATCTTGTCGAGTTCTTCCTTGATCTGGTCGCCGAGCTGGGTCGAGCTGCGGACCAGCTTCTCGCGCACCGCGACGCCCGGAAGCGTCTTGGCGTAGGGGATGCCCGTCTGACAGCTGGTGAAACGCGAGCGCAGCGCTTCCGCCTCCTTGGCGCTGGCATTGACCGCCGCCGCCGTATCGCCGGGGTTCAGGGTGAACACGACCTGACGCAGGGTATAGGTGGTGATCCCGCCGCCCTTGCCCTTTTCCTTGGCCAGTTCCTGGCGCACGGCGACCTCGCTGGCCTCGACACCCTTGTTCAACGCCTTGATCAGCACGGCGTAGCCAAGCTCGGCCTTCAGGTAGTTGGTGGCGTGCCTCTGGCTGACGCCGTTGCGGGCGATGTCGGCGCTGAGCTGGGTGGTCGAGACTTTCATCTTCTTGGCGATGATCTGCAACTCCTCGCCGACCTCGTCGTCCTTTATGGAAACGCTGAAGCGCGATGTTTCCCGTTCCTTCAGGCGGTCGGAAACCATGCTCTCGATCGCGGCATCGCGGGTGGCGGGTTTGTGCAGCGCCCGCAGCAGCTTCATCCGCTGCTCGACATCGATCGACGTGATCGGATCGCCGTTGACCGAGGCGACGATGGCCTGCGCCTGTGCCGGACGCACCAGCTGCGGACAGCCGGCAACGGCCAGGACGGCGGCGAGCCCGGCGACGCCAAGCCGAGAGTTGACGGTCGCGCACGCTCGTTCCAGGGCGAGGCGCGGTGATTGGCAAAGCAGATGTCGTTTCATTCCTGACCTCCCCTATGTCCCTTCCTTGGTCCGGGACTTCGGCGCTTTTCGGGCGGGACGGAGCTTCGCGGGTGAAGCTTGCGCCGGACCGTCGGTGAGGCGGCCACCCCCGCCGGCGAAGGATCGGCGGCGGCGTGGCGCGACCGGGAGGGCGCCGGAGCATCTTCGGTGCCGCCGCCTCGCTCCAGCACGGACAGCGCCGGCCGGCAGGTTTATCCCGCGACGCCGTTCAACGACGACCGTTCACCGGGGGTGGAGCTTCGCCTGCGGCGCCGTCGCCCTGACCGTGCCGGCGGCCCGGCTTCGGCCGACCCGCTCCGCATCAACCCGCTCCGCTGATTGTGACGCCACGGCTGCACACCGGCCTGTTCACTCGCTTGCACAGACGTTGCTCGTCCAACAGCATCGGCCCCTTCGCCTTAACCTGCGGCCGGCCCTCTCCCGTCAACGTGACGGGAGCGGACGGCGTTCAGCGCACGCCGTCGAGGCCGCTGGTGGCGCTGGTGTTGGTTCCGGCCGAGCGGGCGAAGCTGGCATCGCCCAACGTGCGCAACTGCAGCGACACCAGCACCGTCTGGTTGCGCTCGAAGGTGCCGGTGCCGGTATCCTGATACACCGACGAGTAGTTCACCGTGAAGGTCGTGCATTCATCGGTGTAGCCGGCGCCGATGCCGAGCGCCGCGACGGCGAAGGGTCCGGGGTTGGAGCTGCCGATCAGCGAGGCCGGGTAAAGATGGCGGCTCATGTCGAAGGTGACATTGCCCTGGGTGAAGTAGTTCGGGGTGATCTTGTACTTGGCGGAGAACGACAGGCCCTCGCGGCGCACGTCGTAGCCGATCACCGGCTGCGACTGGTAGTTGGCGAACTGGATCCCGCCGGTCAGCGCGCCCAGGTTGATGTTGGCGGTGGCGTCGACGCGGCGGTTCTCGAGCGTTGACGAGTCGAAGCGAGCCTGCGAGCCGAACGTGATGAGCGGGAACGGCGAGACGGTTGCGCCCACGACGTAGTCCGACAACCGCTTGTCGAGGCCCGAACTCAGGCCGATGTTGGCGGCATCGGGCGTCGCATAGGAGTTGGTGCCGGCGATCTGAGCCGATTGTCCCGCGATGAAATGGGCATAGCCGCCGTTCTTCAGGTCGAACAGGACCTGCCCGCCATAGTTCGCGCGCACACCCGTCTCGAAGCGGTCGTAGCCGGAATATTTGTTGTGGTCGAACAGGTTGGTCGAATCAAAGACGAGGCTCTGCGAGTCGAGGTTGACCAGCGTGCGGGTGCCGATCTGATTGTCGGGCCGGGCGATGATCTGACCGATCGGTTCCACCGTCACCGATCCCAGCGCCGTGCGGGAGAAGAAGGGGTAGCGGTATTCCAATCCCACGCCGGGGATCAGGTTGGCGGTGCTGCCGGAATTGCCGACGAAGGCGCTCTGGTAGGAGTTGAGATAGGTCGAGCTGCCACTCGCCGAGTTGAAGCCGTAGACGTTGGAGGTGTTGAGGTCGAGCGTTTCGGCGTTGACGCGGGCGAAGGCGAAGGGCGTCCACACCTGCCCCAGCGGATCGATGAACTTGCGCTGATATTCCGCCTGGGCGGTGGCTCGGGTGTAGTCGCCGCCGACCCCGCGCAGCAGGCACGAGTTGCCGCTGGTGCGGCCGGGCACGTAGCTGTTGCAGATGTCGTACAGGCCGTAGGCCGAGTCGAGCACGCGCGGCCCCACGGCCTGGAAGGAGGCCGACTGGGCGGACACGCTGGTCAGGTTGGCATCGAACTCGATCTGGCCGCCGAGGCCGTGCGTCTTGTCGGGATCGACGTCGAACGTCTTGTTGTAGTCGAGAACGGGATGGGCGATCGGCTGCTGCGCCTGGATATCGTGGCTGGACAGGCCCTCGAAGTAGTAGCCGCGCAGGTCGAAGAACGATCGCGGCCCCTGCCCGGTCAGGTACACCGTCGAGATCGACTCCGAGAAGTAGTTGGCGGAGATGGTGGCGGAAGGGATGGAGTAGTCGTTGAGATAGTACTTGTCCGACAGGATCGTGAAGTTCCAGCCGAACTTGAAGAATGGGTCGAGCTGGAACTCGCCCTTGCTGTCGATGTCGCCGCGAAGCGCCCGGTCGGCGGCGCCGTAGGGCGGCTGCGCGAAGGCGCCGGGATGGGCCTCGTCGATGCCCGATACGCGGAAATAGTACAGGCCGTTGTCGAAGCGCTGGCGGAACTCGCCCGCGCCGAAGAAGCCCTGCTGGGTGAACACCGTCGGCGTGAGGGTGAGATCGTAGTTCGGCGCGAGGTTGAAGAAGATCGGCTCGCCGACGCCGTAGCCGAGCTGCGACTTGTAGATGGTATGCGGCGACAGGAAGCCGGACTTGCGGGTGACCGTCGGATCGGGCGCGGACAGATAAGGCGTGTAGGCGACGGGGACGCCGAGGAACTCCAGCGTGGCATCCTCGTAGTACACCATGTGTTCTTCGTTCTTGTCGATGATCTTCTTGGCGCGCACGCGCCACAGCGGCGGCCTGTCCGGGTGGTCCTTGCAGGCGTCGCAGGCGGTGTAGGTGCCCTTGTCGAACACGGAGTCGCCGTTGACCCGCTCCAGCCGCGGCGCGCTGAAGTGCGTCTTGTCGGCGGTGTCGGCGCGCAGGCTGTTGACGAAGCCGTCGCGGAAATCGTCGGTGATGTCGAACTCGTCGCCGTGGTAAACCGTGCCGTTCTTTTCCGTGAGGGTTGCGTGGCCGACGGCAAACAGGCGCTTGGTCGTCTTGTTGTAGATGACCTTGTCGGCCTGCAGGGTACGACCGTCGTAGTACACCCGCACGTTGCCTTCCGCCGACACCGTGTTCTTGTCGGAGTTCTGTACGAGCTGGTCGGCCTCGACC
>CAXTMA010000179.1:0-8690 GCA_964245015.1 uncultured Beijerinckiaceae bacterium | reverse complement strand
AGGCGGTGAAGTTCGGCGACAGCGAGAAGATGCGCGTCGGCGACTGGGTGATGGCCGTCGGCAATCCCTTCGGCCTCGGCGGCACGGTGACGGCCGGCATCGTGTCGGCCCGCCATCGCAACATCGACAGCGGTCCCTATGACAACTACATCCAGACCGACGCGGCCATCAACAAGGGCAACTCCGGCGGTCCGCTGTTCAACATGGCCGGCGAGGTGATCGGCATCAATACGGCGATCCTGTCGCCTTCGGGCGGCTCAATCGGCATCGGTTTCGCCACCCCGGCCGCCACCGTGCAGCCGATCATCGCGCAGCTCGAACAGTTCGGCGAAACCCGGCGCGGCTGGCTCGGCGTGCGCATCCAGAACGTCGACGACACCATCGCCGCGAGCCTCGACCTCGGCCCGACGCGCGGCGCTTTCGTGTCGGGCACCGATCCGAAGGGACCGGCCAGCGCGGCCGGCATCCAGACGGAGGACGTCATCGTCAAGTTCGACGGTCAGGACGTCAGGGACTCGCGCGACCTGCCCAAGATCGTTGCCCTGGAGCCGGTGGGCAAGGACGTGTCGGTCGTGCTGATGCGCAAGGGCAAGGAGCTGACCAAGACGGTCAAGCTTGGGCGGCTGGAGGATGGCGAGCAGCACGCCGTGCCGAGCCGCGACAGCCACAGCGAGACGGCTGCGCCTGCGCCGGCGGCACCCGCCGCGACCAAGGCGCTCGGCATGACGTTCAGCGGCCTGTCGGGAGACATGCGTCGCAAGTTCACCATCAGCGACAGCGTGTCCAGCGGCGTCGTGATCGCCGACGTCGACCCCAACTCCGCCGCCGCCGACAAGAGGCTGCAGCCGGGCGAGGTTCTGGTCGAAATCAACCAGGAGGCGGTCAAGCAGCCGGCGGACGCAGCCGACAAGTTCCAGTCGCTGAAGAGCGCCGGCAAGAAGACCGCCCTGCTTCTTGTCGCCAACGGCCGCGGCGAGGTCCGTTTTGTCGCGGTGCCGGTCGAATAGTTGCCGGCGGAGCGGTTTCGCCGGCCGTAAGTCGGCTGTGCTCCGAAGCTGCTCATCGCGACAACGTCGAAACGCATGCTTGCGGGGATGCCCAGCGCTGCTCCTCGCCTGGACGTGATGATTGTCCATAATAAACTTGCAGATCCCTGGTCGTTACCTGGAATGCCGCTGTCTGAAGTGTTGGAACCGCAAATGAGGCGGGCGTCGGCCTGCCGGTCAGCGCGCCGGGGTCACAGCGGATCGATGAGGCCAAGCAGTGTGCGGCACGGCCGAGCGCCGACGGAAGGCGTTTTCAGGTCACCTAATCCGCGGCGATTCTGTTCATGGCCCGCCGCGGCTGTCCCGTGTCGGCGCGTTGAGGGTTGGTCGGCGGTGTAAGCGCGAGATGGCAAGTGCGGCGCCGAGTCCCATTTGTGGTGCCGAGTCCGAGGAAACGGCGCTTGCCGTTTACCCGCCCAGGGCGGCACGCGTCCGCCGCCGCACTCGCCCGCTGCGGGTGAAGGCGCTCAAGATTTAGGATCAGCCCATGACGCCGCCAAGCCGTGCTGGCGTTCCGGTGGGCAGGTTTTGGCACTCTCACTTGGCAAGTGCCATTGACAAGCTTCTGCGACATGGATACTGCCCAGCTAGTTCTGGCACTCTCTTTCCCTGCATGCCAGAACGCTCGCCCGTCGAGCGCCGCTGCTTTGGTCGATGGCCGCACCGGGGCTCGGCGGATGCCTCATCCAGGAGCATCATCCGCATGAACTTCCGTCCTTTGCATGACCGGGTCGTGGTCAAGCGCCTCGAAAGCGAAGAGAGGACAAAGGGGGGTATCATCATCCCCGATACCGCCAAGGAGAAGCCGCAGGAAGGCGAGATCATCGCCGTCGGCCCCGGCGGGCGCGACGAAGCCGGCAAGTTGACCCCCCTCGACGTCAAGACGGGCGACAAGGTGCTGTTCGGCAAGTGGTCCGGCACCGAGGTCAAGATCGATGGGCAGGATCTCCTCATCATGAAGGAGAGCGACATCATGGGCATTGTCGCCTGAGATCGATCGCCAGATCACGATCCGACACCCAATCCCCTTTTCCGGAGAATTAAGCCGATATGGCAGCCAAAGACGTACGTTTCTCGTCAGATGCCCGCGATCGCATGATGCGCGGCATCGACATCCTCAACAACGCCGTCAAGGTGACGCTGGGTCCCAAGGGCCGCAACGTGGTCATCGAGAAGAGCTTCGGTGCGCCGCGCATCACCAAGGACGGTGTCACCGTCGCCAAGGAGATCGAGCTCTCCGACAAGTTCGAGAACCTCGGCGCGCAGATGATCCGCGAGGTCGCGTCCAAGCAGAACGACGCCGCCGGTGACGGCACCACCACCGCCACCATTCTCGCCGCCTCGATCGTCCGCGAAGGCACCAAGGCGGTCGCCGCCGGCCTCAATCCGATGGACCTGAAGCGCGGCGTCGACAAGGCGGTCGAAGCCATCGTCGCCGACCTCAAGAAGAACTCCAAGAAGGTCACCTCCAACGAGGAGATCGCCCAAGTCGGCACCATTTCGGCCAACGGCGACAAGGACGTCGGCGCGATGATCTCGTCGGCGATGCAGAAGGTCGGCAACGAGGGCGTCATCACAGTCGAGGAGGCCAAGACCGCCGAAACCGAACTCGACGTCGTCGAGGGCATGCAGTTCGACCGCGGCTATCTCTCCCCCTACTTCATCACCAATCCGGAGAAGATGGTCGTCGAACTCGAAGACCCCTACATCCTGATCCACGAGAAGAAGCTCGGCTCGCTTCAGGCGATGCTGCCCGTGCTCGAAGCCGTGGTGCAGACCGGCAAGCCGCTGCTGATCGTGGCCGAGGACGTCGAGGGCGAGGCGCTGGCGACCCTGGTTGTCAACAAGCTGCGCGGCGGCCTCAAGGTGGCGGCGGTCAAGGCGCCGGGCTTCGGCGATCGCCGCAAGGCGATGCTGGAGGACATCTCCATCCTCACACAGGGCCAGATGATCTCCGAGGATCTCGGAATCAAGCTGGAGAATGTGACCCTTCAGATGCTCGGCCGCGCCAAGCGCATCCGCATCGACAAGGAGAACACCACGATCATCGACGGCTCGGGTGCCAAGTCCGACATCGAGGGCCGCATCGGCCAGATCAAGGCGCAGATCGCCGAGACCACCTCCGACTACGACCGCGAGAAGCTCCAGGAGCGCCTGGCCAAGCTCGCCGGCGGCGTCGCGGTGATCCGCGTCGGCGGTTCGACCGAGGTCGAGGTGAAGGAGAAGAAGGACCGCGTCGACGACGCCCTCAACGCAACACGCGCGGCGGTCGAGGAAGGCGTGTCGCCCGGCGGCGGCGTGGCCCTGCTGCGGGCCATCAAGGCGCTCGACGGCATTCACGTCGACAACGCCGACCAGAAGACCGGGGTCGACATCGTCCGCAAGGCGATCCAGACGCCGGCGCGCCAGATCATCGACAATTCCGGCGGCGATGGCGCGGTTGTCGTCGGCAAGCTTCTGGAGAACACCTCCTACGGTTACGGCTACGACGCCCAGACCGGCGAGTACGGCGACCTCGTGGCGACCGGCATCATCGACCCGACCAAGGTCGTGCGCACGGCGCTGCAGGATGCCGCCTCCATCGCCGGCCTGCTGATCACCACCGAAGCCACGATCACCGAGGCTCCCAAGAAGGACTCGCCGGCGATGCCGATGGGCGGCGGCGGTGGGATGGGTGGCATGGGCGGCATGGACTTCTAAGGAAAGCGTCGCTTTTCAAGCCACACTCGTCAGATCGACGTACGTCGGCAGCGGGGTCCCGAAACCATCGGGACCCCGTTTCCGTACCCAAGGCATGTCACGCCGGGGTAAGCCGATGTCCGAAGCCGTTGCCGCCGAGACGACGTCCCATTTCCGGCCGGTGGAGCGCCGCACGGCGACGCGGGCCGACCTCCTCGACGGCATTGCCGCAATCTGCCCGCACCTGTCGCGGAGCGATGTCCGCCACGTTTTCGAGATGGCGCTCGATGAGATGTCCGACGCGTTGCGGCGCGGCGAGCTGGTCAAGCTGCGCTCCTTCGGCTTGTTCTCCGTCCGCGCCAAGCGCCAGCGCATCGGCCGCAATCCCCGGACCGGCGTGGAGGTGCCGATCAGCCCGCGCCGGGTGCTGACCTTCAAACCTTCGTCGGTGCTGCTCGATCTGGTGAATGGGACCAAACCCGAAGGCCGCGAGGCCGCTTCCGAGGAGAGGCTCTGAGCCGCCGGTTCGTGTCGGGTTCAAGCCCGCCGCCGCGGCTGACAGCCCGTTCTGCGGATCACTTCGCCGCGGTTCTCGGTCGTTAGGAGATCGCTCCAGGTCTGTTTTGCGCCGCAGTGCTGTCGTATGTGGCCTACGGATGCGCTGTTGCTGCTGGAGCCTGTTTGATGAAGCTGATCGGTGTGGCCGTTGCGCTGTTCGGCTTGGTTGAGATCGCTGTCGGCTTCGCCAGCGGCCAGTCGGTCGTCCTTCTTCTGGCCGGTTTCACCCTTGTGGCGGCGGCGACGACCTTCCGCTCGCAGAAGATTTCGACCTTTCTTCAGGTCCTGATCGCCTACTTCTCGCTCGAAGCGATCGTGCTCGGCGCCTTGGTCTGCGTCAGCGCCTTCGGTCTTTGGCCGAGCCTGCTGGAGGCGGTCCGCATCCCGAGCACGGTGGCGATGACCGTCGCCATGTTCTCGATCATCAGCTATCTCACCTTCTTCATTCCGGCGGTCCGCAAGACACTGGGGATCACCGACAGGTACTTTCGGGCCGAAGGGTCCGTCGCCGTCCCGCTCGGGTTGGGACGGCACCTGCACTTGAGGGAGCGGACGCTTGCGGCAGCGGCCATCATGGTCATCATCCTGCTCAACCAGGTCGAAGTCTGGTTCAGCGTCCTGACCTCCTATGCGTCGCGCGACATCGGCAACGCCCTGCAGGAGTTCGACGCCCCTCTCTTCTGGCACGCCCTGCTGATCGAACTCCCGATCTACATAACGCCTTGGATCCTGGCGCTGTTCGTTGAATTCCTGATCTCGCAGGTGCTGATCATCCGTTGGCGCCGATGGCTGACGGAAGACTACAGCCGCCGCTGGCTTGATCACCACAATCACTACGGCATGATGCTGGCCGGGATCGGCGCCGACAATCCCGATCAGCGCATCCAGGAGGACGTGCCGCGCTTCATCAACGGCGGGCAGTTCGGAAACCTCGGCGTTTACAGCTTCTCGATCCAGCTGATCTCCCAGCTCAGTTCACTGGTGTCGTTCTCGATCATCCTGTGGACGCTGTCGTCAGCGCTGACCATTCCCGGCACGAAGGTCCACATTCCCGGTTTCCTTCTTTGGTGCGCGATCGTCTACGCGGTTCTCGGCACGGGAGCGGCGGCGCTGATCGGTCGACCTCTCGCGCGTCTCTCCTTCGCCCGGCAGCACTACGAGGCGAACTTCCGCTTCGGGCTGGCCCGCCTGCGCGAATACAGCGAGCAGATCGCGCTTCTGTTCGGCGAGGCGACCGAGAAGTCGATCCTGCGGGAGCGCTTCGCGTCGATCGTGCGCAACTTCTACTCGATCACGGTGGTCAAGGCCTTTCTCGAAGCCTTCACCCAGTTCTTCAGCACCATCCACAGCTTCATCCCCTACCTTCTCCTCGGGCCGTTCTTCTTCGCGCGCATCGTCACGCTCGGCGGCCTGCGGCAGACCCAGGTGGCCTTCGGCGAGGTCAACTCCTCCCTGACGTTCTTCGTGACCTATTATTCCTCCCTGGCGGAATTCAAATCGGTCCTCGACCGCCTCACCACCTTCGACGCCTCGCTCGATGCCGTGCCGCCCGCGGTTCCGCTGGTGCGTTCGGTCGGTCAGCGCCAGGGCGACTTCGTCCTGTCCAACGTGCAACTGCATCTGCCGAGCGGCAAGGCGCTGTCGGGCGCGATGAACCTTCGTCTCGCCGCCAATGAGAACGTGCTGCTGTCAGGGCCTTCTGGAACCGGCAAGTCGACGCTGTTTCGCGCGATCTCGGGCGTCTGGCCCTATCGCGATGGCACCGTGGAGATCCCGGCCGAAGCTTCCATCATGGTGCTGCCGCAGAAGCCGTACCTGCCGATTGGAACGCTGCTCGCGGCCATCTGCTATCCGCATGAGGCCGGCACGTACAGCGAGGCCGACATCTGCGCCGCCCTCGACGACGTTCGACTCGGTCAGTTCAAGAGCCTTCTGCACATCGACGATCATTGGACGCAGCGCATGTCCGGCGGCGAGCAGCAGCGCCTCGCCATCGCTCGGGCCATGCTCGCCAAGCCAACCTGGCTCCTTCTCGACGAGGCGACGGCGTCGATGGATACCGAACTCGAGCGTGCGATCTACGAGCGCCTAGCCGAACGTCTACCGGACACGACCATCATTTCCATCGCCCATCGTGCCAGTCTGGCCGATCACCACCGCCGCCATCTCACGCTGACTCCGGCAGTCGACGGTGTCTGCAAGCTGCAGGACGAGCGCCTCGCCGCCGAATGAGCCAGAGCGGGTGATCTGCGCCGACTGGCTCAGCACCCGCGCTGCAGCGCTTCGCACAGTTCGCGCCATTCGCGGGAACTCAGCCCGCTCCCGCCTTGATCGATCGTTTCGCCGCCCAGCATCCTGCGCAGCACTCCCATCGCGCTACGCGAGAAGGTGACGGCGCCCAGCCGGTGTTCGAGGAAGGCCTCGTGCGTCAGCGGCACCCAACGCGCCATCACCTGCATCAAAGCTTCGGCATAGACGCGGATCTCGTACTGGGCGTGATGGTCGGCGCGCAGCCGGAGGAAGCCCATCAGGTTGTGCAGGTTGGTTTTCCAGTACCATTGCGTATAGGTCGCAAGTGTCAGGTTGATGCGGGCGAGTTCGCGGGCGAGGCCGTCGCGCGTGGGATCGGGGCGCTGCCCCGCCTCGTCCTCGTTCAGCATCCAGGCATAGGTCGCGTGGGCGCGCTCGCCGTCGGCGCGCAGCAAGGCGAGGACCTGCTCGGCTTCTTCGGGCGCGAGGTGGTCGCCGCGGCCCTGCCGATTCACCACCGACTGCGCCTTGAGCTGTTCGGGCGCCGGCAGGTAGAATTCCTGGTCGAGGACGGAATAGCGCGCCGACACCTCGTTGATGCTGGCCGTGCGGTGGCGGATCCATTGCCGGGCCACGAAGATGGGAAGTTTGACGTGAAACTTGATCTCCGCCATCTCGAAGGGCGTCGTGTGCCAGTGCCGCATCAGGTATTGGATCAGGCCGCGATCCTCGCTGACCCTGCGGGTGCCGCGGCCGTAGGAAACCCGCGCCGCCTGCACCACCGCGCTGTCGTCGCCCATGTAATCGACCACGCGGAGGAAGCCGTGGTCGAGCAGGGGGATGGGTTGAAACAGGATTTCTTCGAGCGCGGCGACGCTCGGCCGCAGCGTCGCCGTTCGGAGCGCGCGCGCTTCGCCGATCTCCCGTTCCTGCGCGTCGCTGAGAGCCATCGAATGATCCGCGAAGGGGTGGGTCCGGTGCCTCCGGCACGTTGAACGGCAAAGCTTTCGGTGCGTTTAACGGGCACATGTCCCGCGCGACGCAAAACCGTGCAACCCGTAAGCCGCCCGATCGAAAAGCTCTGCCGTCCCTCGCCGACGGCGGCGATTTGTTGCACCATCCTTCGGCGGCGCGGCAACCGGCGCATTGCCAGAAGCTTGAGCGTCGCACGATGATGCGATCCCGACGGCGGCGGAGGACGGCATGATGACGAGGACCGCGAGCCTACACAAGCAGCTCTGCTTCGCGGTGTATTCGGCCTCGCACGCGTTCACCCGGGCTTATCGGGTTCTGCTCCAACCCCTCGGCCTGACCTATCCGCAATATCTCGTTCTGCTGACGCTTTGGGAAAAGGATGGCATGCGCGTGAAGGAGATCGGCAGGCGGTTGTTTCTCGACTCGGGTACGCTGACGCCGCTGCTGAAAAGACTGGAGTCGCTCGGCTATGTCAGCCGCGTGCGCGACGCCGACGACGAGCGGCAGGTCACAATCCTGCTCACCTCGGTTGGATGGGCGCTGGAGAAAGACGCCGCCTCCATTCCCAAGGAACTTGCCTGCATGATGCAGGTCGACGAGGCGACCATGCTGGATTTGAACGACCGCATCGTCCAATTGAGGTCCAACCTTCGCCACGCCTGCGACGACACCCTGGTGCCGGCATGACCGCGATGCAGCCGGCCGATCCGGCTGGCAGCGCGGCGGCGCCCGGCGGCGCGGTGACGGCGGCGGTCCTGGTGATCGGCGACGAGATCCTGTCGGGGCGCACCAAGGACGCCAACATCGGCGTCATCGCCGACCGCTGCACCCAGCTCGGCATCGACCTGCGCGAGGTGCGCGTCGTGGCCGACGAGCAGGCGGACATCGTCGCCGCGCTCGACGCGCTGCGGCACCGCTACACCTACGTCTTCACCACCGGCGGCATCGGCCCGACCCACGACGACATCACCGCCGATGCCGTCGCCGCCGCTTTCGGCGTGCCGATCGGCGAAGACCCGCGCGCGATCGAGCTGCTGCTGCAGCGCATCAAGCCCGAAGACCTCAACACCGCCCGCCGCCGCATGGCCCGCATCCCGCAGGGCGCCGCCCTGGTCGAGAATTCCGTGTCCAAGGCGCCGGGCTTCTGGATCGGCAACGTCATCGTGATGGCCGGCGTGCCGG
>CAXTMA010000178.1:0-8717 GCA_964245015.1 uncultured Beijerinckiaceae bacterium | reverse complement strand
AGGTCAAGCTGATGGGCTTCGACGACCGCGGCAAGGTGCGGCTGTCGATGCGCGTCGTCGATCAGGACACCGGCGCCGATCTGGAGGGCAAGGAGCAGGCGGCGGAGTAGGCTCCGTCAGCCCAAGCGAGACAGGCGACCTCTCAAGCATCGGACCGGATCCGGTCCGATGCTCGAAGTCTTCGTGCCGCATCGGATGAATCCGAAAATCGCTGCGCACTTTTCGGTCCGATGTTCTGACTTCTTGTGCCGCCGCGACCCTGCCACCGCGGCGGAACCTGCGCTTCTTCGCGACGCAAGCTGCACGATGCAAGCCTTCGCGACGCAAGCCGCGCTCGCCCGCATCGGGCCGTACGGCGGCGGTGCGCCTCGCCCTTCATGCCATCAAGACGACGACCTTCCCCATCGCCCGGCGCTCGGCCAGCAGGGCGATCGCTTCGCCGGCCCGCGCCAGGGGGAAGCGGGCCTGGAGGCGCGGGCGCACCGCGCCGCCGGCGTAGAGGTCGAGCAGGTCGCGGTTGTTGCGGGCGTCGGCGGCAGGATCCTGCCGGGCCCAGCCGCCCCAGAACACGCCCACGATCTGGCAGGCCTTGAGCAGCGGCAGGTTGAGCGGGATGGCGGGAATGCCGGCGGGAAATCCGACCACGAGGTAGCGGCCTTCCCAGGCGACCGCCCGCAGGGCCGGCTCGGCCGTGTCGCCGCCGACGGCGTCATACACCACGTTCGCGCCCCGCGCGCCGCAGGCGTCCTTGAAGCGCCCGGCGAGGTCCCGGGAGGCGGCCTTGTCAAGGCGGCCGGCCGGGTAGACCACGCCGGCCTCCGCCCCGTGCGCCACCGCGAAGGCGACCTTCTCCGGCGTGGAAGCGGCGGCGACCACGCGGGCGCCCATCGCCCTGCCGAGTTCCACGGCCGCGAGGCCGACGCCCCCGGCGGCGCCGAGAACCAGCAACGTGTCGCCGCGCTTCAGCGCCGCCCGGTCCTTCAGGGCGTGGTACGACGTGCCGTAGGTGAACAGAAAGGCCGCCGCCTCGTCGAAGGGCATGGCGTCGGGCATCGGCACGCAGCGCTCGGCTGGCAGCGCAACCTTCTCGGCCATGCCGCCCCAGCCGGTGGCGCCGATCACCCGGTCGCCGATGGCGAGGTCTTCCACGCCCTCGCCCAGGGCCGCCACGGTGCCGGCGATCTCGCCGCCGGGCGCGAAGGGCCGCTCGGGCTTGAACTGGTATCGGTCGGCGATGATGAGCGTGTCGGGAAAGTTGACCCCGCAGGCCGCCACCGCGACGACGACCTCGCCGGGCTTGGGCACGGGATCGGGCAGATCGGCGAGCTCGAGCGTTTCGGGTCCGCCCGGTTCGCGGCTCAGCACCGCCCTCATCCAACCCTCCCCTGACGTCGCCGGCAGCTGGCGATCGACAAAGGATAGGTCGGCGGCCGGCCAAGGCAAGTCACCGGAGCGGCCGCGAGTCCGTTCGGTGGAGGCCATACCCTGTCTTCGAAGACCGGCCGCGCAGCCTCTCCCGACGGGTGCGCGCCGACTGGAAGCCGAGGCGCACTGTCCAAAGCCGCAATTGACCAGCCCTTCGAACGCGTGACACGCTGGGAACAGACGGGCGGCCGGCGAAGACCGGCTGGGCGCATCGGGAGGGCTCGGACGGGATGAACTTGTTCGTCCAGCAGGTGCTCAACGGCCTGACGATCGGGTCGGTCTACGCCCTCGTCGCCCTCGGGCTGACGCTGGTCTACGGCATCCTGCGCATTCCCAACTTCTCGCACGGCGCGCTCTATACCATCGGCGCCTATGCGGCGTTCCTGCTGACCGACCGTTTAGCCGCGAACTATTGGCTCGCGCTGGCAGGCGCGGCGCTGCTGACCGCCGCCATCGCCGTTCTCACCGAGCGCCTCGTCTTCGAGCCGCTGCGCGGGGCGCCCCCGTTGCACGACATGATCGCGGCCATCGCCCTGCTTCTCTTCTTCGAGGCGGGCGTGCAGGCGATCTTCGGCGCCGACTTCCACCGGCTCGCCCCGCCCTACCCGCAGATCCTGCGCCTGGCCGGCCTCACCGCGCCGGCGCAGCGGCTGCTCATCGTGGCGGCCGCCTTCGCCCTGATGCTCGCCCTCCATCTCTTCCTGTCGCGGACGTGGCTCGGCGCCACCATCGTCGCCACTGCGCAGAACCGGCAGGGCGCCGCCCTGGTCGGCATCGACGCCGGCCGCGTGTCGATGGTCACCTTCGCCATCTCGGGCGGGCTGGCGGCGGTGGCGGCGGTGCTGTTCACGCCGATCAACCTGCTGTCGCCCGGCATGGGCGAGCTGGTGATCACCAAGGCCTTCGTCATCATCATCCTGGGCGGCATGGGCAGCGTGGTCGGCGCCATCGCCGGCGGCCTCATCATCGGCTTCGCCGAAAGTTTCGGCGCCTTCTACATCTCCACCAATGCCAAGGACATCATCGCCTTCGCCCTGCTGACGCTGATCCTGTCGGTGCGGCCGCAGGGGCTCTTCGCGAGGGCGGCGCGGTGAGCGCGGCCTGGACCGCCGCCGCCGCGCTGCTGGTCGCGGCGCTCGCCTTTCCCTTCGTCGCGCCCAACGCCTACACCCTCAGCGTGGTGGCCCTGGCCTTCGTGGGTGCGCTGTCGGCGAGCGGGCTCAACCTGATCGCCGGCTACACCGGGCAGCTCAACCTCGCCCATGCCGGCTTCATGGCCGTCGGCGCCTATGCCGTCGGCCTCCTGGTGGTGGATCACGGGGTGCCGTTCTGGCTCGCCTTCGTCCTCGCCGGCGTGCTGGCGGCCGGGCTCGGCGGCCTCGTCGGCCTGGTGTCGCTGCGGCTGCGCGACGACTACTTCGCCGTGTTCACCCTGTGCGTCGGCCTCATCATCGCGCTGGTGATCGAGAAGGCGGATGCGCTGACCCACGGCGTCGTCGGCATCATCGACATCCCCGCGCCGCCGGGCCTCGGCCCCCTCGCCTTCGACAGCGACAGGGGACAATACTACCTCGCCCTCGCCGTGCTGGTCGCCGGGCTCTGGCTGATGCGGCGCGTGACGACCTCGCTCGTCGGCCGCAGCTTCGTCGCCGTGCGCAACGGCGAGGCGCTGGCGCAGGCGCTCGGCATCAACCCGATGCGCACCAAGCTCACCGCCTTCGTGCTCTCGACCTTCTACGCCGGCATCGCCGGCGCCCTGTATGCCGGACAGGTCCGCTTCCTCGGACCCGACCTCGCCAACGAGACCCGTACCTTTGACACGCTGATCACGGTTCTCGTGGGCGGCATCGGCACCCTTCTCGGACCCGTTGTCGGATCGCTCGCCGTGGCCGTGCTGACGCAGGCCCTGCAGGGCCTGCAGGACTATCGGATGGTCGTGTTCGGCCCGCTGCTGATCGGGATCCTGATGTTCTTTCCCCACGGCATCGTCGGCTCGATCGAGCGTCGTCTCGGACGCCGGCGGGCGGCCGCGGTCGAGGCGAGGCGGCTCGCTTGCGCCCAACCGACCCTCGACGAGCAGCCGCTGCGGACCGCGCCGCATGCTTGAAGTGCGCGGCCTTTGCAAGCACTTCGGCGGGCTCGCCGCCGTCAGCGGCGTCGATGCGGTGTTGGCGCGGGGGTGCATCAGCGCCGTGATCGGTCCCAACGGCGCGGGCAAGACGACCTTCTTCAACCTCATCAGCGGGGCGATACCGCCCAGCGCCGGGCAGGTGCTGTTCGACGGGCGCGACGTCACCGGACTCAAGGCGGATGCGATGGCGAGGCTCGGCGTCGCCCGCACCTTCCAGGCGACCAACCTGTTCGAGAACGCCAGCGTGCTCGACAACCTCATCGTCGGCCACCGCCTGCGCACCCGCTCCAACCTGTGGGACGCTCTGGCGAACTCGCGCCGCCTGCGCGCCGACGAGCGGCGTTGCCGGGCCAAGGCCGAGGCCGTGCTCGACTTCGTCGGCCTGGGCCGCATCGGGCACAGGCTCGCCGCCGACATCACCCAGGAGGAGCGCAAGCGCGTCGCCTTCGCCCTTGCCCTGGCCACCGAGCCGCGCCTGCTGCTCGCCGACGAGCCGGCCGGCGGCATCAACGATCACGAAACGGCCGGTCTTGCCGAACTGATGCGCAAGATCAACGCGTCCGGCGTCGCCGTGTGCCTGATCGAGCACAAGATGGGCATGGTGATGGGCTTGGCCGACCGCATCCTGGTGCTGGACCACGGCGCCCGCATCGCCGAGGGCACGCCGGCGGAGATCCGCGCCGACCCGGCCGTGGTCGCCGCCTACCTCGGCACCGATGCCGAGGCGCCCGGCGGCGCCGCGCCGCTCCCTGGGCCGTTAAGTCCCGGCCCGCCGACCCACCCCGGGACCGTCCATGCTGCGCCTTGAGGAGGCGAGCCTGGATTACGGCGGCTTCCGGGCCCTCCACGACCTCAGCCTGCGCGTCGAGGCGGGCGAGCTGGTGGTCCTGCTCGGCGCCAACGGGGCCGGCAAGAGTTCGATCTTTCGGGCGGTGAGCGGCCTCAACAGGCTCGCCTCGGGCCGCATCCGCCTGGAAGGGCGCGACCTCGCCGGGCTGTCGCCGGCGCAGATCGTGGCGGCCGGCGTGGTGCACTGCCCGGAAGGACGGCTGCTGTTTCCCGCCATGTCGGTGCTGGGCAACCTCCGGCTCGGCGCCTACGTCCACCGCCGCGACCGGACCGGCATCGCCGCCGGGCTCGACGAGGTGTTCGCCTTGTTTCCCATCCTGGCCGAGAAGCGGGGCCAGCCGGCTGGCTCGCTGTCGGGCGGTCAGCAGCAGATGGTTGCGATCGGGCGCGCCCTGATGGGCCGGCCCCGCATGCTGCTGCTCGACGAGCCGAGCCTCGGCTTGGCGCCGATGGTCGTGCAGCAGATGTTCGCCGTCATCGCCGGCATCAACCGGGGCGGCGTCACCGTGCTGCTCGCCGAGCAGAACGCCTTCGCGGCGCTGCGCATCGCCCACCGCGCCTATGTCGTCGAGGGCGGACGCATGGTGCTCGACGGCACGCCCGACAGCCTCGGCCGGGACGAGCGCGTGCGCCGGGCCTACCTCGGCGGCTGACCAACGAGAAGCGGAGACCACGGCGATGTTCATCACCAGACGACACTTCGGCGCGGGCGCGGCGGCGCTGCTGCTGGCCGGCCCCGGGCGGGCTCGGGCGGAGGGCGACACGGTCAACATCGGCTACACCGGCCCGCTGAGCGGCGGCGCCGCGCTGTACGGCAAGAACTGCCTCACCGGCCTGCAGATGGCCGCCGACGAGATCAACGCGGCCGACATGACCGTTGGCGGCCGCAAGCTGCGCCTCGCGATCGTCCCGCTCGACGATCGATATTCGCCTTCGGATGCGGCGATCAACGCCAAGCGCCTCGCCGAGCAATCGGGCGCGGCGGTGGTGTTCTGCAGCCATTCCGGCGGGGTCTTCGCGATCCAGGGATTCAACCAGCAGCAGAAGATCCTGCTGGCCGCCTACACCAGCCTGCCGGCGGTGACCGAACGCAACAATCCGTTGACCCTGCGCATCCCGCCCTCCTTCGCGTCCTATCCCCAACCCTTCGCCGCCTACGAGATGAAGCGCTTCGGCGGGAAGCTGGCGATGGCCGGCGGCAACCATGATTACGCCAAGGCCTGGGCGGCGGTGTTCGCGCCGGCGTGGCAGAAGGCCGGCGGCACGGTGGTCGCCGACAATCCGATGTCCTACAACCGCGACGCCGACTTCTACAGCGGCGTGAGCAAGGTGCTGGCCGCCTCGCCCGACGTGCTGTTCGTCGGCGGCGCGTCCGAGCCGACCGGCCTGGTGATCCGGCAGGCGCGGGAACTCGGCTTCGCGGGCGGCTTCGCCCTGATGGATCAGGCCAAGATGGACGAGGTCGCGCGCGTGGCCGGCGGGCTCGACGCGCTGGAGGGCGCGATCGGCGTGACCCCGCTGATCTACGACACCGAGCCGGCGATGCAGGGCTTCGTCAAGCGCTATCGCGAGAGGTCCAAGGTCGATCCCAACAGCGAGGCGGCGCTGAACTATACCGCGCTCTACGTCATCGCCACGGCGATGAAGCTCGCGGGATCAACGAGCGACGCGGCCGCGATCCGGGCCCAGGCCGCGCCGGCCGTCACCCAGGTTGCGGCCACCAACAATCCCAATTCGGTGCTCGGCATCGACACCAACGGCGGCTTCCGCCAGCAGGCGCCGATCTGCGTGGTGGAAAAGGGCCGCGTGCGGCAGCTCACCTCGTTCGAAGTCGGCCAGTGAGGGCGCCTGCCGCCGGCCGAATCCCGCCGAACGTCTGGGCGCGGCCGCACGCGGCGCTTGCTACACGAGGGCGTCGCGGCTGCGCGCACCGCGCCAAGGGCGGTCCGCCGCCGCCGGAAAGGGCGACACCATGCAGGCCTTGATGCAGGACCGCGAACTCCTGATCGCCGACATCCTCGCCTTTGCCGCCCGCAACCATCGCGGGGCGAAGATCGTCAGCGTGCGCCCCGACGGCTCGCGGATCCGCCACACCTATCCCGACATCGCCGCGCGCGCCGCGCGCCTCGCCAACGCGCTCGCGGCGCGCGGCGTCGCGGTCGGCGAGCGCATCGCCACGCTGGCCTGGAACGACCACCGCCACCTCGAAGCCTACTACGCCGTGCCCGGCATCGGGGCCATTTGCCACACGGTCAACCCGCGCCTGTTCCCCGACCAGATCGCCTTCATCCTGCGCGACGCCGGCGATACCCACCTCCTCGTCGATCCCATGTTCCTGCCGCTCGTCGAGAGCATCGCCGGGCAGGTCCGGGGCAACCTGCACACGATCGTGGTGCTGGCCGACACGGTGCCGCCGACGGCGCTGGCGGGGGCCGGCTTCACCGTGCTCGCCTACGAGGATCTGCTCGCCGGGGCGGCCGACACGATCGCGTGGCCGCGCTTCGACGAGCGCACCGCCGCCTCGCTCTGCTACACCTCGGGCACGACCGGCGATCCCAAGGGCGTGCTGTATTCGCATCGCTCCACCCTGCTGCACGCGATGGCCGTCAACCTGCCCGACGTGTTCGGGCTGCGCGCGGTCGACGTCGTCCTGCCGGTGGTGCCGATGTTCCACGTCAACGCCTGGGGGGCTCCCTTCGCCGCCCCGCTCGTCGGCGCCAGCATGGTGATGCCGGGGCAGCGCCTCGACGGGGCGAGCCTGCACAGGCTGATCGAGGAGGAAGGGGTAACGCAAACCGCCGGCGTGCCCACCGTGTGGCTCAACCTGCTGAACTACCTGCGCGAAAGCAAAACGACCTTTTCCCGGCCGCTGCGCATGGTGGTTGGCGGTTCGGCCTGCCCGGCGACCATCGCCGAGGCGTTCGAAAACGAACACGGCGCCAGTGTCAGCCACGCCTGGGGCATGACGGAAACCAGCCCGCTGGGCACCTTCAACACGAAGAAGCCGGAAAACGCGCACTGGGACGCGGCCGAGCGCAGGCGGCACTTCAAGAGCCAGGGCCGGGCGATCTACGGCGTCGATCTCAAGGTGGTGGACGGAGCCGGCGCCGAGGTGCCGGCCGACGGCACCAGCTTCGGCGAGTTGCTGGTGGCCGGGCCCTGGGTGGCGAAGAGCTACTTCAACCGCAGCGGCGACCCGGCCTTCACCGATGGCTGGTTCCGCACGGGGGACGTGGTGACGCTGGACCCGTCCGGCTACATCGAGATCGTCGACCGGGCCAAGGACGTCATCAAGTCCGGCGGCGAGTGGATCTCCTCCATCGAGTTGGAGAACATCGCGGTCGGCTGTCCCGGCGTCCGCGAGGCGGCGGTGATCGCCGCGCGCCATCCCAAGTGGGACGAGCGCCCCCTGCTGATCGTGGTGCCCGAGCCCGGCCGCGCCCCGACCCGCGACGAACTGCTGGCCTTCTTCACCGGCAAGGTCGCCAAATGGTGGGTGCCCGACGACGTGCTGTTCGTCGACAGCCTGCCCCACACGGCCACCGGCAAGCTGCTGAAGACGGCGTTGAAGAAGCAGTACGGCGAGGCCCTGATGGCCGGCACCGGCGGCGTCTGACCGGCGGTCAGGGCGGGTCGACGCGCCCGGCGACCGCTTGACCTCGCCGCTGCCAGGGGCGCCACCCAGGGAAGCCACCACGAGGCGCTCGGCGCACGCTTGGCTGCTGCACCAAGGCGACGACATCGTGCCGATCCCCCGCAAATGCGAAATCCCCGGCTGGAGGAGAACGCCATCGATCTCGCGTTCACACCGGCCGACCTCGCCGCCATCGAGGCGGCAATCCCGCACGAGGCGGTGGTGGGTGCCGGCTACGCCGAAGCCGGCCTGCCGATGTTGCACCGCTGACCCTGCCTCAACACCTGCTTCGCTAAGTCGCGGCAGGCTCAGCCCGACCGGTAGGTCCGCGCGAGCCTGCGATCCGGTGCGGCCGGAGGCGCCGGCACTTCCACCGTCGCCGCATCGCCCCCGTGCGGCTCGGAAACGGTCTTGCCGCTTCCCGCGATCCACGACGTTTCGCCCTCCGACACGGTTTCGGATTTGCTGACGACGGCCTCGGGTGCGGCAGGCACAACGGTCGGCGGCACGGCGCGGCTCGCCTGGGGTGGGACGGGTTGTGGCGGCGGAGCGACGGGCGCAGGCGCCGGTGGCTCCGTGACGGCCAGTTCCGCCGCCGCCGGAGCGCCGACGTCGGGTTCGCTCGGAGCCGGCTTGACGTCGTCGTGGCCGATAAGAACCGGCGGCGGGGCCAGCGCG
>CAXTMA010000177.1:0-8731 GCA_964245015.1 uncultured Beijerinckiaceae bacterium | reverse complement strand
GGCTCCGATGGCGAGGACACCGGAGGCGGCAACCAGACCGATGGAACCGGCGAGGAGGTGTCGTTTGAAGCGTTCCATGGCGATTTGATCTGCCCTTTTTCCTCGACCTGACAGGGATGGCCGAGCGCCGTGGCGGAATTGCGGGCGTCCGTTAGCCCGCCACAGCCTTGCCCGCGACGCCGCATTGCGCCAGAACCGCCCGCGCCGGCCCCGTTGGGGGCGAGGGTGGAGGTGGCCCATGTCCGTGATCGACGAGCGTCTTCGGTCCCTCGGGATCGAGCTGCCCTCGCCCGCCGCCCCCGTCGCGAACTACGTCGCCAGCGTGCTGCACGGCCCGCTCCTGGTGGTGTCGGGTCAGCTCGCCCTGGGAGCTGACGGCACCCTCGCCGCCGCGCACAAGGGCAAGATCGGCGCCGGCGTGACGCCCGAGGTGGCAACGGCGGCGGCGCGGCTTTGCGCGATCAACCTGCTGGCCCAGGCCAGGGCGGCGCTGGGCGACCTCGACCGGATCGAGCGCTGCGTCCGGCTCGGCGGCTTCATGAACACCGCGCCGGGGTTCTCCGCGATCGCCCCGGTGATGAACGGGGCATCGGACCTGATGGTCGCCGTGCTCGGTGATGCGGGACGCCACGCCCGTTCCACGATCGGCGTCGCCGAAATACCGCTCGACTCCGCCGTGGAGGTCGAGGCGATCTTCGCCGTGCGCTGAAACCCGTGTGCCCGACGACCGGCGAGGTCTTTGCCCGGCCGATCGCCCATCGCGGCCTGCATGCGCCCGGTGGACCGACCGAGAACACGGTGCCGGCGGCGCTGGCCGCCGTCGAGGCCGGGTACGGCATTGAATGCGACGTGCAGATGTCGCGGGATGGCCAGGCGGTGGTGTTCCACGACGACCGGCTGGAACGGTTGACGGGATCGGTCGGCCGGGTGGAGGCGCGCGACGCCGCAGCCCTCCGCGCGCTGCCGCTGCGCGGAGGCGGCACCATTCCATCCCTGGCCGCCCTGCTGGCGGCGATCGGTGGGCGTACCCCGCTGGTGATCGAGATCAAGGGCGAGGGCGCACTGCGCCTCGCCGATGCCGTTCTCGCCGCCGTCGCCGCCTATCGCGGCCCGGTCGCGCTGGAAAGCTTCGATCCCGCCATCGTCGCCCGCTGCGCATCGGCCGGCTGCCCGGTCGGCCTCGTCGGGCCGGCGCGTCGGGGATCGTCGGACCCGCGTGATCTGCCCCGCTGCGACTTCCTGTCCTGGGACATCGCGCGTCTCGACGAGGCGGCGGCCGCCTGGCCCGCTCTCCCCCTGACGAGTTGGACCGTGCGAACGCCGCAGCAACGCGAGCGCGCCGCGCGCTTCCAGGCCCAGATCGTCTTCGAGGGTTTTCAGCCGTGAGCTTGCGTTAACCCTTGCCGGCGATGCCGCAACGGCGGTCAAACCTTGCGACCCCTGGTCGCTTATCTCGACGAAGCGAGCGAGAACGCCGATGAGACATGCATTGCTGGCCACCATCCTGTTGGGCGTCGCCGCGCCGCCGGCCCTGGCGAACGAATACGGGGACTTTCCCGCGCCGGTGCCCTACCCTTTCCAGCGCTCGACCCTGACCGGGCAAGCGATCGCGATCTCACCCTACGACCAGCCCTTTGGCGTCCGCGTCTACACGACGCCGCAGCACCAGCCGTTCTACAACGTCCCGCCCTACGCGGTGATCGTACCGTACTGATCGCGCGGCGAGATCAGGCTGCCGGATCAGGCCTGCAATTCGGTCAACGGCTCGGCGGCCGGCTTGCGCGCGCGGGGCGAGCGGCGCTTCGCGTCGGTGGGTACCGGCGCGGCCTCCTCCATGCGGTAGTAACGCACCCCCGTGAAGAACAGGATATCGGCGCTTCGTCCGGCTTCAACGGCGCGAGCCGGCGCTTTGCGTGTCGGCAGCACGAGGAGATTGCCCACGGTTCGGCTCCAATGGCTTCGCGTCCGGTTGAAGGGGAACGGCGAAGGCAGCGTCATTTCCGATGGCGCGGGTTAACAAAGCCTGACCGGATTCGCTGCGATTTCGGGCTGTTGCACAAAGGTCTCTGACACGGCGGTGGCGGCCGGATCAGATCACCTCCACCGCCGGATCGCCGGCCCGGCTCTCGATCTCCAGGATCCAGACGTCGGCATCGAAGCCGATGGCGCGCGCAAGCCTTGCCTCCGCCTCGGCGGGATCGATCCATCGGCTCTCGTGCAGGCGCAGGAAGCAACGATCGTTCGCCGGATCGCCGCCGGGAGCCGGGCCGAACAGGGCCGCCCGCCCGTCGAGGCAGTCCAGCTTGAGGAGCACCGCGCCGGCCTCGGCCGCGCCCCGCCGTCGCAGAACGGCGACGACGCCGTCGCGGTTCACCCGCCTGAGATAGGCCGCCACCCAGAACTCGGACGTCAAACGCGCCATCGGCTTCTCCCCGCCGCCGCCATTCCCTCGATCCCCCATCGACCGTAGTATGGGTCGTCCGGTGCCGGCCCGCCCGGCCGTCTTGGAGGATGCATGGCTTCGCTCGACTCCGTTCTGGCTCGCATCGACAACAACCTCGACGAGGCTGTCGGGCGCCTCCTGCGCTTCGTCACCATTGCGTCCGTCTCGACCGATCCGGCCTTCGCGGCGGAGTGCCGGCGGGCCGCCGACTGGGCGGCGGGCGAACTCGCTTCGCTCGGCTTCGCGGCGAGCGTGCGCCCGACGACCGGGCACCCGATGGTCGTCGCCAAGAGGACGGCCGCCCGCGCGGAGGCGCCGCACGTGCTGTTCTACGGGCACTATGACGTGCAGCCGGCCGATCCCGTCGACCTCTGGCGCACGCCGCCGTTCGAGCCCTTCGTCCGCGACGACGGCGGCCTCCGCCAGATCGTGGGGCGGGGGACGGCCGACGACAAGGGACAGCTGATGACCTTCGTGGAAGCGTGCCGCGCCCTCACGGAGGTCGGCGGCCTGCCCTGCCACGTCACGGTTCTGCTGGAAGGCGAGGAGGAGTCGGGCTCGCCCTCGCTGCCGGCCTTTCTCGCCGACAACGCCGACGAGCTGAAGGCCGACGTGGCGCTCGTCTGCGACACGCTGATGTGGGACGCGCGCACGCCGGCGATCACCACCATGCTGCGCGGCCTGGTGCTGGAGGAGGTGGTGGTCCATGCCGCCGACCGCGACCTCCATTCCGGCATGTTCGGCGGCCCGGCGATCAACCCGATCCGGGTTCTCGGCCGCATCGTCGCCGATCTCCACGACGCCGAGGGCCGCGTGACCGTGCCGGGCTTCTACGACGGCGTGGCCGAACTGCCCCCGGCCGTCGCCGCGCAGTGGCGTGCGCTCGACTTCGACGGCGAGCAGTTCCTGGGCGCGGTCGGCCTGGGCGTGCCCGCCGGTGAACGCGGGCGCAGCGTGCTGGAACAGCTGTGGTCGCGCCCGACGGCGGAGATCAACGGCATCGTGGGCGGCTATACGGCGAAGGGCTCGAAGACGGTGCTGCCGGCGCAGGCCAGCGCGAAGTTCTCGTTCCGCCTCGTGGCCGACCAGGACCCGGCGGCCGTGGCCCGCAACTTCCGCAGCTTCGTCGAGGCGCGCCTGCCGGCGGATTGTTCGGTCGAATTCATCGCGCACGGCGCCTCGGGCGCGATCGCCCTGCCCTTCGCCTCGACCGCGCTGGAGCGGGCGCGCGGCGCGCTGCGGGCCGAGTGGGGCGTGGAGCCGGTGCTGGCCGGCTGCGGCGGCTCCATTCCCATCGTCGGCGCGTTCAAGGAGGCGCTGGGCATGGACTCGCTGATGATCGGCTTCAGCCTGGAAGACGACCGCATCCATTCGCCCAACGAGAAGTACGAGATGACCTCGTTCCACAAGGGCGCCCGATCGTGGGCGCGGGTGCTGGCGGCGCTCGCCGCCTGAGGAACCTCAGATGAAGCGGGGCCGCAGCGCCGCGAAGCGGCGCGGCCAGGGCATTTCGATGCCGGTCGCGCGCAGCGCCACCGCCAGCACGCCGAGGTAGAGCAGCCCGCCCAGCGTGGCGGTGAGGGCGCAGATCAGCTCGATGCGGAAGCGCGCGACGTGGCGGAACACCGCCACGCCGAGGTTGGGACCGATCAGGGAGAAGACGGCGAGGGCGAAGGCGGCCGCCGCCACCGAGGTGGCGACGCGCCCGAGCACCACGTCGGGACGCATGGCGTCGCGCCGGATCGCCAGAACGACCAGCAGAGAAAGGTTGAACCAGCTTCCGGCGGCGGTGGCGGCGGCGAGGCCGACCGCGCCGAAAGGTCGGAACAGCACGAGCTTGAGGGCGATGTTCACGGCAAAGGCGCCGAGCGCGACAAACATCGGCGTGCGCGTGTCGCCGCGGGCGAGGAAGCTCGCCGTCGCCGAGCGCAGCAGCACGATGGCCAGCAGGCCGAAGCCGTAGGCTTCCAGCACGGCGGCCGAGGCATCGGCGGAGGCGCCGGTATAGGCGCCGTGCTCGAACACCGCGCGCATGATCCAGTCGGGGATCATGATGAAGGCGACGAAGAACGGCGCGGCGAGCGCCATCGACAGGGCCACGGTCCGGTTCTGCGCGTGGAAGGCCGCCTCGACGTCGCCGGCGGCGATGCGGCGGCTCATCTCGGGAAGCAACACGGTGCCGGCGGCGATGCCGATCACGCCGAGCGGGAGCTGGTACATGCGGTCGGCGTAGTAGATCGACGACACGCCGCCGGTCGGCAGCATCGAGGCGATGATGGTATCGGCGAACAGCGCGATCTGCGCCCCGGCCGAGCCGATCACCGCCGGGCCGAGGCGGACGAAGAAGTTGCGCACGGCCGGCGTCCAATGCGGCCTGGCGAAGCCTTCCAGAATGCCGATGCGCCGTGCCGCGTAGCCGGTGAGCAGGAGCTGCATGGCACCCGAAACCGTGGTGCCCCAGCTCGCGGCGACCCCGGCGTTGGGGAACAACAGCGCCGCCGACAGGAACACCAGCGTGGTCAGGTTGAGCAGCACCGGCGCGAAGGCGGCGGCGGCGAAGCGGCCGTTGGCGTTGAGGGTGCCGGACTGCAGCGTCACCACGGTGATGAACAGGAGATAGGGGAAGGTGATCCGCGTCATCGTCACGGTGAGCGCGAACTTCTCGGGATCGGCGCGAAAACCGGGGGCGAGCAGGTCGACCAGCGCCGGCATGAACACCCAGGCGATGCCGAGCAGCACGATCTGCGAAAGAAGAAGCAGGGTGAAGATCTGCGAGGAGAAGTCGTGGGCAGGCTGATCGCCTTCGCCTTGCAGGACCTGGGCGTAGGAGGGCACGTAGGCGGCGTTGAACGCGCCCTCGCCGAAGATGGCGCGGAAATGGTTGGGCAGGCGGAAGGCGACGAAGAAGGCATCGGCGACGATGCCGCCGCCGACGGTGGCGCTGAGCATGATGTCGCGGAGGAAGCCGGTCGCGCGCGACAGCAGGGTGATCCCGCCGACTTCGAGAAGCGACTTGTACATCAACGGCGCTCCCGCGATGGCGCGCGCTCGCGTGACGGCCCCATGTTTCCCCGCCCGCTCACGCCTGCGGTCCCAACGGCGCGCGAACGGCGCCGATCCCCATCGGCAGGGGGTCGGCGTTCTTCGCCGCCTGAACGCCGCCGATGCGGGTCTCGACGATATACAGGGGACGCCCCTTCACCTCGGCAAAGATGCGCCCGATGTATTCGCCCAGCACGCCCAGCGACAGCAGCTGCACGCCGGCGAGAAACGTCACCGACACGATCAGGGACGCGAAGCCCGGCACGTCGACCCCGAACGCCAGCGTATTGACCACGAAATAGATGGCCGTGCACATGGCGAACACGGAAATCACCGTGCCGACCCAGGTCCAGACCATCAAGGGCAGCGTCGAGAAGGACATCAGCCCGTCGAGCGCGAAGCGGGTCAGCTTGCGGTAGGAGAACTTCGAGCTGCCGTGGCTGCGCTCGGCCACGGAGAAGGGCACGCCGATCGACTTGAAGCCGATCCAGGCGTAGAGGCCCTTGTTGAAGCGGGCGCGCTCGCGCAGGGCGCGCAGGGCGGTCACGGCCTGGGCGTCGAGCAGGCGGAAATCGCCGGCGCCTTCGGGCAGGCGGGTGTCGCCGACCGAGCCGAAGATCTTGTAGAAGCGCTGCGTCAGGGCGCGTCGCAGCGCGGAGTCGTCGCTGCGGTCGACCCGCTGTCCGTAGACGTTCTTGTAGCCCTCCCGCCAGCGGGCGACAAAGGTCTCGATCACCTCGGGCGGGTGCTGCAGATCGGCGTCGATGATGACGCTCGCCGCGCCCGTGGCATGATCCAGGCCGGCGGCAATGGCGACCTCCTTGCCGAAGTTGCGCGACAGCGAGACCACGCCCACGGCCGGATCGGCGGCGTGGGCCCGCGCGACTGCGTCGAGCGTCGCGTCGGTCGAGCCGTCGTCCACGAAGATCACCTCGTAGGAGGCGACACAGCGTTCCACGATCGGCACCAGCCGCGCCAACAGCGGCGCGATGTTGTCCGCCTCGTTGAGCACGGGGATGATGACGGAAAGCTCCGCGCGGCGCGGCGCGGCATCGTTTGTCATGCTTGAACAACTCTCGCGACGGCGTGGTCCGCGCCCGGCCGGTCGAAGATGAGCATACGAATCATGCGCGAAACCTAAACGGCCGATGCGATCCTCACCATATCGGCGTCCCCGGGCCGGCCTGCCAGTCGCCGCCCGGTGCCAGCGGGAGCATTGACCATGGAGCGGCAACGCGCCTTCGCCCTCTGCGCCGACGACTACGCGATGGCGCCGGGCGTCAGCCGCGGCATCCTCGAGGCCCTGGACGCCGGCGCGCTCAGCGCCACCAGCGCGATGACGACGTCGGACTGGTGGCCCGACCACGCCGCCGCCCTTCGGCCATTCGCCGAGCGCGCCGACATCGGCCTTCACCTCAACCTGACGCTCGGACGACCGCTGGGCGCGATGCCGATCCTCGCGCCCGGTGAACAACTGCCGCGGGTCGGCGAGGTGCTGCGGCGCGCCCGCCGGGGGAAGCTGCCCCTCGACGAGATCGAGGCGGAGATCGAGCGCCAAGCCGCCCGCTTCGTCGAGGTGTTCGGCCGCCCGCCCGACCATGTCGACGGGCACCAGCACGTCCATGCCCTGCGCCCGATCCGCCAACGGCTGCTGGCCGTCCTGGGCCGGCGGGGATGGCGGCCGTGGTTGCGCGACAGCGGCGACCATCCGCTGCGCATCCTGCGGCGGCGGACGTGCCTGCTCAAGGCATTCGGCCTGGCCGTGCTGAGCAACGGCCTGCGCGCCGCCGCCGGCGCTGCCGCCCTGCCGGTCAACGACGGCTTCGCCGGATTCTCCGCGTTCGCGCCCGACGAAGCCTATGCCGCCCTGTTCGAGAGCTATCTCGTCGCGCCCGGCCCGTGCCATCTCGTGATGTGTCACCCCGGCTACGTCGATGCCGAGCTCAAGCGGCTCGACCCCGTCGTGGGATCGCGGGAGCGGGAACTCGCCTTCCTGCTTTCGCCGGCCTTCGGCGAAGTCGCGGCGCGGCGCGTGATGCGATTGGCTCGCCTTTCGGCGGAGATCGGAGCGAGGGCGGGTGCGACCGGCTGAGTCACGTATCGGTGCGAAGCACCGGGTCCGAGACCCGGCGCCTCCAAATCGCGATCAGCCCTGGCGCGGTCACGCAGCTGCGGCGTGCAGCTTCTCGACGTGGGCCCAGTTCACGAGGTGGTCGAGAAACGCCTTGAGGTAATCGGGCCGGCGGTTGCGGTAGTCGATGTAGTAGGAATGCTCCCACACGTCGACCCCGAGGATCGGCGCGGCGCCATGCACCAGCGGGCTCTCGCCGTTGGGCGTCTTCATGATGGCGAGCTTGCCGTCCTTCACTGCGAGCCAGGCCCAGCCCGAGCCGAACTGCGTCACGCCGGCCTGCACGAACTGCTCCTTGAACTGCGCGTAGGAGCCGAAGGCGTCGGTGATCGCCTTCTCGATCGAGGCCGGCGGCAGTCCGCCGCCGTCGGGCTTCATCCACTGCCAGAAATGCGTGTGGTTGTAGTGCTGGCCGGCATTGTTGAAGAGGCCGGCATTCTTGCCGTAGGACTCCTTGACGATGTCTTCCAGCGGCTTGCCTTCGAGGCCGCTGTCCTTGAGAAGGTTGTTGCCGGCCGTGACGTAGGCCCGATGATGCTTATCGTGATGGAATTCCAGCGTTTCCTTGGACATGTAGGGCTGGAGGGCATCATGGGCGTAGGGCAGGTCCGGCAGGGTGAACGACATCGAAGGCTCCTCGGGCGCCGCGCCTGGACGGAATCGCCGTCGCGGGCCTCGGCACGTTAACTAGGCGTCAAGGCTGATTGCGGCAACGTCGCGCGTCGAGGTGGGCGCGCGCGGGCGTCGTCGCCCGGACGCTTCGCTCGCGGCCTCGTTCGCCGACGTGACTTTTGCAACTGCGGACGGTGAGGGTGTAGGCTTGGCCTTATCGTACGTGAAACGCCCCTTTCCGACCTCCGAGGGACGCATGGCCGTCATCGTGCTCGCCATCGGCGTGATCATGGCCATCGCCGGCGGCTGCGAAATCTTCTACGGCAGCGGCTACATCGACATCGAGCGCGGCTGGTCCGCGTTCATCTCGGGCACGGTTCTGCTCACCGGCGGACTGATGACGGTCGCTCTCGGCTTCGCCCTGCGCTCCCTGGCCGACCTGAAGACGACGCTGCTGCGGCTGGGCTCGTCCCCTGTCCCGTTCGCCCCCGCCTCCGTGGCCC
>CAXTMA010000176.1:4265-8762 GCA_964245015.1 uncultured Beijerinckiaceae bacterium | reverse complement strand
TGCCGCCAGACCAACAAACGACACCACCCACCCAATTCATGACGCAGTAGTACTAGTGAGTCCCATATGGCCAGACACAGACTCTGTGTCAATCGATCCATGAGACGTAAGCGCGGCTGGCATGCTTCAGGTGCAAACATGTCACAAGCATAGGAACGGCTTGCATCATTTTACAACATTTGACCTGCCGTTCTGTGGAAAAATCAGATTGCATAACGCTGCCAATACCCCTTCCACGTCCGGCTGATCGGCGCATTCAGCGCCGCCGCCGTGACGCCGAGATACTGCGCCCCGTTCGACACCCGCCGATTGTTCTCGCGCCACGCCATCTCACCGGCATAGCCATAGAGGTAACGGCCGGCGAAGTGATGGTGGATGCCGATCTCAGAGCGACGCAGGCGGGAGAAGAAGCTCTCCGCCTGATTGGTGCAGGCCTCGCCGTCTGAGTAGCAGGAGCTATGATCGATGCGCTTCGTGAGGAAGCGATCGTGCAACACGTTCCAGCCGCGCGCGTCGTCGGCGTACACGGTTGCATCCGGATTCACATGGTCGGCGACGGCCTGGACGCCCTGAGCCTCTGACTTGTAGACGAAGATCAGGGCCTTGCCGCCGCGCTCGCGGACGACCACCACGACCCGGCGCTTGCCGGACTGGTTCTCGGCCTTGCGAAGGCCGCGGCGGTTCTCCTTGTGGTTGGCCGGCTTCACGTAACCGCCGAAGTAGGCGCCATCCACCTCGACTTCGCCGTCCAGCTCCGTCCCGGCCGTCTCGATCGCCATGGCTTCGCGCAACTTGTGGCAGAGCACGTAGGCGCTCTTGTACTGACAATCGAGATCACGGGACATCTGGAGGGCGCTATGCCCCTTGGCGCCGTTGACGAAGATGGCGATGGCGATGGCCAGAAGGTAGGTGCGGATCGGCAGCTTGCGCGAGGCGAACAGCGTGCCCGACGTGATGGAGAACTGACGGACGCAGCCCTTGCAGCGCCAGTTGGAGCGGGACCTGATCTAATAGGCCCCGAAGCACCCGCAATGGGGGCAGACGGCTTCGCCTTCGGTCGAAGCCCAGCGGATCGTGCGAAAGGCGGAGAAGGCTTCGTCGTCCGACATGCGGGCGACCTTGGCCAAGGAGATGGACCGGGCGACGCGGGAGAGAAGGAAGTGCTGCGGCATGACGCATCCGATAGTTAACTATCGGATATGACGTCTTTGACCTCTCGCTGTCAACAGCTATATGCCGTTTGTGATAGCCTTGCGGCACAAACGGGAGCGACCATGGCGACGACGCCGGCAGACTGGGAACGACGCGCGGCCCGCTATCTCAAAGCGGAGTTGAAACGGGCCGAGATCACCTATGAGGCTCTGGCCAACCGACTCAACGAGAAGGGATGGACGGAGACAAAGGCCGGGATCACTAATAAGCTGAGCCGTGGCGCATTCACCGCCACGTTCTTTCTAGCGGCATTGGCAGAGATCGGATGTCACGTAGTGCGGTTGGAAGACATATAGATTGGCGTGTTGCATCTCTCCTAACCGTCATTCTTCTTTTGTTTCTCTCGATCGCGATCACGCATAGCTCTGTATTCGCCTCTTATACCAGAGACGTCGTAAATGAAGAAACTTACTGTGCCGCCCAATACAGCGCACCCGAGAAACACGAGGAAACCAATTTTCAATCCTTCTGGTATCGCAGCTTCAATGATCCTGCCATAGCGTGGAATTTCTATTACTCGTTGCTGACCGCGTTCCTTGTCATCTTCGCGGCAGGAACTATCTTTGTCGCCCTGCGAAGCATCGCTGTGCAAAGAAGCGAAGCGAAAAGGCTTTTTATAGCCGATCAGCGCGCATGGTTGCAGATCGACGTCGCATTTGCTGCTAACCCGTTTAAAGAAACTGCTAGCGGGCAAGTAATTATGTATTGCGATATTAAAATCACAAATGTTGGGAAGACTCCCGCATTCGATGTTGGCGATCCGGGCATCTTGTCTTACAGGCATGAAATTGATGTTGACCAAAAAGTATTCGATATGATGAAACAGCTCCCGCGACGCAAATCGTGGAATTTTCCTTTCATAACTGAGCGTGACAAGCTGCGAAATGCAGTTTGCGATAGTGCTTTCTTCCCGCCCTCTACAAATATCTTTCCAGGAGATTGTATCGTTCATAAGAATAAATACGCTTACATCTCCAAGAATGATGCAGAATCTACATGGAAAATGGACCCATTTAGTGCGATCTATATCTATTTTAGTGTTCCATACGAGAGCAGTTTTGAGCCTAACAAGTGGTATGCAACTACCATTGTCAGCAGCGTACATGCCATGATCTTCGGAACTTTTGGCATTCCTAGAAACGAGGACGAGATCGCCAGTGTTGCTAGGTTGAGAGAGAAAGCCAAAGACACACCCATTCTCGCAGAAATGATGAATGAGCCTCATCTTGCTCGCGTGGATAATCTGTGTGTCATCACTTAGAGCTACGGCAAGCGGCTTAACGCCAATTGTGAACGCGCACGCCAGTAAGCACAAAACGCCAAGCTTCTTTATCACCTTCGGTTCTCCCAAAGGCAGACGGCAACTTGACACCTAGGGGAGAACGACGGAGCTTTCCGGCATCCGTTAGTAACTCCCTCATTCGATAGCGAGCTATCGATTAAGGTGTGTTGCTACCGAATGACGGGTCGATGCGCTCGAACACGCTCACCACCTTGGCGGGCTGGTTGGCCAACAAGGTCGCGCCGCAGCCCATGCGCCGGTCAGGGCGGTGCACGAGGATCTCGTCGGGCGCGTCGCTGATCGCCCGGCTGTGTCCCTCGTGTCCCGGCTTGGCGACGCCAGGGCGGGATTGCTCGCGCCGTTCCTTGCGATCCGTGCTCGGCGGCTTGGACGAGGTGCGCAACGTCTTTTCCGGCCGCTGCAGCCGCAGCACCAGCTTGATCAGTTCTTCCCGGCTCAGACGCTCAAGGTCGACGCGACCCGTTACTTATCGAATCAGCGTTCCAAGCCAGCCGCAAGGGGGTGGGTAATCAAGAAAAATTGGTAGATAGATATATCATCAACTTCCAAGAGCTGGAAATGAAGTGATGGTCTACAGGTTCTAGTGAGAACTTATTTCTGACATATTTCTCTCTCAAATCCGACACGAGATCGTTTCACCAAGACGGTACTCTGGTGTCATGAAGCATTTATCTACAACGAACGCGCAAGGCACAAGAGTGAGAGTGGACAGGAACGTCGATGTTTGCTATGGAACAAGCGTCGGCGCTCCATTGGGCGGTTCGATGGGCGCATAGCTCAGTTGGTAGAGCAGCTGACTCTTAATCAGCGGGTCCAAGGTTCGAGCCCTTGTGCGCCCACCATCTTTTCCACTTGTCATCACAGCGGGTTAGGTCATCACCGGAAAGACGCTATCGGGCGCCATTCCGACATCAGGTCAGCGGCTCATTCCGACAAACCGTCCCGCTTCGTTCGCGCGTCGCGCCGCATCCGAGCGCCCTCGCGGCGCTGCTTCATGGTCTCCTGCGCATAGCGCAACACCGTCGCCGCGACCTTGTGACCGCTCAAAGCCCTGAACTGAGCGTCGGACAGGCCAGCGTCGGCGCCTTCTGTATTGCCGCCGTGGCGGAGGCCCATGAACTTGACCTCCGGGTCGATGCCGGCCGCCTCGCGGATCTCGGCCACCCGGTGGCGGAAGTAGTCCTGGCGCCAAGGGAGATGCACCTTCTTGCGCCGGTCCGCCTGATCGCGCGTGACGATCAGAGTGCTGCGGCGCTCGGCCTCGTCGAGACGCTCCATCAGCTCGGGCCAGAGCGTCGTGCCGTCGACATCGAGCAGCGGCAGATCGATCTGCTTGCCGATCTTGTGGTGCCAAATCCTGGCGATCGGCAGACCGTCGGGCCGATAGTGCGTCCAGGCCAAGCGCCCCAGGATATCGATCTGCCGCTGGAGCCAGTAGAAGGCGATCATCGCCGCCATGTCGACCGAGGCGTCACCGCAGGTGTCGGCAGCGCTGACGAAGCGCACGAGCTCGTCATGTGTCACCGGCCGCGTCGTGGCGGCCTCGTAGTCCATCTTCACGCCCTTGAATGGGTTTTCGAGCGGGACCGTCTTCGGTTCGATGCGGCGGGCGGTGTTCCAGGCGAGCTTGGCGCAGACGATCGCGCCCCGCGCCGAGCGCACGCGCGACGTCCCGTCCGCCTTCACCTTCAGGCGGTCGAAGACCCTATCGGCCACGCCGGCCGTTATGCTGGCGAGCAGCATCTCGCCCAACCGCCCCTTGCCGTCCTTGCTCGGCAGCCGCGAGACGTCGTTCAGCGCGCGGTCGTAGTCGCCGCGGGTGCCAGGGGGCAGGTTCGTGTACTGCGGGCTGCGCTTGTAGACCGACACCATCCAATCGAACGTGCCATGCCGCAGCGAAGCGTCGGGCGATGCGCCGCCGGTCCGCCAGGCGTCGAACTGCGGATTGATGACCGTGTCGCACCGCTCCTTGGCCGCTCCGT
>CAXTMA010000176.1:0-4165 GCA_964245015.1 uncultured Beijerinckiaceae bacterium | reverse complement strand
CTCATCGCGAACCGGTCGATGACGCACCGGATCACTTGACGTGGGTCTACAAGACGATCTCCGCTTGAGGCTGTACAGCCTAAGACCGGGTCGGCCTGTTGATCGCCTCATTCTGCAAATCTGTGAAGAGATCCCTCATCTGACCTGATCCTCGCACCTTTGTCGGTCGGCTCCTGCTGATCTTGGACCTTGCCCTTAGTCTTGCGACCACTTCTGCGGGACTTGGTCCCATGGTCTCTCGATGTTGTCGCAGGTGGCTCGCCCATTGGGAGGCGTTCACCTCATCGACGATGTCGGGGTTGCTCTCAAGCCGCGGCACGCTCAACCACCCGCCCTTGAAGTTCCGAACACAGATCTGCTTGAGGTCGCGAGGATCAAGGCGAACAGCAGGCTTGAAATGAGGTCGTTCGCGCTTGATCAGACTGAGGTACTCACCCAGGTCGATGCTTTGATACCGGATCTTGTTGAAGACGATCCCATCCCCGTCGATTTTCGACTTAACAATCAAGCTGAGACCAAGGCGAAGATCTTCATCGTTGATCTGCAGCGGAGCACGCATCCTGCCGCTAAGCCGACGCCACATGTTCAAGGGCGTGGCGTTGTTCAGTCCCCTGTGCCGCTTGTTGTGGTAGTTGTCGACGACCCAGATGAGGAAGCGCTTGCGCACCTCGTCGAGCGTGAGCATGGCGTGCTTCTGCGCCTTGTGTGACCTCGCTCCTTGGGATTGGCAAAGGTCCGCCCCGGCAGGGTCGCCACAAAGTTCCTGTTCACGGTGCCGATGAATCGCTCGACATACGGCTTGTCCTTGGCCTTGCCGGGAGCGCACCGGGTCACGGTCATCTCGAGCTTGGCGAAGATGTCCTTGGTGTCGAGCCCCTTGAATTCGCTCCCGCCGTCTGTACGGAGCTCGACCGGGATGCCCTCAACGGGCCAAGTCGCACCCCGGGCGGTTCCTTCAAGTCGCTTCGGGCGCATGCCGTGCAGCAGGCAATCCATGGTGCAGGCCCACGAGGGGGCTGCCAAGCCGATATGGAAGCCGTAGACCATGCGCGTCGCCACATCGATGGCGACCGTCAATGTCGGGCGGGCGGTTTGCTTCCGCGGCTTCTTGCCTGCGGCCAGCTTCGGGTTGAAGCCGTAGTCGCCCGGCTTGAGTTCCACCATCAGATCGAGGGACGTGCTGTCGATCTCGACGACGTCCAGGGCCGCGTTCGGCAAGGGCTTGCCCCGCACGAAGTTCTTGCCCGCGGCGTCGGGTCCCTCGCGGCGGAGGTCCATTTCGTAGCTGGAGATCGTGCGGCCGATGAACCGCCGCACCGTCTCGCGGTCGGGCGTGCGCTCCCCAGCCGGCAGGATGCACCCACTGCGGGCGTTGCGCCTCGAGGCTGGCGGCCCGGTCACGATCCTGTCGCAGGGCCTAGCCGTCGACCTGATGCAGCCCTTCGCTGCATTCGAGGGCGCGTTCCGCACCATGTTGCGGCCGAAGGCGCTCTCGGCGTGGGTCGCCTCGGCGGAAGGGCAGCGGCACATCAGGAGCACCGGGATCGATGCGTCCGAGCTGGATCGCCACACAGTGTACGGCCACGGCGGCGGCGCGACCCGCATCTCACGATGCACCGAGCTCTACGTCTTCAAGCCGCGGAGCGAACTCGGCAGCCTCGTGCGGTCGATCACGGGGCTCCTCCGATCCAAGAACGGGTAGGATCGACCACACCGGCTGGGCTGGTCGAGCCAATGGTGCTCGGCCGGTTGCCGACAGTCTAAGCCCGCAACGATGAAGGTAGACCTTGGTGAGCGGCAGCGGCGGCGTACGGGTGCAGGTCCTCTCCGACCTGCACACTGATGCGGGACACCTCAAGAAGATCGTCGCCTGCCCCGATGCCGATGTCGTCGTCGTGGCCGGCGACGTCTGCGCGGGATGCGACAACGGCTTCGGCCTCCTGCGCGACCTCTTCCCCGAGAAGCCGATCGTCACCGTCGCCGGCAATCACGAGTTTTACGGTCGCGACATCGACGGGGAGCGCATCGAGGCCGCCGAGCGCGCTCGTGCGAGGGACATCCGATTCCTGGACGATGCAGCCGTGGAGATCGGTGGCGTTCGCTTCGTCGGCGCGACGCTGTGGACGGATTACAGCCTGGACCGGACGGCGCCGCAGGCCGTGGCCATGCGCATCGCCAACAGCGGCATGAACGATCACCGCGCGATCGCCAAAGGGCGCCGGCTGTTCCGGCCGGAGGACGCTCTCACCCTACATCTTGGGTCGCGGCGCTTCCTCGATGCCGAACTCGCGGCTCCGTTCGCCGGCCCAACCATCGTCGTCACCCACCATGCCCCGCATCCGGGCAGCATCGCCGCTCGGTACAGGGTGGCTGGCTCAACCATGGCGGACGCCTGCCAACTCATCGCCGGTGTGCGGGATCGGATCGACGACTGCCTCGTAGAATTACAACGGGTGCTGACATGACCGAGCACGCCTACAGCTACGTGGTTCGGCCGTTTGCGCAAGCTGTTCCCGGACCTTGATGGAGATTCCTTCAAGCGTGTCCTGCGCGCCGTTGAGGTCGGCGTCGCCGCCCTTGCCAAGGACCAGGCATCGACAACCTTTCTGCCGAGCGCTGACGCCTCTGCGTTGGCGCGGCGCGTCCTACCTGAAGACGACTCCGGCCTGTGTTGGTCAGCCATCAGCGGTCTCGACAGGAACGGTACAGACGGGCACGATTTGGTCATGTCGCCGAAGAACCCTCCGATCCCGCCAGCCGCGGCGCGTCGAGCTGCTCGCCTTCCCGGCGGCGCAACTGTTGGACATCGCCGGGCCGCTGCAGGTGTTCGCCTCCGCCAACGAGCGGCTGGCCGCACGGGGCCTGCCGCCGCCCTATGCGATGCGGGTCGTGGCGCCGACCGGTCGCATCGCCGCGACAGCGGGGCTGACCTTCGCGGCCGAGCCCCTGCCGCCGTCGGCCTGCGCCGTGGATACGCTGGTCGTCGCCGGCGGGCGGGGCGTGATGGAGGTCGTCGGCGACGCGGCGCTCATCGGATGGGTGCGCGAGCGGGCCGCCGGCGCCCGCCGCGTCGCCTCGGTAGCCGGGATGAGCGAGCGCAGCTTCAGCTGCCGCTACCAGGAGTCCACGGGACTGACGCCCGCCCGCGCGGTCGAGCGCCTGCGGGTTGAGGCGGCGCGTCAGCTGCTGTGCGAAACGCAGCTGCCGATCAAGCGGATCGCGTCGTGCTGCGGGCTGGGCAGCGAAGAAACGATGCGGCGAAGCTTCCTGCGCGTGCAGGGTGTCGGGCCGGCCCGATATCGAGCGCGTTTCAGCCTCGGCCGGGATTGAAGTGGAGGGTGGTTAGAGCGTTGAACTGAAGTCCGTCCGAACTGCAGATTGTGCCCGATATTACGGCTTCGTAGCGTGCCGGCGTCGCAAAGGGCTTGAGCATGAGTCGACTCTACGGATCCGCCCACCGCGCATTGCAGGAGCGGTACGGCACCGAGCGGCTGGCGGATCGGCTGGAAGCGCTGAGCCATCCGGAGTTCGATGAGAACGACCAAGCCTTCATCACGTCGGCGGCCATGTTCTTTCTCAGCGCGATCGATCACCTCGGTCGCCCCACCGTCTCCTACAAGGGCGGCGCGCCGGGCTTCGTGCGCCTCGTCGGGCCGAGCGAACTGGCCTTCCCGTCCTACGACGGCAACGGCATGTACCTGTCGCTCGGGAACGTCGCGGCGCAGGCGGCGGTGGGGCTGCTCTTCATCGATTTCGCCAGCCCGCGCAGGTTGCGCGCGCAGGGCCGGGCGACCCTGTCGCCGGATGATCCGCTACTCGCCGACTGTCCCGGAGCCGAGATGGTCGTGCGTGTCGCCGTCGAGACGATCTTCATCAACTGCGGACGCTACATCCATCCCGCCGCTTCGATGGCCCTGTCCCACCATGTGCCGGATGCCGCGGGGCGGCAGCCGTTCCCGAACTGGAAACGGATTGGCCTGCTCGCCGAAACATTGGACGGAGAGGATCGCGACAAGGTCGAGGCCGCGGGCGGCCCAATCACGATCGAGCAGTATCGCGGCGAAGATGCGCCGCCCGCAGCCCACGCTTCTCTCACTGATCCGTCCCGTTGATCCCGAGAGCATCGGATGCGATCCGATGCTCTGATTTGTTCTATCGCATCGGA
>CAXTMA010000175.1:0-8930 GCA_964245015.1 uncultured Beijerinckiaceae bacterium | reverse complement strand
GCTTCAGCGACACCGCCGCCCTGTTCCAGGCCCTCGGCGGCGGCTGGTGGAACCGAAGCGATCCGCAATAGCGCTTGCACGGCGAGCGCGGTGCCGGGCAGGCACTGCCGCCGCCCGCGGGTGCGCCGCATGCCAAGGATGCCGGTCAGCGCCGCCTCGAGCGTCGTTGGAGCGAGGGTCTCGCGATCGGAGCATCGGACCGGAGACCGAAATCGATGCGATGTTCTCGATTGATGTTGTTCGTCGGATTTGATCCGAAACCGCTGCGCACTTTTCGGGCCGATGCTCTAATTTATTGTGCCGCATCAGATTAATCCGAAAACCGCTGCGCACTTTTCGGTCCGATGCTCTAACTTATTGTGCCGCATCGGATTAATCCGAAAACCGCTGCGCACTTTTCGGTCCGATGCTCTAGCTGCGCGAAAATGGCTCAGGGTTTCAACGCGCGTCCTGGGCGCGCGCGCGACGCGCGGCCGAGCTGGTCCCTCGTCGGGATGCGACGCCGGCGTAATCCAGGTGCAGCGGCGTCACCCCGATGGCATACCCTAAGAAGGCGAGATTGGTCGTCGCGCCATTGTCGACCGCTTGCAAGATGATGCGTCTGTAGCGGCCACCGAGAAGGCTGTTGACCGCAGGATGCGTGATCGCGGGCGAGCCGAACAGGTTCTGATCGAAGTCGCCGCCCAGCGCAGCCAGGGCGCCCGGTTCGGGAGAGACCACGTCGAACGACATGACCTGCGAGGCCGAGGTGTTCGTCGTGATGATGCCGGTGAACCCTTCGTAATACTCGGCCGGAAGACCAGATCTTTCGTAGACGCAGGTCACGTCACGGTAGGCGCCGAGTCCGACGCCGGCGCCGGCGCCGATGGTGCACCGGAGCGTCCCGGCCGGCGAAACCTCCGCCGATGCGGAACATGCCAGCAGAGTCGTCATCAGCAATGAAGTCAGGATCTGCCGCCGCACGGAAGTCTCTCAAGCCGATCGCCGATGACGAAGATGGATTTTTGCATATCCTCGACCGGGCCAGCCGACAAGCCTTCGGGTCGCGGGCAGTTTGAAAAGTCCGACGCGGATGATTGAACCGATGAGATAACGAGGGATGGTGGCATCGCGCCGCTGCCGCATGCTATGAATCGATGCCACTCATGACCAGGAAAGCAGCCAACGTCCCGTTCCATGAGTAAAGGTCGGAGGACGATCGGCTCGGCGGAGTGTCACGGATCCGTTGCGCTTCCGAAGACACTATCGATCGGAAAACCAGCGGGCATCATGAAGTTGCATATATGACATCTTCGAGATCAAGTCGGCCCATATCTGGAGGTGCCGACGTTCGCACCCCGGCCTATCGAACCTGACCTCGAACTCTTCCGACGAGCGGCTCGCTCTCGGTTGAACGTCAAACAGGCGTCTCAAGAATGAACCAGACGTGGACATCATGGAAAAGCAAGGCGGCCGCAGGCTGCGTCTGCGCCGCCCTCATCGCGAGCGGATCGCTTTGGGCGGTCACGAGACTCGCCTTCGCCCAGTCTGGACAGGATGCTGCCGATGGCAGTCCCACCAGAGCTGCTCCCGGTCAGGCGGCGGATCCACCCAGCGTCGATCTCACCTCGAAACAGCTGCAGTTCGTCAAGGTCGAGCAAGCGGGGACACACAAGTTCTCGATCGATCGGTCGACCATAGGCAGCATCGACTTCGACGAGGATACCCAGGTCCAGGTCTTCACCCCGTATCAGGGACGTATCATTTCGTTGTTCGTGAAGCTGGACGATCGTGTCACGGCAGGGCAAGCCCTGTTCACCATCGACAGCGTCGACTTGAGGCAGGCCGAGTCGGCCCTCGTGCAAGCCGCCGGCGTTTACGACCTCACGACGAAGTCCTTGGCGAGGGCGCGCAAGCTCGTGCCGGCGGGCGGCGGCGCGCAGAAGGATCTCGACCAGGCCGCGTCGGATCAGCAGACCGCGGAGGGTAATCTCAAGGCTGCGCGCGATGCGCTGCGCGTTTATGGAAAGGATGATGCGGAAATCGAGCGCGTCGTGAACGAGCGGCGGATCGATGGCGTTCTCGTCATCAAAAGCCCCTCGAACGGCGTCGTCACCGCTCGCAACGGCAGCCCGGGCCTCTTCGTCCAGCCTGGCGGCGCGCCGGCCCCTCTGACCATCGCCGATCTTTCCACGAAATGGATGGTCGCGTATTTCACCGAAGCGGACAGTTCGATCGTGCGCATCGGCCAGGAAGTGTCGGTGCGCGCCGTCGCTGTTCCAGGCCGCACCTTCCACGGCCGCATCAATGCTGTTGGCGAAAGCATCGATCCGGCGACGCGGCGCTTCATGGTGCGGGCGGAGATCGCCGATCCGGAGAACGTGTTGCGCCCCGGCATGTTCGTCAACTTCACGGTCGTGACGGGCGCAGCCGTCGACGCGGTGGCCGTTCCGCTCGGCGGCATCGTCCGGAAAGGCGATGGTGTGATGACGGCATGGATCACGACGGATCGGCGCCACTTCACGCAACGCATCGTCAAGATTGGCATGCAGCAGGATGGCCTCGATGAAATCGTGGATGGGATCCGCGTCGGTGAGGCCGTTGTCACAGATGGCGCCGTGTTTCTGAACAATATCCTGGAAGCCGGTCCGTCAGAGTGAGAGCAAGACTGCCGCCGCGGCATGGGCCCGGATGCGGGCGGCCCGGGTAAGCATCAAGACGTCTTCCCCGACCCGGATGCCCCCATCGGCCTCGACTGTTCGACCCCTACCCCTACCAGCTGGTCGATCAGGTCCTGGCGGACGACATAGCGCTCCGGCAGCGGCGGCGCGTCCATAAGGGTGAACGCCGCATCCGGCAACAGTTCTCCGGTGTGCCGGATCAGCTCCTTTGATCGATCAGTTCTGCCGTTGCCGGCGTCGGACTAAAACGGCTTGTCGAGCCCAAACGGACAGGGCCCCGCTGAAGGTCCTGGGCCAAACGGTCCGCCGACGCGGAGAAAGCATGCGTCGGCATACTCGTAACGATATCCCGGCACGTTGTAGGGATAACCCATGAAGCGTGCGACGCGGGGCGGGATCGCCGTGCCTACCGTTCCAGAGAGAGGTTGATAGGCGAGACGACGGACGCGCAGGACGCGCATGCCGTACTGCGATGTCCGATAGCGGACGACGCCGCGACGGTGATGCAGCGGACCAGCCATGACAGGCAGGCTCATCTCCGTACCGCCCGCTGCAAAGAGCATAGCCATCAACAGTCGGCGAATTCGCATAAACCCTCCCCATGCCGCCTTTGCGGCCGACGGCAATCTCACCCATTCCCGATATCGCCACAACCCACGCTTACCCCAGATCCAGCTCCGCGACCGGACCAACTCAGGACGATGGACATGATCGTATCTGGTGAAGCGATCAGAGCATTCCATGTATCGCAGCAAGCATCGGCGATGGCCTCGTATGTGTCGTGGAGCCGGTAAGCAAGCTTGTCGCCGTCGAAACGGTGCGGGGGCTCGGCGGTCGGCTGCGGGAAGATCGCGCGAGATCGTTGCGGATGCGGCGGACGTCGTTGTCAGCACCGGGGTTTGCGGATGATCACGGCTCGCCCTTGATGCGGGTGAGGTAATCGACGATCGCCGTCGCGTCGGCTGGGGTGATCGGCGCCATATAGACGGTGACCATCTTGTCAACCACCTTGCGCCATTCCGCCTTCGAGAGAGATGGCTGGTTGAGCGTGTGGTCGGCGGAGTGACAGGTCAGGCAGTTCGCCGAGACGGCGTCGGCGCCAGGTCCTTCGGGGAAGGTGATGGCATCGCCGAAGGGCAGGTCGACCTCGGGTTTGGCGTGCAACTCGACCGGCGGCGCGGCAGCCGCGATCGGCGAGCCGATCATGGATCCGGCCAGCGCGATCACGGCAAGGAGGGTACGGCATGCGGACATGGTGCTGCTCCGCTCAGGCCGCGATGAGATCGATCGTTTCGATCTGATTCGCCATGTAGCCGCCCGGGTTCCACACCCGCTGGAGGGGCTGCACGACCTTGTCGGTGTTGGTGCAGCGCACCATCAGCGTATGAGCACCCTTGACCGGCAGCGACACGCGCGTTTGCCACTGGCGGAAGCTGTACGCGCCTTCGTCGGTCCCAAGATCCGTCGGTTTCCAGCTCTTGCCGCCGTCGATCGACAGGTCGACGCCCGCGACGCCTCGGTCACCTCCGAAGGCGATGCCGCGCACAAGCTGCGGAGCCCCGGCGCGCACCGTGTCACCCGCCTTGAGGTTGGTCACGAAGGAGCGCGGCACGTTGCGGGTGATTGGGATCAGCTTGTAGTTCGTTTGCTCCGCCCCAACCGTGTGGTCCGGTGTATCCGGCACGCGGTAGCCCCGTGTTGTCCATATACTGCTGTCCGGGGACGCCATGACCTCGATGTCGTTGAGCATCTTGATCCAGCAAACGGCGCACCAGCCGGGCACGACGAGCTTGAGCGGAAATCCGTTCAGCATCGGCAGCTGCTCGCCGTTCATGGCGAAGGCCAGCATCACCTCGCCGTCGCGCGCGTGATCCACGCTGAGCGATTTGACGAACTTCGGCGCATCCGGCAGCACCGGCTCGTCGAGGCCGCCAAATCGCACATAACCGGCGCCGGCCTTGACGCCCGCTCGGTCGAGCACGTCCCTGAGCCGGACGCCGGCATAGCGCGCGTTGCTCATGGACCCGTTCGCCCACTGCGCGCCGGCGACGCGGGGCTTGGCATAAAGCCGCGAATTGCCGGCGCACTGGCTCACAGCCGCGATCTCGAACCGGGGTAGATCGTGAAGCAGCTCGCGGAGCGAAAGCGACAGCGGTCGGTCGACCTGACCGTGGACCTTGAGCGCAAAGCCGCCGACGTCGACGCTGGTCGGGAACGTTGCCCAATGCCAACTGACGAAGTGCTGGTCGTTGGGGGTGAACACGCCCTTGTCGAAGACATCGAACGGCGTCTCCAGCCACGGCGGCCGGGTCCGCTGAACGACCATGCGTCCTTTTTCCGGGTAGCTCGTGGTGAGGGGACGCGTGCTCGGACCGCCCGCGGCGTGGAGGTCGACCGTTTCGGCAAAGACCTTGGGTGCGAGCAAGCCGATGCCGCCCACCGCTCCTCCGACCAAGAGCCGTCGTCGATTGGTCTTCGTGAGGAAAAAGGCCTCGTCGTGCATTCCGTCATCCCCGTTCGGCAGGAGCCGTGAGGCGATATGTGCAAGCCTCGGCTTCAGACGACCTTAAGCGGTTGTGCGCGTTGCCGACCGAGAGCTTGGCGCAATCCGACGAGAACCAAGGCCAACAGCCTGCGGCGTTCTCGGTGGAGCAGGCTCGTCGAGCGTCCGCACCGCAGCCATGTCGTCCATACCACGATGAGTCAAGGCTTGCCCGAGCGAAGGCATCCGCTGTTGTCGCATCAACGGCTTCGCTCGATCGGCGCGCGCCACGTCGCAACGACGTGACCCTTCACGCTTCAGCGAGCCGGTTTGGTTGGTGAAGCGTAGGTTGCAGCCATGCTGCTTCGGTCGCGCCCGGTTGGACAGGTGGTGATGCCTCTTTTGCCTCGTCGCGAAGACGGATGCGGCCATCTTGCGCGGTTGCTTGTCGGCGAGCGGAGGATCCCCATAAATAGATGGTGCGCTCGTCGTGCCGCAGGTCAGGCCGAGACGGCTCGCGGCGCAATGCGAAGACTTGCTCGCGGCGCAATGCGAAGACTTGGAGGAGTCGTGGTTCGAATCGACAATCCGCGAAGCCGGCAAACGCTCCTGCATCCCGGCCTGATCGCGCTTGGCGCATCGCTGCTGCTCGCGGTGTTCGTCACCGATGTGTTGTACTGGAAGACGCTGCTGTTCCAGTGGAACAACTTCTCCGCTTGGCTGCTGCTGGCCGGCCTGCTCGTCACCGCCTTTGCCGCGGCGGCCTTCTTTTTCGACCTTCTGTCGCGGCGTTTCGCCGGCGTCGCTTGGCTCCGGCTGGTCGCGCTCACCGCCGCCGCCCTGCTGTCGTTGCTCAACATCTTCGTCCACAGCCGCGACGGCTATACCGCCGTGGTTCCCGAGGGGATCATCCTTTCGGCCGCTGTGGCAGCGATCCTGATCGCCGTCGGCATCGGTGGCTACAGCCTCGCCGCGTCCCGCCTCGAACCCATCGACTGACCGGGAGATCTCCATGATCCGCCTTTCCTTTCGAACGAGCCTGACCCTGCGGACAGGTCTGCTGCTCGCGTCGGCGCTCGCGCAAACGGCGTGGACCGACCCTGCGCACGACCCCGACGCGCAGTACGGCTCCGATCCGAACCTGCCGGCGCCGCTGCAGTACCTGGTGCCGCCGATGAAGGTGATGTCGGCCAGAACCTGGCAGCCCGGCGAGAAGCCGGTGTTGCCGGCCGGCCTGCAGGTCGAGGCGCTGGCGACGGGGCTGATCCATCCCCGGATGGTCTACGCCCTGCCCAACGGCGATGTCCTCATCGTGGAGTCCAACGGCCCGAAGGCGCCGGTCTATCGCCCGAAGGACTTCATCGAGGGCAAGATCAAGGCGCTGGCGGGATCGGCGGCGTCCGGTGGCCAGCGGGTCAGCCTCGTGCGCGAGGCGAGCGATGGTCATCCCCGGCTGCAGACCGTGCTCATCGACCACCTCAACTCGCCCTACGGCATCGTGCTCGTCGGCAACGACCTCTACGTCGCCGACACCGACGCGATCCTCCGTTTCCCCTATCACGAGGGCGACACCCGGATCACCGCGCCGGGCGACAGGCTTACGGACCTTCCCGCGCAGTCGCCCAACCACCACTGGACGAAGAGCCTGACGGCCAGCCCGGACGGTTCGAAGCTTTATGTCGGCGTCGGCTCGAACAGCAACATCACCGAGAACGGCATCGGCGCCGAAGAAGGCCGCGCCGCGATCTGGGAGGTGGACCGGGCGAGCGGGCTGAAGCGCATCTACGCGTCCGGGATCCGCAATCCGACGAACGTCGCTTTCGAGCCGACAACCGGCAAGCTGTGGGCCGTGGCCAACGAGCGCGACGAGATCGGACCCAATCTGGTGCCGGACTACCTGACCTCGGTCCGGGAGAACGCCTTCTACGGCTGGCCCTACAGCTATTACGGCCAGCACGTCGACGTCCGGGCGCAGCCGCAGCGGCCGGACCTCGTCGCCAAGGCGATCAGCCCCGATTATGCGCTGGGCTCGCACGTCGCGGCGCTCGGCCTCGCCTTCAGTCAGGCCACCAGCCTGCCGGTGCAGTACCGTAGCGGCGTCTTCATCGGCGAGCACGGCAGCTGGGACCGCGACCCGATCGCCGGCTACAAGGTCGTCTACGTGCCGTTCCAGGATGGGCGCCCAAGCGGGCCGCCGCAGGACGTCGTGACCGGTTTCGTCTCCGCCGATGCTCACACGAAGGGCCGTCCCGTGGGCGTCGCCCTGGACCGCACCGGCGCGCTGCTGGTCGCCGACGATCTCGGCAACACGGTATGGCGCGTAACGGCGGCCTCCTCGGCGGCGCATGCCGCGGCGACAAGCCCTTGATGACCACAGCGAAAGGTAGATGGCCTCCATGCCAGCCCGCCCCGTCCAGCACGGCGTGGGCGCAGCGCAGCTTACCGAGTCAGGAGCAGCCCTGAGCCAGCAGGCGACCCTGACCCGGCACCCTGGCTCCATCCCCGGCGCGAAATCGAAGCGGCGCATCCTCCTCGATCATCGAGGCGTCGCCGCTGCCGCGCGGCGCCGTGCCAGGCGCCAAGGCACGTTGATCACCACGATCCGCGGGTCGCCGCGCAGCAGCAGGGCGCCCTTCAACGCGGTCGAGCGCTGGTTGTGCAGGAGGTAGTCGGTCCAGTGCCCACCGGTGAGCTCGGGCACCACCACGGCGACGGTCCGGCCGGGGTGCTCGTCGGCGAGACGGGTCAGCCCGTCGAACAACGGATCGAGGAACAGGCGGTAGGGCGAATCGACGATTATCAGGCGGGGCATCTCGCGGGCACCGCCGCGCAGCGGCGCCTCGACGAAGCGGCTCCACTTGGCGGCGAGGTGCCGCCCTTCCTCCGCATCGCTGTTGATGTGGATGGCGACGACGTCGTCCGAGATCGACAGGGCGAAGCGCAGGGCGTTGCCGGTGATCGTGCTCCAGCGCCGCATCACCACCGCGACGACCGGTGGCCGCAGGTCGGTGACGACGAGCGGTGTCATGCAGTCCGTCTGCTCGCGCACGAAGGCGTAGTGCCGCTGCACCCGCGTGAAGAGAAGGTACAACGCCGGGATGAGCAGCAGAACCACCCACGCGCCCTCGATGAACTTCGTCGCCAGCACGACGAGGAGGACGAGGCCGGTCGAGACCGCGCCGACGGCGTTGATCGTCATCGAGGCGCGGTGGGCGTGGCGGCCCCCCTCCTGGATGTCGAGGGTGCGCCAGTGCGCGACCATGCCGGCCTGGCTCAAGGTGAAGGCGGCGAAGGCGCCGATCGCGAACAGCGGGATCAGCCGATCTGTGACGCCGCCGAAGGCGACGAGCAGCGCGCCCGACATGCCGGCGAGCACCAGGATGCCGGTCGAGTTGACGAGGCGGCGCGAGCGGCCGGCGAAGGTGTAGGGCAGGAAGTTGTCGAGGGCGAGCAGGCGGCACAGCCGGGGGAAATCGGCGAAGCTCGTGTTCGCCGACAGGCAGACCACCGCGACAACCCCGGCCATGGTGACGTAGTAGAACGGGCCGCGCCCGGTCACGGCGGCGGTGAGGCGCGACAGCACGCTCTGGTAGGTCGAGGCGTCGGGATCGTCGGCGACGATGCCGTAGGCGCGGCAAAGCAGAGCGATGCCGATCAGAAGCACCGACAGGATGGCCACCACGGCGGCCAGCGTGCGCCGGGCGTTGGCGACGGCGGGCTTGCGGAATGCGGTGATGCCGTTGGAGATCGCCTCGACGCCGGTCATCGCCGTGCAGCCGTTGGCGAAG
>CAXTMA010000174.1:0-8967 GCA_964245015.1 uncultured Beijerinckiaceae bacterium | reverse complement strand
GCCCCTGAACACGGTGCGGGCCGGCAATGCCAAGGGCAGCGCCGCCGACCCGGGCCGCAGAACCGCGCCCTGGACGCGATCAACCCCGACTCGGTGATGCCGCCGCCGACCGACCACGGCAGCGTGCCGCAGTTCTGGCAAAGTTTCTCCCTGTCGCACCGTCGCGTGCAGGAAGGCGGCTGGGCACGCCAAGTCAACGTCACGGACTTCCCGATCTCCAAGGACATCGCATCCGTCAACATGAAGCTCGACGCCGGCGGCATTCGCGAGCTGCACTGGCACGTGGCCAACGAATGGTCGCTGATGCTGCACGGCGCGGCGTGGCTCACCGCGCTCGACTATGACGGGCGACCCTACGTCAAGGACGTCAAGGCTGGCGACCTTTGGTACTTCCCCGAAGGACTGCCGCACTCGATCCAGGGTCTCGGGCAGGACGGCTGCGAGTTCCTGCTCGTTTTCGACCAGGGCAGCTTCAGCGAGGAGGACACGACGCTGCTCACGGATTGGCTGATCCACACGCCGCGCGAGGTGGTCGCCAAGAACTTCGGGGTCACGCGGGATAGGCTCGCGCCCCTGGACGCCATCCCGCCGGGTGGGCGCTACATCTTTCCCGCCCCGCTGCCGCTGCCGCTCGCGCAGGACCGCGCCGCGGTTGCCAAAAGCGCGGCCTCGCCGCTCGTCTTCGACTTCGCCATGATGGACATGCCGCCCACCAAGCAGAACGAGATGGGCACCATCCGCGTCGTGGACTCCGCCACCTTCGCGATCTCCAAGACCATCGCGATGTCCCACGTCACCGTGAAGCCCGGCGCGTTGCGCGAGCTGCACTGGCACACCAACGCCGCGGAATGGCAGTACTACATCGCCGGCCGCGGACGGATGACGGTGTTCGCCAACAAGTCGGACGCCCGCACCATGGACTTCGCCGCCGGCGACGTCGGCTACGTGCCGGTGACGCTGCCGCACTACATCGAGAACACGGGCGACACGGACCTCGTGTACCTGGAGATGTTCAAGGCGCCGACCTACACCGACGTGTCGTTGAACCAGTGGCTTGCCAATCTCCCGCCCGAACTGGTCCAGCAGCACCTCTCGCTCGATCCCGGGCTGGTGGCGTCGTTCCCGACGGCCAACAACGGGGTCGTGCCGAAGCGGGCCTGAGCGGGAGCAGGCTCGGCGGCCTGAGAACTGGCTGTACGCCGACGCGCCGCGTGACCCGGGGCTGTGCGGGACCGGCTCGTCGCCTCCGAGGTAGCCGACAGGAGCAGTCCGTTGCAGCGCATCGTGCCGCCGAGCAGGCACCTCAGGCCGCGCCTGCCCGTTTGGCGTCGCCAGCTGCCGGAACCACCAATCAGGTCGGCACCTGCGTACAATCAGCTTCGGCCTGCGATCAGCGAAGGACACACCGGATTGCGACGACCGTTCCCCGCGCCCATCGTGCCGAACGCGGTCAGACCGGAAGCGGCCAAGACGCACCAATTTGATGATGACCTTGGCATACAGCGGGCAAGGTACGATTGCTGCCGGAACAGTGCCGCCGAGCCGCCGTTTGCTCGCGCATCGGGTGGGCTGCCTCGGTTGGTCCACCGCACACCAGCACGCGAGCCCCGCCATGACGACCAGCCCGGTCCTGCAACCCTTCGTTCTCGGCGACCTCCGCCTCAAGAACCGCGTCGTCATGGCGCCGCTGACGCGCAGTCGCTCGTCCACGCAGGGCGTGCCGCCGTCCTTTGCCGCCGACTACTACGCCCAGCGCGCCAGCGCCGGCCTGATCGTGTCGGAGGCGACCAACATCTCGCCCCAGGCGGTCGGCTACGCCTTCACGCCCGGCATCTGGTCGGACGAGCAGGTCGAGCGCTGGCGGGACGTCACCGCGACCGTGCATGCCAACGACGGGCTGATCTTCCTTCAGCTCTGGCACACGGGCCGCATCTCGCACCCCGACGTGCAGCCGGGCGGCGCAGCGCCCGTGTCCGCGTCGGCTATCAGGCCGGACGGTTCGGCTTTCACGGAGGCCGGTATGAAGGAGCACGTTACGCCGCGCGCGCTGGAGACCGACGAGGTCCCCGGCATCGTGGAGGACTACCGCCGCGCGGCCGAGAATGCCAAGCGCGCCGGCTTCGACGGCGTGGAGGTGCACTCCGCGAACAACTACCTGCTGGAGCAGTTCATCCGCGACTCGACCAACAAGCGCACGGACCGCTATGGCGGTTCGGTCAAGAACCGCCTGCGCTTCCCGCTCGACGTGGTGCGCGCGGTAACAGAGGTTTGGGGCGGCGACCGCGTCGGCATCCGCATCTCGCCGGCGACGACGCAACCCGGCGGCACGCCGCTCGATGCCGACCCCAACGCGACCTACGGCGCATACGTCGACGCGCTAAGCGCCCTCGGCCTGCTCTACATCCACACCATTGAGGGTGTGACGCAGCAGACCCGCGACGCGCCCGGCGGCGTCGACTTCGGCGAGTTGCGCCGCCGGTTCAAGGGTGCCTACATCACCAACAACGGGCTGACGCTGGACCTTGCCGAGCGCGAGCTGGCCGAGGGATGCGCGGACCTGTTCAGCTTCGGACGGCCATACATCGCCAATCCCGATCTTGTGGGGCGGCTCGCCACCGGCGCGCCGCTGGCCGAGGCGCCGAAGCCGTACTGGTACGGCGGCGGCGCCAACGGCTACTCCGACTGGCCCGGCATAAACGGGCCCGTCACGGTGCGCGGCCGGACGGGGTGAATACACCACGCGGTGATCCTTCCCCATCGAAGTGACCGATCAAAGACGTTGATGATCAGAGCTTCCTGGCCATATTGAATGGAAATCTGAACAGCCGCTTATCGGTCCCCGCCGCGGTGAGCGGACCTTGGAAGGGCGGCGCCTTTCTCTGTTAATCGTCCCGCCCTCGCGCAGGCCGGATGTGGAGGCAAGCGTTAACCTCAGCCCACAGGAGAGACGGGCCGGGTCAGAGCGATCACAATTGCCGGGCGCCGCGCGCTGCCGGCGTGGCCGACGGCACCAGGGCCATAACGATTGCGATGCCGGCCGCCGCCAGTGCGAAGCCGGCTGCCGCGGTGCGTACCGGATGCAGCGCCGCCGTCGTGTGGAGCGCGGACTCTTCAGGGTAGGAGATCTTTCCCGCATCCGCGATGATGCGTTGGGCGAGTGCCGTGAGGGCGATGTCGATCTTCCGGGTCTCGGCCGAGGTCCGATCGAAGACGGCCATCGCGTCGCGGAGCCCGAGTGCCTTGGCATAGGCGCGCAACGTGCCATAGATCGAGATGTAGAAATGCGCCGCGACTTGGCCGCACCCGATGTTGGCGAGATCGCGCGTGGCGCGGCCGCCGGCTTTGGCGACCAGCGCCTTGTTGGCATCGGCAATGCCTTCCATTGCCTGGTCGGTCCGTTTCTCGATGCCGCGTCCGAGCGACCTAAGGATCGGCTCGAGCCGTTTGGCCTGGGTCAGGTTCAGCTTGCTGCCCGTTTTCAGCATTTGCTTGAGCTTGGGCAGGCTCGATGAACCGATGTTCTGCCGAGCCTGCTCGCCGCCCTGGTGGTGGGCGGCGTGGAGCAGCTGCAGGCCTTCAACGAACAGGTTAAGTAGGCGAGGGTCTTTGGTCATGGCTTGGCTCCGCGGGGCTTGCGCGAAGCAAGGCGCAGACGCGGGCAAGCGTTCCCCACTGCCAATGCCACTATGTCGCGTCCGGCCGCGCACTGGCGTCAGCCAGCGCGTTCGGGGTGTCGCCGGCGGCGAGCGTGCAATGCGTCGAGCGCCACCACCGGGGCGACCGCCGCGGTGGCCAGTATGGTACGCGCTCGCTCGGGATTGCTGGACCTCGTGCCCGCGGCCAGCAGCGCGCCGTCGAGCATGTCGCCCGCGACCCGCGTCCACAGCCACGCTTGCGGATCGTCCGCGGCCAGGATGAGGACGCCCGATGCAATCTCGCGAACCCCGAAAATCTGCAGCAGCCTCTCATACCCTTGCAGCCCGGCCGCCCGCGCGACAGCGCGGGGAGCCAGAAGCTCGGCCAAGCCAAGCCCGATGCCAAACCACGCCAAGCCGCGTGCCACGTCGGGAGACTTCATCAGGAGCATCCTTCAAAGCGAGACAAGCGGATCGAGACTGGGATGATGGTGCCTGCCGGCGAGAGGGGTCGACCCATCATCCCTCGCGAGCGTTGATCAAGGCCAAGCCAGCAAGCGCCACGCAGCTAAGTTGTTCCGAACAAGTCGGTTCCGGCTTGCCGCGCGCGCCGAACAACTATCATTTCATAACATACACTGCTCTTCATTCGAGTTTCTCATTGCTACCGGAACCGTTCCACCAGGCATGACTTTGCTCGTTTCCAGAATCCGCTTAGCCGTCGCCGCCGCGACGTTGAGGAGCTCTCCATGCGCGCACTCTGTTGGCACGGCAAGAACGACATCCGCTGCGACACCGTCCCCGACCCGACCATCGAGGACAGCCGCGATGTCATCATCAAGGTCACGAGCTGCGCCATCTGCGGCTCCGACCTCCACCTCATGGACGGGCAGATGCCGTCCATGAAGTCCGGCGACGTGCTCGGCCACGAGTTCATGGGCGAGGTGGTCGAGACCGGCAGCCCCAACCACAAGCTCAAGAAGGGCCAGCGCATCGTGGTGCCCTTCAACATCAACTGCGGCGAGTGCGCCCAGTGCAAACGCGGCAACTGGTCGGTATGCTTGCGCTCCAACCGCAACGGCGCCATGGCGGCGGAACTGTTCGGCTACCCCACCGCCGGCCTGTTCGGATACTCGCACATCACCGGCGGCTATGCCGGCGGTCAGGCCGAATACGTGCGCGTGCCTATGGCCGACGTCGCGCCCATGGTGGTGCCGGACGGCATGACCGACGAGCAGCTGCTGTTCCTGACCGACATCCTGCCCACCGCTTGGCAGGGCGTGGAGCACGCCGAGGTGGGGGAAGGCGACACGGTGGCGATCTGGGGCGCCGGCCCGGTCGGGCTGTTCGCCGTGCAGTGCGCCAAGATCAAGGGTGCGGAGCGCATCATCATGATCGACACCGTGCCGGAGCGTATCGCGCTGGCCCGGAAGTTCGGCGCGACGGCCGTCATCGATTTCGAGAAGGAGCAGGTCTACGACCGCATCAAGGAGATCACCGGCGGCGCCGGCGCCGACAGCGTGATCGACTGCGTCGGCATGGAGGCTTCCGCCGGCCACGGCATCGCCAACGTCCTGTCGACCATCCAGGAGAAGATCACCGCGACGGAGCGCCCCTACGTGCTCAACGAGGCGATCCGCGCCGTGCGCTCCTGCGGCATCGTTTCCGTGCCGGGCGTCTACGGCAACCTCATCCCCGTCAACATGGGCGCGGTGGTGCAGAAGGGGCTGACGCTGAAGAGCGGGCAGACCCACGTGAAGCGCTACCTCGAACCCCTCACCAAGCTGATCGGCGAGGGCAAGTTCGACACGACCTCGCTCGTCACGCACCGCAGCACCGACCTGACGCAGGGGCCGGACCTGTACAAGGCGTTTCGCGACAAGAAGGACGGCTGCGTCAAGGTCGTGTTCAACCTCGCCTAGCTCGCCATTGAGGCAAACCGGCGCGACTGCAGCGGAAGCTTGGGAGAGGGAAAACGAGATGATTGAAACCTCCAATGCGCGCGCGAGGCGGGTCCCGCTTCGCTATGCCCCCACCATCGAGGCGCCGCAGCCCGACGAGGCGGAGGCGATCGCCGGCATCATCGACGCCATGACCAGGCAGAGCGAGGTCGTCGCCGGGCGCGAGAACCACGCGGTGCGCGCGTCGCACGCCAAGAGCACGGCCGTCGCGGTGGGCGAGCTGACGGTCGCACCCGGCCTGCCGCCGGAGCTGGCGCAGGGCCTGTTCGCCGCGCCCGGCCGCTATGACGTCGCCGTGCGCTTCGCCCAGGGGCCGGGCGAAACCCTGCCGGACAGGGTGTCGACCCATCGCGGCATGTCCATCAAGGTGTTCGGCGTCACGGGCGAGACGCTGCCCGGCCACGGCGACGCGACGCAGGACTTCCTCTTGGCGACGGGGGCGACCTTCCCGTCCGGCACGGCGCAGCAGTTCCTCAAGGACGAGAAGCAGATCCTCGCGGCGACGAGGCTGCCCGAAAGCGTGCAGACCGGCGTGAAGTCCGCCGTGTCGGCGGTGGCGCGCGGCGCCAACGCGGCGCTGCAGGCGATGGGCGGCGGAAGCTCGAAAGCCGGCTTCTTCGGCCACCCCTTCAGCCATCCGCTAACCGACTCGTACCACAGCCAGGCGCCGATCCGCTTCGGCGAGCACGTCGCCAAGATCGCCGCCTTTCCCGTCGGCGCGGAGCAGCAGGCGCTCACCGGGCAGGAGGTCGACGTCAAATCGGACCCCGACGGCTTCCGCCACGCCGCGGTCGGCTACCTGCGCGACCACGACGCCGTGTTCGAACTGCGCGCGCAGCTTTGGACGGATGCTGCCAGCCAGCCGATCGAGGACACCTCCGTCGAGTGGAAGGAAGCGGAAACGCCCTACCTGACCGTGGCGACGATCCGCCTGCCGCGGCAGGACGCCGGCAGCGCCGAGCGCCGGCGCTACTTCGACGAGGTGATGAGCTTCCGGCCGGCGCATTCGCTCGCCGCGCACCGCCCGCTCGGCTCGGTGATGCGGGCGCGGCTCAAGGTGTACGAGGCGTTGTCCGACTTCCGCCACCAGCTCAACGCGGTAGCGACGGAGGAGCCGGCCGACCCCTCGCGCATCCCGGCCTGAGGTGGACTTGCCCTGCACGCTACCGTGATTGGGTCGATGACATCCCGAAGGGACAACCATGAGACGTCCCCTGATCGCGGCGCCCCTCCTCGGCGCGGCTGGCATCGCTCCGGCTCTTGCGGACGGCTCGCCACTGTTCGACGCGGCCTTTGTCAAGAAGGCGTTTGTCGGCGACCTGTTCGAACAGGAGGCCGAGCTTGCGCTCCAGCGGGCGATCAACCCGCGCCTCAAGGACTTCGCGCATGGCATGGTCAACCGCGCCGCCCTGGCGAAACGGGCAAACTGAAGCTGCCGGTGCTGGCGCTGGGCGGAACGTCGAGCTTCTTCGTGCCGATCGCGGGGGGCGATGCTGGGCGAGGTCTTTAGGCAGGTCGAGGTCGGCGCCATCCCGAGCTGCGGCCATTGGCTCGCCGAGGAGAACCCGGCCGCCCTGCTTTAAGCGTTATCCGCTTTTCTCCGCTGAGCGGGGCGGTCCCTCGGAGCTTGCCTTCCACGGGTCACGCCTGGGCGCACCGCATCGCTGCTTTCATCAACCGACTGGCTCATGGATGAAGCAGCTTTTGGTGCGCTGGCGGAACGCAGCCGAGTGCCCCAGGGCTTGTTGCGCGCGGTTGATGTTGCGGCGGGTGGTACGCGACGAGCTCGGCATCAGCAATATACCACGATGAGCACGTGAACGTCCGCTCTCTCACTTTTGCTGTCCGGAACCAGCCATTCCGTTTTCGGCCATCCATTGCCGTAGATCAGCTGGGCGTCTGTGCGCCCGAGTCTGTCGCTCACGCGTGCAAAGACGCTTTCTGAAGCTGACGTTCAGACATCGGCGCGGTCCAAGGTGCGGCGTGGACGCGTCCTAATCGATGCCGACATTGCGTACGGTACCGGGCACAACGATTCGTCGGCGCACCGTTGGGGATCGATTCATGTCCGAGCCTGTTGAATCGACCTCAACGTAAACTGTTCGGCAATCCGGCAAAAAGGATTTCACATGAGCAAGGAACAAAACCTCGAGACGACGAAGAAGCTCGGTGAAGCCATATCAAGCGGTGACCTGCAGGCATTGCACAACATCTTCTCGGCAAATGTCGTCGAGCATGATCCGGCCCCTGGTCAGGGCAAAGGACCTGATGGATACATCAAGTTGTTCACAATGATGCGCACCGCATTTCCCGACCTCAAGGTCACCGTCGAGCATATCGTTCAAGACGAGACTAATGTTGCCATGGCGTACAAGATCCACGGCACGCACAAGGGCGACTTCATGGGCATCGCGCCAACCGGTAAGACCTTCGAGGCGCGCGGCATGCAGATTAGCCGCTTCGAGAACGGCAAGATCGTCGAGCGTTGGGGGTCGTCGGACGAACTCGGCCTCGTCAAGCAGCTTGGCGCCACGCTGGACACCGGCAAAAGCCTTCTCAAGAAGCTGGCGGGATGACTTGGCGATGGCGGGAGGGATAGCCTCTTGCCCCTTCCCCAGATTCGTTCCACGGCTGACAACAGCCCCCAGCAGCCCGTCGCGCGCGTCGTAGGACCGGCGTGGGCGCGGGACCGATCGGGGATTAGTGGACCGCAGGCGGGTCGGGTTGCAGCTGACGGCGCAAGCCGAGCAGGCACTCGCCAAGCTGACGGCGATGCACTTGTGCGAGGTGAAGGTGCTCGCGCCGCGGCTGATGGCGCTGGCATGTTGGAAGGTCCGGTCGCGCGGCACGATGTTGGTCGCATCCGAAGCGCGGAGCGCCCATGACCGATCGACCTGCCATCGCCCATTCCGCCGCGGGGCGCACGACGCCCCTCTCCGGCGCCGGTCGCGTGCTGCCCGGCCTCCTCCTGTGCCTCGCGGTGACCGTGGTCGCCATGGTGGTCCAGGGCGTCGAGGAGCGGCTCGCCGGCCAGCCCTACGTCGAGGCGCTGGTGCTGGCGATCCTGCTCGGCGTTGCGCTGCGCACGGTGTGGACGCCACCCGCCCTGTTCCGGCCCGGAATTGAGATCTCGGCCAAGCTGCTGCTGGAGGTCGCGGTGATGCTGCTCGGCGCCTCGGTGTCGGTGCAGGCGGTGCTCGCGATCGGCCCGGCGATGATCGGCGGCATCGCCGGCACGGTGGCGGTCGCCATCGCCGCCAGCTTCGCCATCTGCCGCCTGCTCGGGCTCGGCACCCGCATGGCGGTGCTGATCGCGTGCGGCAACTCGATCTGCGGCAACTCCGCCATCGCCGCCGTGGCCCCGGTGATCG